>RXJV01000035.1 GCA_003963075.1 Burkholderiales bacterium
TGATGTTCTCGCGGGCGATGATGTTGGCGCCGATGGCGGCCTGGATGGCCACGTCGTACATCTGGCGCGGGATCTGCTCGCGCATCTTGGCCGCCACGCCGCGGCCGCGGTACTGGCTCTGGCTGCGGTGCACGATCATGGCCAGCGGATCGACCTTGTCGCCATTGATCATGATGTCGACTTTGACGACGTCGGCCGCGCGGTATTCCTTGAACTCGTAGTCCATGGACGCATAGCCGCGCGAGGCGCTCTTGAGCTTGTCGAAGAAGTCCAGCACGATCTCGGCCAGCGGGATCTCGTAGGTCAGCATGACCTGCTTGCCGTGGTAGGCCATGTTGAGCTGGATGCCGCGCTTCTGGTTGGCCAGGGTCATGACGACGCCAACATAGTCCTGCGGCATGTAGAGATGCACCGTGACGATGGGCTCGCGGATCTCGCGGATGCGGCCCACATCGGGCATCTTGGACGGGTTCTCGACCTGGATGACCTCGCCGTCATTCAGCTCCACCTCGTAGATGACGCTGGGCGCCGTGGTGACGAGGTCCTGGTCGAACTCTCGCTCCAGGCGCTCCTGCACGATCTCCATGTGCAGCAGGCCCAGGAACCCGACGCGGAAGCCGAAGCCGAGGGCCTGGCTGACCTCGGGCTCGTAGCGGATGGACGCGTCGTTCAGGCAGAGCTTCTCCAGCGCGTCCCGCAGCTGGTCGTACTCGCTGGCTTCGGTCGGGTAGAGGCCGGCAAAGACCTGGGGCTGGATTTCCTTGAAGCCAGGCAGCGCCTCGGTGGCCGGGCCCGCGTTGTTGGGCAGCTTCTTTTCCAGCGTGACGGTGTCACCCACCTTGGCCGCGGCCAGCTCCTTGATGCCGCAGATGATGAACCCCACCTCGCCGGCCTTCAGCGCGTCGCGGTTCTCGCTCTTGGGCGTGAACACGCCCAGGTGCTCGATGGGGTAGACCGAGTTGGTCGCCATCATGCGGATGCGCTCGTTCTTGCGCAGTTCGCCGTCGACCACGCGCACCAGCATCACGACACCGACGTAGTTGTCGAACCAGGCGTCGATGATCATGGCCCGCGGCGGGCCGTCGGGGTTGCCCTGGGGCGGCGGCATCCGGGTGATGACGGCTTCCAGGATCTCGTCAATGCCCATGCCGGTCTTGGCCGAGCAGGGGATCGCGTTCTCGGCGTCGATGCCAATGACGTCCTCGATCTCGGCCTTGGCGTTGTCGGGGTCGGCGGACGGCAGGTCCATCTTGTTCAGCACCGGCACGACCTCGACGCCCAGGTCCAGCGCGGTGTAGCAGTTGGCCACGGTCTGGGCCTCGACGCCCTGCGATGCATCCACCACCAGCAGGGCGCCCTCGCAGGCTGACAGCGACCGGCTGACTTCGTAGGAGAAGTCCACGTGCCCCGGAGTGTCGATCAGGTTCAGGTTGTAGACCTGACCATCCTGGGCCTTGTACTGCAGGGCGGCCGTCTGCGCCTTGATGGTGATGCCGCGCTCGCGCTCCAGGTCCATCGAGTCCAGCACCTGGGCTTCCATCTCACGGTCGCTCAAGCCGCCGCAGCGCTGGATGATGCGGTCGGCCAAGGTGCTTTTGCCGTGGTCGATGTGGGCAATGATGGAGAAGTTGCGGATGTGGTTCATGCTCGTCGGCTGCACGGATCGCTGAAGTCACAACGGCGAACGCCATTGCGTTGGAGGCCCATATCGCGCAGCGATGTGGAGGCCCGCCAGGGCCGTGCCGTAAACAAAAAAAAGGCACGTCGAAGAGGTGACGCGCCTTCCAACAAAAGGTATGGCAACTGCTTGTTGGGCTTTCATTGTAGCCAAAAGGCCCTGCCGGAAAACCGCGCCAGCATTGGTTTTCCGGCCGTTGCAGGCCGCCAACAGGAATTTTATACACAACTTATGCACAAGCTCCTGTGGACTGCCTGTGGATCGAATCCTGGCCGCGCCTGTAGCCTCGGATTGCATCGCTCAACCCCAGTTTCCGGGGGGCATCACACCCTGATTTTAGCGGCCAGCGCGAACAATCCGGGCGCCAGCGCCGAAGTTAGCCGGCGCCAACTTTGGGATGCGGTGGACAACCCGATGCGCGAGTCCATCCGGCCTTGCCGCATCGCGGAAAGCCCGAGCCATCCACCCAGGTTTGATCAGCTTCAGCGCGCCGGCTTCAGCAGCACGAAGCTGGTGACATCGTCACGGCGCACCAGCAGATTGATGGCCTTGGTCTTGTCCGCCTTGCCGATCTGTGCCTGGAAGGCCTTGACCGACGCGACCTCGACGTTGTCCACCGCGAGGATCAGATCGCCCTCGCGCAGCCCGGCGCGCGCAGCCGCACCGGTGGCGCTGTCGACCTTGACGCCCGCACTGAGCTTGCGCTCCTTGCGCTGCGCGTCGGTCAGCTCGGACACCTTCAGGCCCAGAGCCGTGCTCGGCGCCGTCGCAGGAGTCGCTTCGCCATCGGTGCCGGCCGCCGCGCCCAGCTGGCGCTTGCTGCGCTCATCCTCGCCAATGGTGACGACCAGGTCCTTGTAGGCGCCGCGACGGAACACGGTCAGCGTCGCCTTGGCCCCAGGTTTGACCGCGGCGATCAGGCGCCGCAGGTCTGCCGCCTTGTCGACCGGCTTGCCATCCACCTTGGTGATCACGTCACCGCCCTCCACGCCGGCCTTTTCGGCAGGGCTGCCGGCCGTGACGTTGCGCACCACGGCGCCCGCCGGCTTGCCCAGACCGATGGCCTCGGCCACCTCCTTGGTGATGTCATCGGGCAGCACGCCGAGGAAGCCACGCACGACGCGGCCTCCTGCACGCAACTCATCGGCCACGCGGATGGCGTCGGCGATGGGTATCGCGAACGAAATGCCCATGTAGCCGCCACTCTGGCTGTAGATCTGCGAATTGATCCCGATGACCTCACCGCGCATATTGACCAGCGGCCCCCCCGAGTTGCCCGGGTTGATGGCCACGTCGGTCTGGATCAAGGGCAGCAGTTCGCCGGTGTCGCGTTGCTTGGCACTGATGATGCCGGCAGTCACGGAGTTGTCCAGCCCGAAGGGCGAGCCGATGGCCATCACCCACTCGCCCACCTTGGATTTGGTGCTGTCGCCGAGCTTGACGACCGGCAAGCCGCTGGCCTCGACCTTCACGACGGCAACGTCGGACCGCTGGTCGGCACCGATGATCTTGGCCTTGAACTCGCGTTTGTCGGTCATCGTGACGATGACCTCGTCGGCACCCTGCACCACATGGGCGTTGGTCATCACATAGCCATCGGCGCTCAGGATGAAGCCCGAGCCGACGCCGCGGCGCGTCGGCGCGTCCTCGTCCTCACCGTTGTTGCCCCCCCGCGGCGCGCCTCGGCGCGGGTTGGGAACGGGGACGCCAAAACGCCGGAAGAACTCCTGCATCTGCTCGTTCATCTCGCCCTGGCCTTCGGCTGGCTTCATCTTCTCCGCCGTGCGAATGTTGACCACCGCAGGGCCGACTCGTTCGACCAACTCGGTGAAGTCTGGCAGCTCGCGCGCCTGCGCCAACGCGGCGGGCTGGCCCAGCATGAGGGCGAGCGCCAGCGCGCTGCCAGACAGCAGAAAGCGCGTGCGGGTAGGAATGAGTCGGTTCACAGCGTGCATAGGAGACTTCCAGGGATTCAACAGGGCAAAGGGAACGCAAGGGTGACAGATCAGCGGCCAGGATGCTTGGACACGGGCTCCGGCAAGACCAGCCCCCAGTCCACGAACTCCGGCGGAGCCTCGCGGGACAGCCCGGTGCCGCGCGGTGCGCCCAGACCCGCCAGCGTAGGGCCTGCGGCCGCCTGTGCAAAGCTCAGGCCGCCCAGACCCTGCACGCCGGGTGCGGCCATCGGCAGTGCCGCAGCGAGTGGCTCGGGCGCCGGCGCAGGCTGCCAGCTGACCAGACCAAGCGCCATGACGACGAAGCCGGCCGCCACTGCCAGCGGCGCGAACCAGTCGCGCCGGCGTGGATTCGGGGTCACCACCGCAGGCATGCGGGCATGCAGCGCGGCGAGCAAGGCCTCCGGGTCACGATGCAGCGGCGGCAGCTCGGCCGCGCGCAGGCCATCGCTAGCGGCGTGCCAGACCGCCCAGCGCTCGCGCAACGACGCGTCGCTCGCCCAGGCGGCGCTGACCCGCTGCCACTCCTCGCTCGTTGCACGGCCATCGGCCACGGCGGACAACGCTTCGTGCAGCGGCGCGTCGTCTGAGCACTGCGGGTTCACCATCGCCCTCTCCCCAGGCCGCCTAGCAGCGGACGCACCCGTGCGGCCACGGCCTCGCGGGCGCGGAAGATGCGCGAACGCACCGTGCCCGCCGGGCAGTCCAACACTTCGGCAATCTCGTCGTAACTCAAGCCTTCCACCTCTCGCAACAGCAGTGCGCGGCGCTGGTCGTCGGCCAGGGCCTCGACTGCCGCGTTCAAGCCGGCAGCGAGCTGGCGGCTGGCCAGCAACGCCTCCGGGCTTGCATCGTCGCTTGGAGTGGCATCGCTGCCAAAAGTTCCGTCGGCATCGGCGAGGGCCTCATGGGGCCGCTGACGCGCCCGTTGCGCCCGGTGACGCTGGGCCGCGTTGATCGCGATGCGGTAGATCCAGGTGTAGAAGGCGCTGTCGCCACGGAAACCCGGCAGGGCCTTGTAGGCCGCGAGGAAGGTCTCCTGGCACAGGTCGGCCACGTCGGCCGGGTCGTAGACGCTGCGCGACAGCAGGCGCTCGATGCGCCGTTGGTACTTGAGCACCAGCATGTCGAAGGCCGCACGGCTGCCGGCCTGGGCCTCGCTGACCAGACGCGCATCTGCCTCGGCGCTCATCGCTGCACGATCCCGCCGGACGCTGTGAACAGCGTCGCCCGCAACGCGCCCCAGTGCGCGCCCTGCTGGCGGCGTGACAACGGCAACCAGCGCGGCCCGGGCACGGCGCGCAGCAGCAACCAGGCATCGAGGTCGATCAGCACCGCGAGTTGCACCTGGGCTTCATCATCGCGGCCTGGCTCGGCCAACCACCAGGCCTGGCCGTCCCAACGCAAACGACGCGGCGAGACCGCCGCCAGGCGCCACGCCCACAGCGCAGCAACAGGAAGCATCAGCCAGGCCGGCCACGCTTGAGGATGATGGTCGCAGGCCCAGGCCACGAGGCCGGCGGCAGCCAGGGCCACCAGCGCCGCAACACAGGCCTGCACAGCCGCCTGAGGCTGCAAATGCACCACGACTGGCGGCGTGCGATGCATCGCCGGGCCGTCGCGCGGTCAGACGCGCTTGAAGATCAGCGTGCCGTTGGTGCCGCCGAAGCCGAAGTTGTTCTTCGCGGCAACATCGATCTTCATCGGCCGCGCCTCATTGGCGCAGTAGTCCAGATCGCACTCCGGATCCTGGTTGAAGATGTTGATGGTTGGCGGCGCCACCTGATCGCGAATCGCCAGGGCCGTGAACACCGACTCGATGCCGCCCGCGCCGCCCAGCAGGTGGCCGGTCATGGACTTGGTCGAGCTGACCACCATCTGCTTGGCATGGTCGCCGAAGGCCAGCTTGATCGCGTTGGTCTCGTTCACGTCGCCCAGCGGCGTGGAGGTGCCGTGGGCATTCATGTACTGGACCTGGTCAGGGTTGAGGCCCGCATTGCGCAGCGCCGCACGCATGGATCGCTTGGGGCCGTCGACGTTGGGCGCGGTCATGTGGTAAGCGTCCGCGCCCATGCCGAAGCCGGCGAGTTCGCAGTAGATCTTGGCGCCGCGCTTCTTGGCGTGTTCGTACTCTTCGAGCACCAGCACGCCAGCGCCCTCACCCAGCACGAAGCCGTCACGGTCCTTGTCCCAGGGGCGGGACGCGGTCGCCGGGTCGTCATTGCGGGTGGACAGCGCCCGGGCCGAAGCGAAGCCGCCGATGCCCAGCGCCGACACCGCGCCCTCGGCACCGCCGGCGATCATCACGTCGGCGTCGCCGTATTCGATGAGGCGGCCGGCTTCACCGATGGCATGCAGGCCGGTGGTACAGGCCGTCACGATCGCAAGGTTCGGGCCCTGGAAGCCAAAATTGATCGACACATGGCCCGAGATCATGTTGATGATCGAGGCCGGGATGAAGAACGGCGAAATGCGGCGCGGGCCGCGATTCATGAACTCGGTGTGAGTCGCCTCGATCAGCGGCAGGCCACCGATGCCGGAACCCACGAGCACGCCGATGCGCTCAGCCTGCTCTTCGGTGAGTTGCTCTCCGGTCGGAATGCCGGAATCACGCACCGCCTGGAATGCCGCCGCCAGCCCGTAATGGATGAAGTTGTCCATGTGCCGGGCTTCCTTGGCGGGGATGTACTCCTCGATGTTGAAGCCCTTGACCTCACCCGCAAACTGGCATGCCATGCTGCTGGCATCGAAACGGGTGACGGTGGCAATGCCGGAACGCCCGGCGAGGATATTGGCCCAACCCTCGGCAACGCTGTTGCCGACGGGACTGATCAGGCCAAGACCGGTGACGACAACGCGGCGACGGGTCATGCAGTGCGGATCAGAGAGTTGCAAGAGCCGAAGGCCTCGAGGCCTTCAGCAGGAGGCCTCAGGCCTTCTGGTGCTTGACGGCGTAGTCGATCGCCAGTTGCACGGTGGTGATCTTCTCGGCCTCTTCGTCCGGGATCTCGATGCCGAACTCGTCTTCGAGGGCCATCACCAGTTCCACGGTGTCCAGAGAATCGGCGCCCAGGTCGGCAACGAAAGCCTTTTCGTTCGTGACGTCGGCTTCCGCCACGCCGAGTTGCTCGGCGATGATTTTCTTGACTCGTGCTTCGATATCGCTCATGACTCCTCCAGGAGGGGTTTGCAGAAAACAGCCCGCCATTCTACGGGCTCTAGAGCGGCACCCCTAGTTCAGGGCGCCAGCGTGGCCTGGGAGGGTCCGCAGGCCATGGGGTTCAGGCCATGAACATGCCGCCGTTGACGTGCAGTTCCGAGCCGGTAATGTAGGCCGCCCCCGATGACGCCAGGAAGACGACGGCAGCGGCAATCTCGTCCGGCGCCCCCAGGCGGCCCAACGGGATCTGCGCCAGCAGCGCGGTCTTCTGCGCCTCGGGCAGCACCTCGGTCATATCGGTGGCGATGAAGCCGGGCGCGACGCAGTTGACTGTGATGCCACGGCTGCCCAGCTCGCGCGCCAGCGAGCGGGTGAGGCCGGCCACGCCCGCCTTGGCGGCGGCATAGTTGGCCTGGCCTGGGTTGCCGGAGGCGCCGACCACCGACGTGATGTTGATGATGCGGCCGGTACGCTGCTTCATCATCGGCTTGGTGGCCGCGCGGGCGAGACGGAACACGGCCTTCAGATTGGTGTCGATGACGGCGTCCCAGTCCTCGTCCTTCATCCGCATGGACAGCATGTCGCGCGTGATGCCGGCGTTGTTGACGAGCACGTGCAGGCCGCCCTCCTGGGCCACGATGGCGTCGACCGCAGCCTGCACCGCGGCACCGTCGGTCACGTTGAGCACCATGCCGCGGCCGCCATGGGCGCCGAGCGCCTCGGTGATGCCCGCGGCGCCCGCGTCGGAAGTTGCGGTGCCGATGACGCGCCAGCCGGCCTCGGCCAGGCGCAGCGCGATCGCGCGGCCGATGCCGCGGCTGGCGCCGGTGACGAGGGCGATGCCCAGCTTCGCGAGGGATGCAGAGTCAGTCATGGGTCACGCTCCAAGAAGGGCACGGGCCTCGGCCAGCGAGGCGGGGTCGAATACGCAGGCGGCCTGGAGCTCGGCGTCGATGCGCTTGGCCATGCCGGTCAGCACCTTGCCGGGGCCGGCTTCGATCAGGTGGTTCAGGCCGCGGGCCTTGAGCGCCTGCACGACCTCGACCCAACGCACCGGGCCGAAGGCCTGGCGGTAGAGGGCATCACGCAGGGCATCGGCGCTGTCGGTGACGGCCACGTCGATGTTGTTGACCACCGGGAAGGCAGCGGCCTGGAACTGCACCGACGCCAGCTTGTCCTTCAGCCGCTCGGCGGCCGGCTTCATCAGGCTGGAGTGGAAGGGCGCGGACACCGGCAGCGGCAGCGCACGCTTGGCGCCCAGGGCCTTCAGGATCTCGGCCGCCTTCTCGGCACCGGCCTTGCTGCCGGCGATGACCGTCTGCTTGGGATCGTTGAAGTTGACGGCCTCGATGGCCTCGCCGGTCTCGGCCGCAGCCCGGGCACAACCCTCGCGGACCGCTTCGCCGTCCAGGCCGAGGATGGCGTACATCGCGCCGGCACCGACCGGCACGGCCTCCTGCATGGCCTGGGCGCGAAAGCGCACCAGCGGCAGCGCATCGGCCAGGCTGAGTGCGCCAGCGGCGACCAGGGCGGTGTACTCGCCCAGCGAATGGCCGGCCGCGGCGGCCGGCACGGCACCGGTCTCGGCGACGAAGGCACGCCAGCAGGCGATGCCGGCCGTGAGCATGACAGGCTGGGTGTTGGTGGTCAGGTCCAGCTGGTCCTTGGGGCCGGTGTGGATCAGCGCGCCGATGTCTTCGCCGAGTGCAGCGGACGCCTCCTCCAGCGTGCGGCGGATTTCAGGGTGGTCGCCCCAGGCGTCGAGCATGCCGACGGCCTGCGAGCCTTGGCCGGGAAAGACAACGGCAAAGCGTGCAGTCATAGAAGAGAACTCGGGAAAAATCAGTAGTTGAGCAGGGCCGCGCCCCAGGTGAAACCGCCGCCGACACCCTCCAGCAGCACGGTATCGCCGCGCTGGATGCGGCCGCTGCGCACGGCGACGTCGAGCGCCAAAGGCACAGACGCGGCCGAAGTGTTGCCGTGCTCGTCGACCGTGACGATGAGCTTGTCCAGCGGCATGCGCAGCTTCTTGGCCGTGCCCTGCATGATGCGGATGTTGGCCTGGTGCGGGATCAGCCAGTCGATGTCGGCATCAGCCAGGCCGGCCTTGTCCAGCACCGAACGGGCGACCTTCTCCAGCACGCCAACCGCGAGCTTGAACACGGCCTGGCCATCCATCCTCAGCAAGGGCGAGCCCAGCACCTGGCCACCCGACACCGTGCCCGGCGTGCACAGGATGTCGACGTGGCGGGCATCGGCATGTAGTTCGGTGGCCAGGATGCCCGGCTCCTCGCTCGCTCCCAGTACCACGGCGCCGGCACCATCGCCGAACAACACGCAGGTGGTTCTGTCCTTGAAGTCGAGGATGCGCGAGAACACCTCGGCGCCGACGACCAGTGCCTTGGTGGCCGATCCAGCCTTGATCATCGCGTCGGCCACGCCGAGGGCGTAAACGAAGCCGGAGCAAACCGCCTGCACATCAAAGGCTGCGCAGCCGAACACGCCAAGCTTCTTCTGCAGCAGGCAGGCGGTGGACGGGAAGACCATGTCCGGCGTTGACGTGGCGACGATGATGAGGTCGAGTTCCTCGGCTGGGATGCCAGCCGCCTCAAGAGCGGCCTGGGCCGCGGGCAAGGCGAGATCGCTGGCAGCCTGGTCGGGCGCCGCGAAGTGACGGGCGCGGATGCCGGTGCGCTCGACGATCCAATCGTCGGAGGTCTCGATGCCGTCGGCCGCGAGTCGATCGGCCAGAGCCTGATTGGTCACCCGGCCTGCGGGCAGGAAGCTGCCGGTGCCGAGAATGCGGGAATAGCGTGGGGGGGTCATTCAGCCTGCGCGGCGGTCGCCGCGTTGTCTCCAGCGTCCATCGCCCCCGTTTGCAGCGTGGCGACGATGCGGTCGTGTACCCGGTCAAGCAGCCGGTTGCGCGCGGCATCATAAGCGCGGGCCAAGGCCTGCTCGAACGCGAAGGCGTCGGCCGAGCCATGGCTCTTGAACACCAGGCCGCGCAAGCCCAGCAGCGCCGCCCCGTTGAAGCGGCGGTGGTCCACCCGGTGCTTGAAGCGCTGGAGAACCGGCAGGGCCAGCAAGCCGGCCAGCCTGCTGGGCCAATCACGTTTGAACTCGGCCTTGATGAAGCCGCCCATCATGCCGGCCAGGCCCTCCGAGGCCTTGAGCATGACGTTGCCGACAAAGCCGTCGCAGACGACGATGTCGGTCGTGCCCTTGAAGATGTCGTTGCCCTCGACATTGCCGTGGAAGTTGAGCTGGCCGGCGGCACCGGCCGCACGCAGCAGCTCGCCGGCCCGCTTGATGGTCTCGCTGCCCTTGATGGCCTCTTCGCCGATGTTGAGCAGGCCGACGCTCGGCTCCTCGATGCCATCGACCGCCGACACCAGCGCACTGCCCATCACCGCGAACTGCAGCAGGTTCTCGGCCGACGAGTCAACGTTGGCGCCCAGGTCGAGCACGGTGGTGAAGCGGCCAGCGGCATTCGGCATCACGGCCGCGATGGCGGGGCGGTCGATGCCTTCCAGCGTCTTGAGCAGGACTTTGGCCACCGCCATCAGCGCACCGGTGTTGCCCGCGGACACGCAGGCATGGGCCAGCGCCGGCTCGCCGTCTCGGCCGGGCTTGAGCTGCTGGATCGCGACGCGCATGGACGAGTCACGCTTGCGGCGCAGCGCCACTTCGATCGGGTCGTCCATCGTGACCACCTCGCTGGCCGCCACAACACGGCAGCGTGGCCAGGCGGCCGCGGCGGTCAGCGCCTCGGGCTTGCCGACGAGCAACAGCTCGGCGCCGGGGTGCTTGTCGAGGAAGGCGCGACAGGCCGGCAACGTGACCGACGGGCCGTGGTCGCCGCCCATGCAGTCGACGGCGAGACGGACGGGATCGGGCAGTGCAGGCAGGGGCGCGTGGGTCATCGAGACGTCGGTCCGGACAAATGCGGTTCAGAAAAGACCAAACCCGGCCCTGCGCGGGACGCAGGCCGGGTTGGCAGATTCATCGGTGTGCACCGCGCCAGCGCGGCGCAGCGAGCTCAGGCCGCGTCGGCCTTGCTCTTCAGCACCTTGCGGCCACGGTAGAAACCGGTGGGGCTGATGTGGTGACGCAGATGCACTTCGCCGGTCGTCGGCTCGATCGCCGTGCCCGGGGTGACCAGGGCATTGTGGGAACGGTGCATGCCGCGCTTGGAAGGCGACTTCTTGTTTTGCTGAACGGCCATGAAATTCTCCGGAATCTGCGGGGTTTGGGGTTGCGACCCCTTGCAAAGCCACGAGCGAGAACGACGCTCGAGCCCCAGGCCGCAGAAAAGCCCACGATTGTAGCAGTGATGCAAGAGCACGTAAAGACGACCGCTCTCGCCGCGGACGATGCCGAACACGCCGCATGGGCTTCAATCACCTTTTCGCTTGAGCGCAGCGAGTGCGGCGAAAGGGTTGGGACGCGGTTCGGTCTCAGGCTCGGCCTGCTCGCCGGCCCCCGGCAGCGGCTGTGGGCAGCTGGCGTGGCGCGGCACCAGCGGCAGCGCCAGCAGCAACTCATCCTCGATGAGCTCGCGCGCATCGAGGTGGCGCGGCAGGGCCAGCACGTCGTCGTCGCTGTCCACGTCCAGCGCCGCGGCTTCGGCCTCGGTGTCGACAAATCGAAACCAGCGGTCGACCTCCACCGTCTCGTGCACCGGCTGCAGGCAGCGCTGGCAGGTCAGTGCAACCTGCGCACTGGCCGTCAGGTGCAACCAGGTCTGTGGCGCTGCGGCCTTGGGCCGGCGGATCTCGCCGTGCAGGAACCAACCCAGCGGAGGCCACTCACGGGCCGGCGCCTCAGGCGCCGCGGCGTCGGCCAGACGCTGCAACGATACGGCCGGCCATTCACCCTGCAGGCTGGCGCCGTCATGGGCGAAAGCGGCCAGGTCGAGTTTCTCGGGGGCAAAGGCACGCGATTTCATGGCCCGAAGTTTAGGCGGGCGAAAATCGTCCGATGCCTCCTTTGATCCTCGCGTCGACCTCGCGCTACCGCCAAGAGTTGCTGAGCAGGCTGCGCCTGCCCTTCGAGGCGGTGGCGCCAAACGTGGACGAAACCGCCCTGGCCGGCGAAGCGCCGGCGGCGCTGGCCGAGCGCCTGGCGCTGGCCAAGGCCCGGGCTGTAGCGGCCACACACCCCGGCGCCATCGTCATCGGCTCGGACCAGGTGGCCGACCTCGACGGCACAGCGCTTGGCAAGCCGGGTGGCCACGCGGCCGCCGTCGCGCAGTTGCGCCGGATGAGCGGCCGTACGGTGATCTTCCAGACCGCAGTCGCCGTCATCGCGCCGGGGCTGGCGGCCATCGAGCGCGCCGCCGTGCGTGTGCGTTTTCGCGCACTGACCGACGACGCCATCGAGGCCTATTTGCGGGCCGACGAGCCCTATGACTGCGCCGGCAGCGCCAAGGTCGAAAGCCTTGGCATCGCACTGCTGGAGGCGGTGGAGTCCGATGATCCGACGGCCCTGATCGGCCTGCCGCTGATCCGCACCTGCAGCCTGTTGCGCCGCGCCGGCCTGGAGCCTCTGGCATGAACGGCAAAGGCCGGCTGATCCTGATGCCCAACACGCTGGACTTCGGCGTGGACGACAGCCTCGATCTGCGCGACGTGCTGCCGCAGCGGGTCCTCGACACCGCGGCGCGGCTGAGCCACTGGGCGGCCGAAAACGCCAAGACGACACGCTCGCTGCTCAAGCGGGTCAGCGAGGTGACGCCCCTGGCGCAGCCACTGCAGGCGCTGCAGATCGCCGAACTCCCCCGACAGGCCAAGGGCCGCGCCGCCGGCGACGATTCGGCCGCCTGGCGCGCGCTGCTGGCACCGGCTCTGGCCGGCCACGACGTCGGCCTGATCTCGGAAGCCGGCCTGCCGGCCGTGGCCGACCCAGGCGCGCGGCTGGTCGCGCTGGCGCATGAGGCCGGCATCGAGGTCGTGCCGCTGTCGGGCCCGAGCTCGCTGCTGCTCGCGCTGGCAGCCAGCGGGCTGAACGGGCAGAGTTTTGCCTTTGTGGGCTATCTGCCGGTGGACGCAGCCGCACGCATAGCCCGCATCCGCGAGCTGGAAGCCCTGTCGGCCAAGTCGCAGCAGACGCAGCTGCTGATCGAGACGCCCTACCGCAACGAGGCGCTGCGCCAATCACTGCTGACGACTCTGAAACCCAGCACCCGGCTGTCGATCAGCGTCGGCCTGACGCTGCCGGGTGGCTGGACGCGCACCGCGACCGCCGCGGACTGGAAAAGGGGCAACAGCCCCGCCCTGCCCGACCGCGTCCCGGCGGTCTTCGCGCTGCTGGCCTAGCTTTCGACGGACGCCGGCTTCTTGGCGCCGAACAGGGCCGCCACCTGGCGTTTGGGCTTGATGTAGGCCGACAAGCCCTTGACCGGCGCCGCAGCCTTGGCCTTTTCCCAGGCCGGCGGCTCGGCAGAGGTCGCGCGCGCCTCGTAGGGCTGGTCGAAGAAGGGGTCCTTGGGCGCCGCCGGCGGGCGGACCGCCGGGCGGGCGGCGGGGCGCTGGGCCGGGGCCTCATCGTCATCCCGACGGCGCTCGAAGCGCGGCGGGCGACTGTCCTGCAGCTCGAAGGCATCCAGGTCGATCTTGCGCTTGATGAGCTTCTCGATATCGGACACCAGCCGCGCATCGGACTTGGTCACCAAGGTCACCGCCAGGCCCGAGGCGCCGGCACGGCCCGTGCGGCCAATGCGGTGAACATAGTCCTCGGCGTTGAAGGGCACGTCGAAGTTGAAGACGGCCGGTAGGTCAGCAATGTCCAGGCCGCGGGCGGCGACGTCGGTGGCCACCAGCAGGTCCACCTCGCCACGCTTGAACGCGTCCAGCGACTTCAAGCGCTCATCCTGCGATTTGTCGCCATGCAAGGCGGCGGTGCGCAGGCCGTCGCGCTCAAACGAACGTGCCAACCGGGCCACGCCGAGCTTGGAGTTGCCGAAGACGATGGCCTGACGAATGGACCGCTCTTTGAGGATCTGCCGAATGATGGCGCGCTTGTCATCGTCCGTCGCGCTGATGAAGCGCTGCTCGACGGTCGATGCGGTCTGGTTCGGGCGGGCCGTCTCGACCAGGATCGGGTCCTGCAGATAGCTCTGCGCCAGGCGCTTGATCTCGGGCGAGAAGGTGGCTGAGAACAACAGCGTCTGCCGCTGCTTGGGCAGGAAGCTCAGGATGCGCTGCAGGTCCGGCAGGAAACCGATGTCCAGCATGCGGTCGGCCTCGTCAAGCACGACGTACTCGACCTGGTTCAACACGCAGTTCTTGGCCTCGATGTGGTCCAGCAGGCGGCCGGGCGTGGCGATCAGCACCTCGACGCCGGCCTTGAGTGCGGCCGTCTGCGGCTTCATGTCCACACCGCCGAAGACGACGACGGAGCGCAGGTTGGTGTGCTTGGCGTACTTCTTGACGTTGTCGGCGACTTGGTCGGCCAGCTCGCGCGTCGGCGCCAGCACCAGCGCCCGCACCGGGTGGCGGGCGGGCGAGACGCTGGGGTTCTCGTGCTTGAGCATGCGCTGCAGCAGCGGGATCGAGAACGCGGCCGTCTTGCCGGTGCCGGTCTGTGCGGCACCCATCACATCACGGCCCTGCAGCACGATCGGGATCGCCTTGGCCTGGATGGGCGTCATCGTCAGATAGCCCGAGTCGGCCACCGCACGCAGGAGCTTGGGGTCGAGAGGAAGGGTGTCGAAGCGCGCCGGCGGCGCCGGCTCGGTGCCCGCATCGGCGGGCGTGACGGTCTGGGAAGCGGTTTCGCTCATAAGTGGCATGATTATCGCCGCCACAGGTTTTGCGTGGCGCTCAGCGGTTCACCACCAGCCACTTCGGCGTCTTGAAGCGGACGATACGCCGGTACAGCGCCACATAGGTCAGCCCGAACAAGACCATGCAGGCGCCGATCATCGGCGTCGAGTCCCAGAACGCCAAAGCCGGCAGCAGCGACGAGACGCAGAGCATCCACAGGTAGGGCGCGGTCATCGAGTTGCGCCGCGTCATCGCGCGGGCATCTCGCGCACCGATCGCCCAGCGCATCAGGCGGCGATAGATCAGCGAATGCAGATGGATGCCATCCGGCAGGCCCGGGGGCACCTCGCGAACGATCTTGCGCCGGTAAATGGAAAACACCGTCTCGAACACCGGGTAGATGCAGACCATCAACGGAAACAGAGGCGACACCTGCGGGTTGCGAGCGATCAGCAGAATGCCGATTTCGGCGAGGTAGAAGCCCAGAAAGTAGGCGCCGCCGTCACCCAGGAACACCAGGCCATTGGGAAAGTTCCAAACGAAAAAGCCCAGCGCCGCACCGACACCAGCCAGCGCCCACAGTGCCAGCGTCGTGTCACCGACCTGATAGGCGACATAGGCGAACACCAGCAGCATCAGGCTTACGCACATCGACGACAAGCCGTTGAAGCCGTCGATGATGTTGACCGCATTGGCGACGCCAGCCACCGCGAAGACCGTGGCGAGCCAGGCGCCGACGCCACTCGATACCAGCCAGTCGAGGCCCGGAACATCGGTCTTGGTGATGGTGGCGCCGAGCAGCCAGATGCCCAAGGCCGCCGACACCGCCGTGGCCAACAACCGCTTGCCCGGAGACACCCGCTTGGTCAAGTCCTCGATCAAACCCGCCGCGAAGGCTGGCAGGCCGCACAGCAGCAGCAGGCCACCAAAGCGCCAGTCCCGGTGCTGAACTGCTGCTGCAACAGCCACGCAGCAGGCCAGGCCACCGAACATGCCCACGCCGCCGATGCGAGGCACAGGCGTGGCATGAAACTTCTGCGGGCCGTCGAGATCGGAATCCGCCGAGATATGGGCATGGCTGCGGGCGGAGTGAATGACCAGCAAAGTCACCGCGGCCGCGACAAAAAAGGAAACAAGCAGATAAAGCATCCACTTCAGTGTACCGACGCGATCACCGACGGGCCCGTGGCGGCCCCTCTAGAATCGCGCTCCATTTGACGTCGGACCCCACATGCAGGGTCAGGCGTTGATCAATCAACAGGTGCACCCTTGCGCTGGCCATTCCTCACCGCTCTCCTTGCCGCCGCCTCGCTGTCCGGCGTGATGCCCGCGTTCGCTGGCACCGAACTCAAGACGGACAACGACAACCAGAAGGCCGATTCGACGGGACCGATTCGACTCGTCAACGGGACTGGGCGTGTACCACCGACCGATGACCAGCCGCGTGCGCCCACGCTTGATGAGCCCAGGGCCGACACCACGAAGGCCAATCTGCCCAAGGCCAATCTACCCAAGGCCAACGCCCTCAGTGAGTTCGAAATCTATGTGAGTGAATTGGCCGGTGTGCTGATTCAGCGCCTTGGCAGCGACCTGATGCTGCCGAGCCGAAACGTTGCCGCCGTCGAGGCCAATCGGCAGGTCCCACCGGACTACGTCGTCGGACTCGGCGATGAAATCCAGCTGACGCTTTGGGGCTCCGTCGATGCCGATCTGCGCCTGACCGTTGACCAGTCCGGTCGCATCGTGGTCCCTCGCATCGGGCCGGTCGTGGTGGCCGGCGTGAAGCAGGCCGATCTGAACGAGTTGCTGACCCGCCGCGTGGGCCAGGTATTCAAGAATTTCCAGCTCAGCGCCACGCTGGGCCGGCTGCGCAGCATCCGCTACTACGTCACCGGCTTCGTCGCACGCCCTGGTGCTTACAGCGTCAGCAGTCTGGCGACGGTCATGACCGGCCTTGTGCAGGCTGGCGGCCCGTCAGCCGCAGGCAGTTTCCGGAACATCGAGTTGCGCCGCAACGGCAAGACGGTTGGGCATTTCGATCTCTACGACCTGCTGGTGCGCGGCGACAAGAAGGGCGACCTGCCGCTGCAAGCGGATGATGTGCTGCATGTCGGCCCCATCGGCCCCCAGGCCGCGCTGATTGGCAGCGTCAACCGGCCGGCCGTTGTTGAACTCAAGGGCGGCGAAACCGTGAGCGATGCCATCGCCTTTGTTGGCGGCTTCTCGACGGTTGCCGACCCTCGGCGCGCGGCGATCGAGCGCCTGTCGGACCGCAACGACCGACGCGTGGTGGAACTGGCCCTGCCCCAGGACGGCGGCCAAGGCTTGAGCAACGGCGATGTGCTGCGCGCTTTCAACGGCATGTCCGCAGCATTGCCCCAGGCCAAACAGTACAAGCGCATCCGCGTGGAGGGCGAGGTGGCACGGCCGGGCGACTATGTGCTGCCACCCACCAGCACGCTCGTCGACGCCGTGCAGGCCGCCGGCGGCCTGACGGCCCAGGCCTATTTATTCGGCACGGACCTGTCACGGGAAAGTGTCCGCAAGGTCCAGGAGGTGCAGTACGACCGCGCCTTGCGCGACCTGGAAACCGACTTCACGCGCAGCACGTCAACGCAAAGGGTCAGCAATGCCGACGATGCAGCCGCAGCGGTTCAGAAGCAAGCAGGCACCACCCGACTGATCGAGCGCCTGCGCGCGGTGCGCCCGACGGGCCGGGTCGTGCTGGACCTGACTGACAGCTCTCGCGAACTGTCCCCGCTGCCCGTTGAGGACGGCGACAAGCTTTACATCCCTGCGCGCGCGAACACCGTTGGCGTTTTCGGCAGCGTGTTCAATGGCGGCAGCTATCTGCTCAAGCCCGGCAACACGATTGAAGACATCGTCAAGCTCGCCGGCGGCCCGACGAGAGGCGCCGATCCGGGCAGTGTGTTCGTGCTGCGGGCCAATGGCAGCGTGGTGAGCGCACGGCAGTCGAGCAGCGGCTGGCTGAACACGACCAACGGCGTGCTGCAGCTCGCGGCCCTGCCGGGCGACACCGTGTTCGTTCCAGAGGAGATCAACAAGACGACGTTCATCCAGGAGGCGAAGGACTGGACGCAGATCCTCTATCAGTTCGGCCTGGGCGCCGCGGCGTTGAAGACCATCAGGAACTGACGTTCATGACAACTTCCTCCCTACATCGGGGCCAAGAACTGGTGAACGACTTCCCTTCGCAAGGCGCGTCGTTAGGCGACTGCATCAATGTGCTGCGACCTCGCTGGAAACTGCTGGTCGTGACGCTGGCATCGACCACTGGCGCCGCTTACGGCTTAACCTACCTGATCCCGCCCACCTTTACCGCTCGCACCGTTCTGATCAGCCCCCAACAACAGCAGTCTTCGGGGGCAGCAGCAATGGCCTCGATCAGCGCACTGTCTGGCCTAATAGGCGCAAACGTTAAGAATCAAGCGGATCAGTATGTGGCGCTCCTCCAAAGTGTGTCTATCGCCGACAAGCTGGTGGAACGATTCAAGCTCCGCGAGGTATACGACGTCGACTCTGCGACGGACGCTCGGCGCGACCTTCGCGACAACACACGGGTCTTCGCCGGCAAGAAGGATGGGCTCATCACTGTCGAAGTGGACGACCATGATCCGAAACGAGCTTCCGACATGGCCAACGCCTACATCGTCGAGCTTCAGGAACTTTCGGCTCGGCTTGCTATCTCCGAGGCCAAGCAACGGCGTGTTTTCTTTGAAGAGCAACTCAAAGGCGCCCGCGACAGCCTCATTGCCGCCCAGCAACGCATGGAAGCCAGCGGACTGACCGCGACCGCCATCAAGGCCGAGCCTAGGGCTGCCGCGGATGCATACGCGCATACTAAGGCTGAGGTGTCTTCGCTCGAAATGCGACTCGCCGCCTCGCGGCGGCAGTACACCGAGAACTCGTCGGTGGTCCAACAGCAACTGGCAGCGCTGCAGAGCGCTCAATCCCAGTTGCGCGCGATGGAGAAGCCATCACCACCGGGCGACCAGACCAGTTACCTGAGCGCTTATCGGGAATTCAAGTATCAAGAGGCGCTGTTCGAGATCTTCTCTCGTCAGTTTGAGCTGGCCAAACTGGATGAGGCGCGGGACGGTACGACGTTCCAGGTGGTCGATGCAGCGACCACGCCCGAGAAGAAAAGCAAGCCAAAGCGCTCGATCATCGCGGCAATCGCGGGCCTACTCTTGACGACGGCATTGGCCAGCAGGCTACTGATGACCGGCTTGCGCCAGAACTGATTCAGATGGCTGCCGATGAGACTGGGCAGCGTTCGAAGGCAGCTAGTCCCGAACGCGCATTCGGGGCCCTTAACTGGCGAGCCCGACATTGGCTGACGTTGCTACTGTTCTTGCCCTTGTCGATGATCGTCGCGCTGCGCGGCGACACCGGCGACACCGCGAACTATCTTGAAGCGTTCAAGGCCACTCAAGACTTTCCGTGGGACCCGCTAAGTTACTACGGCTCATTCAGCATGGAGTGGTCCTTCGGTGTGCTGAGCTGGTTGATTAATGCGCTCAGCCTACCGTCGCCAGTTCTATTCTTCGTCTTCTCGTTCGCCACCTTTTACTTCCTGTCGCTCGCCTCAACACGCTTGGGGTTGTCTCTTGGAGCCATCGCGCCGTACTACCTAGGCACCTTCTTCCTGGCCCAACAATTCCTGCAGATCCGCCAAGGCCTGGCTATGGGCCTGGCGTTCAGCCTGCTGCCGCTGGTGGTCTCCCGGCGTAAGGGGCTCACGCCAGGCCTTTGCCTCTTCGCCACGTCGATGGTTCATATCGTCTCCTGTCTGACGCTGGTGACGGGCTGGATGCTCTCCTTCATGCAGCCGAAACCCACACGGCGATCCTTGACCCTGTGGAGCTTAGCGCTGGTCGCGCTCACCGTTCTCCTGGCACGGGCCGTGATGACGCTGGATGTGGTCAGCGCGGTGGGCCGTCTGGCGGACTATGCGGCGGACGGGCAATACAACCAGGAGTTGCAAATCCTGGCGCCCCCCAACATTAGGGCAGCGCTGCTAATTGCACTGATGCTGTTCGCGGTGACGCCGCGGCTTCAGGATTCTCGCGCGTTCGTCGCGCTCGTCGGCATGTACGCCGTGCATGTGGGCATGCGATTCGGCTTCTACGACTTCGCGATCCTCAGCGGCCGACTGTCCACCGCCCTCAGCTTCGGCGAGGTCTTCATCCTTCCACTGCTGGTGCGCGAGCATGTGCGCAACCGATGGCTGCGGGGCTTCCTCTCGGGGGGCTACCTACTGACTCATGCTGTCGCGACCTACCAGGTCCAGGTACCAACACTTATCGATGACTACTTCACCCCGCTATAACCTGCTGGTCCCGCGATTCGATCGAACCGGGCCCTGCAACGTGGCAGTGGATATCGGGCGGGAAGCCAAACGTCGTGGCTACAGCGTCCGCATGCTGGCCCTCTCGGGCGGCAATACGCGAGACGACCTGGACGAGTTCGACGAGGTCCGCCTGTTTCGCTGGCGGGACCTGGTCTCGTTGCGCGGCGTGCTGCACACGCATTGCCTGCGCCCCGACCTGATCGGTGGACTCGTGGCGCTGATGGGTCGATGCCAGGTCGTCACGACGCTGCACAACTACTTCCTGATCGATCTCGGCTTCGACCACCGGCGCTGGCAAGTGGCGATCTCCTGGCAACTGTGGCGCCGGGCCGTGGCTGCGATGGACCATGCCGTCTGCATTTCCCACGCCATGCAGCGTTACTACCGGCGCAAGCTCCCCGGTGCGACGCTGTCCACCGCCTACAACTTTCGCGCGCCGCCCGAACCGGCTGGCCAGGCGCCACGCGCGGACATGGCCGCTCGCTTCACGCCCTGGATCGAGGAGCAGCGCCGTCGCGGACGACGCGTGCTGGCGTTCGTGGGCGGGATACATCGCCGCAAAAACGTGTTGGGCCTGATGGCGGCGCTTGCCACGCGCGAGGATGTCGCCTTGGTGTTCTGCGGCGATGGCAACCAGATCGAAGAACTCCGCGCCGGTATCGTGCGCCAACGCTGCGAAGAACGGATGCTCGTGCTGGGCGCCATCGCACGCCCCGACCTCGTGCTTGCCGAGGTCGACGCGCTGGTGCTGCCCTCTTTCGCCGAGGGCATGCCCCTGGTGGTCCTGGAAGCCGCCCGTCTGGACAAGCCTGCCCTGATGTCCAATATCGCCGTGCATCGCGAAATGGCAGCGCTCGGACTGGGGACGACCTTCGATCACCGGAGATTCCGCGACCTCGATCAGGCCCTGGGTACCGTCACACCATGCGGTAGTCGCCAGGGCGCGGTCCGCCGGATCTGGGACGCCGAATTCACCCCTGAAGTCGGGTTCGCCCGCTACGAGCACCTACTCGGCAACTCCGCCACGCTTCGTCCGGAACAAGGAAGGGCATCATGAGCCTGCCAACGCCCTCGCTGGAGAGGTCTGCTGCCTCGGAGTCCGTCTCGCGCGTGAGCCCCACGACATCAACGGCCATTCTCTCGCGCAGCCTACAGTCGCTGGAGACCTTGCGCATCGTGGCAGCGCTGCTGGTGGTGTGCGCCCATGTGCCGGCCTATGACATTCCTGTGATCGGGTGGTGGCTTGGCGCCAATCGGTTCGTGGGGTCCATCGGCGTGGACCTCTTCTTCGTCATCAGCGGCGTGGTCATCGGGCTGTCGACTGTTCGCGCCCTGTCAAGCCCCTCAGCGCAACGGCCCTTAGTGCAGTTCCTGATCTCCCGAGCCTTCAGGATCGTTCCGCTGTACTGGATCGTGACCGCCGCGACCGTCCTGCTGCTCTGGCGCAAGGGCCTGCCCCTGCCGTCGGTGCCGGAGCTACTGCATTCGCTCACGCTGATTCCCCGACTCGATCAGATGCAGTACGCAGACCCGATTGTCCACATCGGATGGACGCTGCAGTTCGAGGTGTTCTTCTACGCGCTCTGCGCGCTGGCAATCGCCTTCCGCGCGAAGTGGCTACCGATGGTGGTGGCCGTGCTGCTGGCTGGCGCGTCCCTGGTTGTCGACCAGTACTACTTCAACCCGATCCTGCTGGAGTTCGCAGGTGGCTACGCGCTGGCGCTGCACCTGGCAAGGCAGTCGCACCTGTCGGCACGCCTGTCGGCGGTGCCGGCGCTGCTGATGGTCATCGGTGCAGTGGCCCTGTTCCTGCTGGGCGCCACGGGCCGCGATGGCGGCTACCCTGCGGAACTGGATCTCGGCCATGCGCCGCGCATGGTGATCGCCTTCGGCGACGTCCTGCTGCCGCGCTGGATCGCCTGGGGCCTGCCCGCATGGGCCGTGGTGGCCGTCGCGCTGCGGCTGGAGTCCTCCTTCAACTGGCGACTGGCGTTCCTGGGCAAGTACACCTACTCGGTCTACCTGTGCCACACCTTCGCCATCTCGCTCGCCCTGATCCTGCCCCGACGCGCCGGCGCAGAGGTCTGGATGCTGGCGCTACTTCCCGTGAGCCTTCTAGTGGTCGCCGGCATCACCTACCGCGCCATCGAGCATCCGATGATCCAAACCGGTAAGCGCCTCGCCGACCGGCTCAGGCACAGCCCGGCCGCTCCCTGACGACCCACGCCACATGCCTCCCGTGCCACTCGATCACGTCACCGTCCTCCTCCAGGGCAACTACAGCGAGGAAACCGCCCGCATCATCGAGCGGCTGAAGGCGCTCGCACCCACGCTGCCGATCGTGCTTTCCTGCTGGGAATCTAACCGCGCCGCGGTGGCCGCCACGGGCCCAACCGGCATCACCACGGTCTTCTCCGAGGATCCCGGCGCACCGGCCATTCCTGGTTTCAAGGGCGACAACATCCGGCGCCAGATCGTCAGCACCCGCGCCGGCCTGGACCAGGTCCGCACGCCCTGGGTCGTGAAGACCCGCTCCGACATCGCGATCGATCCCGCACGACTCCCCGAGCTGACCTCGCTGTGCACCGCCATCCCGGCTAGCGCCCCGGCGTTGTTCGGCCACAAGGTGGTCGCCACCAGCCTCACCACACTGGACGCCAGGCGCGCCGGCCTGTACTTCCACGTCTGCGACTGGGTCTACCTTGGCCGCGTTGAGGACGTGCGGGCCATCTTTTCCGCCCCGTTGCCCGACGGCGAGTTCTTCACCCATTTCCAGGGCGCGTCCCCAGCCCCTGAGATCTGCTCACGATACCGATCAGAGACTTACCTGATCTACCACCTCGTGCGCGACAAGCTCGGCGTGAGCTACCCCTTCTCCGGCCACCTCGACCCCGAACTGGCCCGGCTCTCCCACGCGGTGCTCAAGACCAACTTCGCCATCGTCAATCCGTGGAACCTGGGCCTGCGCAGCAGCAAGCACCGCAAGCTGTACCTCTGGCTGCGTCCGGATCGCCACACGGAACTGACCTGCGGCAGCTACCTCGCGCGCGTCGGCGGCGCTCGAGCCGCGTTGGCCGCAGGGCGTGACCTGGCCAGCCGCGTCGCTTCGGCGACCGCGCCGGCGCTGATCTCGCTGCGCAACCGGGTGCGCGCATGGTGCGGCTGAAATCGCTAGGCAGCGGGGTGCTGCTGGCCGCGGGAAATGTGTACGCGGCAATGTCCACCTTCGTCGTCCTGTCGATCGTCTTCAACAGCGTCGACCTGCGGACCTTCGGCGCGATCAGCCTGCTGCTCACCTCGGTCGCCATCTGCCAGATCCTGTTCAACACCCAGTCCTGGCAGGGCCTGCTCAACAGCGCGGCCCCCCCGGGCACGGGATTGCTGCGCCGTTGCCTCGCCATCGATATCACCACCGCCATCGTTGGCGCGATGCTGCTCGCGCTAACGCACCTGGCTTTTCCCCGGGCCCTTTCGCAGGACGTCGTCGCGCCGGCCACGCTGCTCTGGCTGGCGGTCAACGTCGCCCTCACCCCTCCAGGCGCATTGATCGCGGTCATCCGACAGGAAGGCCGCTTCGCGCAGCAGGCGCTGGTCGACATCAGCGCCTCGACACTGAAGATCGCGATGGCTCTGGTGCTTGTACGGAGCGCCACCTCGCTCGCGTCCGTGGCCCTCACCCTGGTCCTGCCCGAGCTGTTGCGCTGGTGCGGATACCTGGCGCTCTCTTCCGCACGCCTCGCACGCCGCGACGAAGCTCCGGCCGCGGGCGGTGTCGACACCGCCTCGCCTCCCACGTTGAGGTCGATCTACGGCTTCTCGCTGTGGGGCATGTTGACGGAGATCATCCACCTACCGACGGCTCACATCGACAAGCTGCTCGTGAGCGCCCTGCTCGGCCTGGAGTCCCTGGCGATCTGGGACATCCTCAAGCGCTGTGCGACCGCCGTGGTTCAGGCCACGACCGTGATCAACCAGATGCTGTTCCCTTACTTCGTGCGGATCCGCCACCAATCGACGGTCGCCGACCTTGCGCGGCAATGCCTGCGCCAGTGCCTGCTCCTGGGCGGACTGCTGCTGCTGCTCTACGGCGCCGCGACGCTGGCACTCCCGATCTGGTTCCCGCTGGCCTTCCGCGTGGACACAACCGCATGGCCGCTGGATCATCTGCAGCGCATCTTCGGCGTGTTGGCGTTGGTGATGACCTTCGTCCTTGGCGCCACGCCGGTTCACCCTCTCTTTCTGTCCCTAAGGCATTCCTCGCAGAGCTTCCGCATCAGCCTCGTGGGCAGCGTCCTGTTCTTCGCGCTCAGCGCGTCGCTGCTGCCCCCGTGGGGTCTGTTCGGGACCTCGCTGGCGATCCTGGGGTCGGATGCCTTCATCATCCTGACCAAGGCGCGGCTTCTCCACCTGACCGCGGCCGCCTCACGCACCACCGACGCCTGAGGTCACTCCTCCACCATGCGCATCCTCGTTTACAACGACATCTCGCTGGCCGCCGACTATCGGGCCGGCAACGTCAACGCCCTTCTCTCGCTTTTGTCTTGGTTGTCGACACAGGGACAGGTCACGGTGTTGCACACTCACTTCAAACGCCCTGAGCGCGAACTGCCGCCTAACGTCGACGTGATCTGGCGGCCGGACTACCTCAACCTAGTCGTGCGACACTTGCGCAGCAAGTTCGGTCGTCGTCTCCCATTCCTGCGCTACAAGGATTCCCGGTTCAAACGCCGACATTTCTCGCGGCTGCTTCGAGGCGGGACCTGGGATGCGGTGGTCGTGGAGTACCTGGACAACGCCTTTCTGCTAGACGCCGCTCCGATCCCCCCAGGCACGCGCAGGATCGTCGACCTGCATGACCTCATGTCCGCCCGCGGAGACTCCTTCCGCTCCCAGGGCATCGTCACCAACGAGAACCTGGACATCGATCTGGCGACCGAGTTGGAGGCCATCGCCCGTTTCGACACCGCGATCTGTCTCCAGGCTTCCGAGGCCGCCGTCATCAACGAAGCCATCAGTCGCCGGCCCGCGGTGGTCACCCGTCGCAACCCGGGCGTGCCGATCGACGGCTTCATCGTCCCCGCCGCGTCTTCTCGGGACGACGCGCCTCTGCGCATCGGCTTCCTGGGCACGACGACGGAATTCAACGTCGACGCGGCACGTCAGTTGCTCGGGCCCCGCTACGAGTCGGAGGGCGTTGAATACCGCATCGCCGGCAGCGTCTGCGGCGTGCTCCCCGACGCCGCCGCGCTGCCCAACGTCCGCCTGCTCGGCCGCGTGAATGACCTCGGTACGTTCTACGCCGGCGTCGACGTCGCCGCCAACCTCATCCGCTTCGGCTCCGGGCTGAAGACGAAAAACGTCGAGTCGCTGCTCTTCGGCGTCCCGGTGATCACGACCACGGTAGGGGCCGAGGGCCTCGAGGACTTCGCCGGCCAAGGGCTCTACGTGGCTGACGACGAGACAGCCTGGGCGAACGCGCTTCGAGAACTCCGGCTTGGCGACAATCCAGCTCGAAATCGGCGACAGCTGCGCGAGCGCGCGCTGGCCGCCTTCGAACCCGAGGTGGTGTTCGCGGCGTTGCGTCGTGAGCTTGGCGGCTTCCCAGCCGCCCGGTCGCCCTCCTGATTTCTGTTGACGATGCTTGACCTGAATCAGTTCGCCCATTCGCATGACTTGCTGGAGATAGTCCACCGGGACCACCTCTCCTGCGTGCGCAAGACCTTCCGATCCGACGTGGCACGCGCTCGACGCAATGTGGAGAAGCAGCGCCTGTTCCGCCCACTCTACACAGGCATGGCCCGTTTGGGCGCGGCCGAGGTCCTCGAGTTCGTCGTCCACGCCGACCGTGCTGAACTGCTGATGCCCTACATCGAGGGCATGACCGGCCACATGTTCCCCGTGCACGCGACCCGCAACGTCGCCCACACCTTGAGCGTGTCACTGTCCACGCTGCTCTATTCGGAGCTCAACGAGAGCCGCGAAGCGCCTGTCGCCACCTCGATCTTTCGCGACAAGCTGGATTCCGTTTCCTCGGCGACGCGCGACTCAGAGCTCAAGCGCCTGGTCGACGCCTGCCTGAGCGTGGTCGAGGCGCTGCCCGCCGAGATGCCCTTTCCGATGGGCCCCTGCCACGGCGACCTCACGCTGAGCAACGTGATCCTCGACCCGGTGTCCGGCATCACGCTGATCGATTTTCTGGACACCTTCCTCGAGACCCCCCTCCAGGACGTGGCCAAGCTCAAGCAGGACTTCGTCTACGGTTGGTCATTCCGCAAGGACCCGCCGGCCATGACCATCAAGGCGGAGATCCTCTGCCGCCATCATTTCCCCCAGGCGATCGTCCAGATCGAGCGGATGTACCCGACCCAGGTTCGCCTGCTCACGCTGCTGACGCTCGCCCGCATCGCCCCCTACGTCAAGGACACGGTCACCCAGCAATGGCTGGTCCGCAGCCTGACGGACTGCCTCGGAGCCACCTCCCTATGAACTACCTGATCACCGGCATCGCTGGATTCGTGGGCTCGAGCCTGGCCCGCGCCATCCTGGCCAAGCACCCCGACGCCCGCATCACCGGCATTGACAACATGTCCTTCGGGTACCGCGAGCGCCTGGCCGACGTCATCGACCGGATCGAGTTCATCGAAGGCGACCTTGTCGAGATCGATCGCCTGCTGGGCCGCCGCCATTTCGACTCGATCGTGCATTGCGCTGCCATCGCGCCGCTTCCGGAATGCCAGCGCGACAGCCACCGCGCGCTGTCGCAGAACGTGGCCATCTGCGGCTCCATCGCCGACTATGCGTTGGCGAGCGGGTCCCGCGACATCGTGTTCTTCAGCAGCGGAGCCATCTACGAAGGCACCACGCAGTTCCCCACCCGAGAAGACACCTCGATCTCCACGAGCCTCATCTACCCGACCACGAAGTACATCGCCGAGCAGTATTTCGAGGCAATGTGCCGCTCCCATGGCTTGAACGTGACAGCAATTCGCCTCTTCAACCTGTACGGGCCTCACCAGGACTACTTCCGCAAGCAGCCACCGCTGATCGGCTATCTGCTGACCAGCCTCATACGCGACCAGCCGGCTGTGCTGTTCTCCTCGGGCGAGCAGTGCCGCGACTACGTCTACATTGACGACCTGCTGGAACTGGTGCAACTGAGCGCTCGCCAGATGAAGGACAGCCCGACGGGTGGCCGCTTCGTCGCGGTCAACGCCGGCAGCGGGGTACCCGTGTCAGTGAATGCGATCATCGGCATGCTGGAAACCGTCTCGGGGCGCCAACTGAAGATCGAGCGCCGGCCCGCCGCCCAGTACTGGGACAAATACAGCGAGCTCTTCGATCGCCCCATCACCATCGATCGCGCGGTCATTGAACGCGAGGTCAACAAGCACACGCAGGCCGCCATCGAGAAGGCACGGGACGAGTTCGGCTGGACGGCGAAAGTCGACCTGCAGGACGGACTCGCCGCTTGTTTCCAGCACGCCCAGCGCATCATTTCCCTCTGAGACCACCCCATGAAGACCTTGATCCTTCCCGTTGCTGGCCGCTCCTCGCGTTTCCCTGGCATGCGCCCCAAATGGCTCCTGACGATGCCCGACGGAAAGCTGATGCTGGAGAAAGCCGTCGAGAGGCTTGACATGTCCGACTACGACCGGGTCGTCGTAGTGTGCCTGCGCGAGCACCTCGACGCATATCTCACGGATGAGTCGCTGGCCACGGTGCTGTCCGGGATCGGTCACGCCAAGGTGGACGTGTGCGTCCTGGAAGAGCCGACGTCCTCGCAGTCAGAGACCGTCGCACTTGCGCTCGAGCGCGCACAAGTGGAAGGCGCGTTCTTCGTCAAGGACTGCGACAACATGTTCCACGTCCGCTGGCAGGGCGGCAACGAAATCGCCGTGCTCGACCTCAACAGCGTCGGACTGATCGACGCCAAGAACAAGAGCTACGTCAACGTCGATGCTCTAGGCAATGTGTCCAACATCGTCGAGAAGCAGGTCATCAGCAACTTCTTCTGTTGCGGCGGTTACGGCTTCAGCAGCGCCGAGACCTTCCTCAAGCACTTCCGCTCGATCAAGAGCAACCAGGAGGTTTACCTCTCGCATGTGATTTACAGCATGCTGATGGGCGAGGAAAGCTTCCGCATGTCCCAGGCGGACTCTTACATCGACTGGGGCACGCTGCGCGAGTACCGGCATTACACGCGCTCGTTCATCACGGTGTTCTGCGACGTCGACGGCGTTCTCCTCTACAACGGCAGCAAGTTCGCCAAGACCGGCTGGAGCACCGAGCCCATCGCCGAGAACCTCCAGACCATCGCCCGACTTCAGGCATCGGGGCTTCTGTATCTCGTGATCACCTCCAGCCGTCCGGAGTCGGAGATCGACTATCTGCGCGGCCGCCTGGCGGAGTTCAACGTGCATCCCGATCGTTATGTGATGGGCTTGCCGCACACCCGGCGTATCCTGGTGAACGATTACTCGCTCACGAACCCGTTCCCCACCGCCATGTCGGTGAACCTGGAACGCGACAGCAAGCTCCTGTCATCGATCCTCGACTCGATCAGCAGCTGAGTCCACGCGTCAGGGAGGAACCGCCGACTTGATCTCGGCTGCATGCGCACCCGCCATCATTGCCAGAAATAGCAAGCATGCAAGTACATCGCCCGACCTTGGCCGCCATCGCTGCGGCCTTCGCGCTGCCCGCCTGTGGCGGCGATGGCGACTCGCCACCGATGGCCAGCCAGGGCGCGTTGGCGTTTCAATCCGCCACGCCAGGCGCGACGCCGTTCCTGGGCCGCCTGCAGGTCAACGGCGTCGATTGGCAGAACGTCAGCGCGGTCGCCTTCACGGTCGCCAACAAGACCGGTGCGGTCTCCAGACCCGTGCATGTGCGCTATGAGGCTGCCGCGCTGCTGCGCAAGGGCTTCGAGGGCAGTGCCGTCGTCGGCACCGTGAAGTCGACGACGGTCAACAACTTCCACCACAACGTCGACCTGGCCAAGACGGGGTTCCTCGCCGAGTTCGACACGACCATCGCTGGCGTGAAGCACGTCGAGAGCCAGGTCGGCGAGATCGATACCACCGGCGCGGTGCTGCAGGAGTGGGACTTCGCGAAGATCCTTTCCGACTACATGACCGCGGAAGGCGACGAGCCGAGCCTGTTCATCCGTCCCGGCATCGACTGGTTCCACGTCAACTCGTCGATCTACGATCCACGTGACGACAGCGTCATCGTGTCGAGCCGTGAGAACTTCGTCATCAAGCTGGACTATAAGACGGGAAAGCCGCTGTGGATCCTGGGCGATCCGCTGAAGTACTGGTACACCTTCCCTTCTCTGCGCAAGCTGGCGCTGACGCTGGACGCCGGCGGCCTGTATCCGATCGGTCAGCACGCGCTGTCCATCACCTCGGACGGGTCGTTGATGCTCTTCGACAACGGAGCCAACAGCCTGAACCAGCCTTCCGGCGCGCCAACCGGCATGACGCGCGCCTATAGCGCGGTGAGCAAGTTCACAATCGATGCTACCAATCGTCTCGCCACGATGAACTGGCGCTTCGACAACGCCAAGTCCATCCAGTCCTCCTACTGCTCCAGCGCCTATGAGGTCAGCAACAAGACGATGCTGGTCACCTACGCCATCGCTGACGGCAACTCCGCCCGCCTGATCGGCCTCGGTACGGATCAGAAGATCGCCTTCGACTTCAATTACCCCAGCCTGCGCTGCGACACCGCGTGGAACGCGCTGCCCATCGCCTTCGACGCCCTGCAATACCGTTGAGTATGTCCTGTCTCATCTCGCTCTCCATCGTCAGCCACGGCCAGTCGGCGCTGATTGCTCCCCTGCTCGAAGACCTGCGCCGTCTGGCGCTGCCGGACATCGAGGTCGTCATCACGGTGAACATCCCGGAAGACGAGACGCCGTTCAAGGACCTGCCGTTTCCCTCACGCATCGTTCGCAATGCCGCGCCACAGGGATTCGGGGCCAACCACAATGCGGCCTTCGCGGCCTCCAGCGGTCGCTTCTTCGTTGTGGTGAATCCGGACATCCGACTGCCGTCGCTGGACGTCGCTCGTTTGCTGGCCCTGATGGAGGACCCGACCGTCGGCGCGGTCGCGCCCGTGGTCCTGAACGGCGTGGGCGGGGTGGAGGACAGCGTGCGTCGCTTCCCGACCATCGCGGGCCTTGCTCGCCGCGTGCTGCTGAAGCAGCGCGTCCCGGGTTACCAATGGGACAGGCAACCGATCGACGTCGACTGGACCGCAGGCATGTTCGTTGTCTTCAAGCGTGAAGCGTTCGCCGCGGTCCAGGGCTTCGACCATCGGCGATTCTTCATGTACTTCGAGGACGTCGACATCTGCCGCCGTCTCCAGCGCGCGGGATGGCGCGTGGTGCTTCAACCTGCGATCAGCGTCATCCACGACGCCCAACGGGCGAGCCATCGCAGCATCAGGCATCTGCGCTGGCACCTGACCAGCGCGGCGCGTTACTTCACCGGGATCTGATCAGCGCGCAGAGCAGCACTCGGGCGGGGACGGACCCGCGCGCATTTCCCTGACAACTAGGCGCAAGCGGCCCCGCACCTCGCCGTCGGAAAGGCGATCTCCGCTGGTGCCCTGCGCCAGCCACGTCGGCAAGTCGGTCGGCACGTCGTCCTGTCCCAGCTGGGCGATGTGGACGCGCGAAAACGCGGTCGGCACCGTCATGTCGCTGTCTGCGAGCAGCTCCTCATACAGCTTCTCCCCCGGCCTCAACCCCGTGAACCGGATCCCGATCTCCTGCTCCGATCGTCCGGTCATTTGGATCATCGTCTTTGCTAGATCCACGATCTTCACTGGATCCCCCATGTCCAACACCAGCACCTGCCCACTCTCCCCAATCGCACCCGCCTGCAGCACCAACCTCGCCGCCTCCGGAATGGTCATGAAGTAGCGAATGATCTCCGGATGCGTCACCGTCACCGGCCCGCCCTTGGCGATCTGCTCCTTGAACTTCGGAATCACGCTGCCGCTCGACCCCAACACGTTGCCGAAGCGCACCGCCATGAACTTGGTCGCATGGCCCTGGCCCGCCATGTGGCTGATGACCAGCTCGGCTGCGCGCTTGGTGGCGCCCATCACGTTGGTAGGGTTCACCGCCTTGTCGGTACTGATCAGCACGAAGCGCTCGGCGCCGTGCTCAGCTGCGGCCTGGCAGGTGTTGTAGGTACCCAGGGTGTTGTTGCGCAGGCAGGCCCAGGCGTTGTCGTCTTCCTCCATCAGCGGCACATGCTTGTACGCCGCCGCATGGAAGACGATTTGCGGTTTGTATTTGCCAAAGACGTGGCGCAGGTGTTCAAGGTCCTTCACATCCCCGATGAGACGCGCGAGCGGGATGTGTGGGAACTTCTCGCCGAGTTCCTGCTCGATCGTGTACAGGTTGAACTCGCTCAACTCGTACAGCACGATCTTGGCCGGCCCGTACCGCGCCACCTGCCGGCACAGCTCCGAGCCAATCGAGCCGCCCGCGCCGGTGATCAGTACCACCTTGCCGTTCAGGCATTCGCTGATGCCGCCCTCGTCCAGTTCCACGGGCTCGCGGCCGAGCAGGTCTTCGGGTTCGATGTCGCGCACCTGGTTGACCGAGCGACCGGACAGCAGCTCCTCGCTGCTCGGCACGGTCAGCACCGGCAGGCCGACCTTGCCGGCGATATCCAGTGCACGGCGGCGTTCTGCCACGCTGGCGCCTGGCATCGCGATGATCAGGTGGGTGATGCCGTGCAGGCTCGCGAACTCGGCGCTTTGCTCAATGCGCCCGAGCACCGGCACACCGGCCACGCGGGCGCCGAGCTTGTGTTTGGCATCGTCCACGAAGCCCACGATGACCCAGCCCTGGGAGTGCTGCAGGCCCGCAACGAGCAGGCGCCCGGCGTCGCCAGCACCCAGGACGAGCGCCCGCCGCTGCTCTTGCGCGCTGCCGCTGATGCGGCTGCGCATGTGCTCGTAGAGCATGCGGTAGCCCATGCGCATCATGGCCAGCAGCATCAGCGTGAACAGCGGGTGCAAGGCCAGCACCGCACGCGGGATGCCGTGCAGATGGGCCATCAGCACGGCCACGGCCGCCAGCAGACCCGCGGTGCCGCAGGCCAAGGCCAGGCGCTTGACCTCGCCAAAACCCGAGAAGCGCCACATGCCCTTGGGCACTTGCAAGGCCAGCAAGGCCGCGGTGTAGGCAACAAGCACGCCGACCAGCACCCAGCCGTCGTAGCCTGGCCGCGCGGAGAACCAGCGCTCGAAGCCGAGGCGGAAGAGGTAGGTGGCGTGCCAGGCGATGGCAACGACGATCAGGTCAAGCACCAGTGCGACGGGCTCGCGGCGAGGGCGCAGGCGGGTAAGTTGGGTGTCGAGGTGCTGCCAATTCATGAGCTGCGTATTGTCGCAGCCGATAATCAGCCCACCACGGATCGAGGTGCACATGGGACAAGCCGCCACCGAGTTCAAGCTCAACCCCGAGGACTACCTGGCCTGGGAGGCCCTGCAGCAGGAGCGCCACGAGTACGTGGATGGCGAGGTGTTCAACATGTCCGGGGCCGAAGACCGGCACGTGACAGTCGCTCTGAATGCCGCGATGGCGCTGCGCCAGCACACCACAGGGTCGCCCTGCAGGGTGTTCATGACGGACATGAAGCTGCAGGTCGCTTCGAGCAAGGCCTACTTCTACCCTGACGTGTTCGTGACCTGCTCAGCGGCTGACCGTGCCAGCCCGCTCGTGAAACAGGAGGCGACGCTGATCATCGAAGTGCTGTCGCCGAGCACCGCGGCCTATGACCGTGGTGCCAAGTTTGCCCATTACCGAGGCATTCCGACGCTCCAGGAGTACGCCCTGATCGACATCGACCTGCGCCGTACCGACGTCTACCGTAAGGGCGCCGAAGGGTTGTGGGTGCTGCACCCCTTCGAGGCCGGGCAGGCAGTGACGCTGGCCAGCGCCGACCTGACCATCAGCGCCCGTGAGCTGTTTGCCGAGGTGGACGACGAGACTTCAGAGGCGTAACACGCTCCGCGTCGTCTGAATTCAGCTGCAGCGTGGCCGACAGTCAGGTAATCGATAGCCAGAGACAAGCCACCGCGCGCGAGCCGCATCGTGCTAGGCAGTGCGCTGCCTGATGAATTGCCCTTGCTCTGAGTGCAGCCGCGTGCGCCCGGGTTTTTTTGGGCCGCGCCGCTCGGTTCAGCGGTGCAGCACGCGCAGCAGCGTGCGGCCGATCAGCTGCAGGTCGGTGGCTAGCGTGGCCCGTGCGGCGTAGTCCGCCGAGAGCCGCAGTTTGGCGGGCAAAATGATTTCGCGGTACTCGCGTTCGGGGTCGGCCGCTGCCGCCAGCAGTTCGGCCTCGTGGCTGAAGGCGAGCGAGGCGGGGTCGGTGATGCCGGGGCGCACGGCCAGCACCTCGCGCTTCAGATCGTCCGGGTAGAGCTCCACATAGCAGGGCAGCTCGGGCCGCGGCCCGACCAGGCTCATCGCGCCCCGCAGCACGTCCCACAGTTGCGGCAGTTCGTCGAGCTTGGTCTGCCGAAGCACCTGGCCAGAGCGGGTGATGCGCGGGTCGGCGCCCACGGTGAGGGCCGCGCCCGGCGCCACGCGCATCGTGCGGAACTTGTGGATGGTGAACGGCACCCCGTGGCGGCCGATGCGGGTCTGGCGGAACAGCACGGGCCCCGGTGAATCGAGCCTCACCCAGACAGCAGCGAGCAGCAGCAACGGCGCCAGCAGCACCAGGCCCAAGGCCGAGGCGGCGATGTCGAACAGGCGTTTGCCCACGCGCTCAGGCCAACAGGCCGCGCACCGCCTGGATGACGCGCTCCACGTCGGCGTCGCTCATCGCGGTGTAGAGCGGCAGGCTCACCGTGCGCTCGAACACCTTTTGCGACTGCGGGAACTGCTCGGGCGTGAGCCCGTAGCGGTCGCGCCAGTAGGGATGCAGGTGCAGCGGCACGTAGTGCACGCTGCAGCCGATGCAGGCGGCGAACATGCCTTCGATGAACGCGTCGCGGGTGATCGGCGCGTCATCCGCCAGGCGCACGACGTACAGGTGCCAGGCATGGGTGTCGCCCTTGGGCGCCTGCGGCGGCAGGATCAGCGGCAGATCGGCAAAGGCCTCGTGGAAGCGCGCGGCGATCTGCTCGCGGCGCTGCTGGAAGGCCGGCAGGCGCTTGAGCTGGTGCAGGCCCAAGGCGGCGGCAATATCGGTCAGGTTGTACTTGAAGCCGGGCGCGACGATCTCGTAGTACCAGCTCGGCACCTTGGCCGTGAAGCGGTCAAAGGCATCGCGGCTCATGCCGTGCAGGCGCATCACGCGGGCGCGCTTGGCGAGCTCGGGGTTGCGGGTCACCAGCATGCCGCCCTCGCCGGTCGTCATCGTCTTGTTGGCGTAGAAGCTGAACACGGTTGCGTCCGTGCCGAGCGTGCCGATCAGCTCCTTCTCCAGCGTGGTGGGCAGCGCGTGAGCGGCGTCGTCAATGACGTGCAGGCCGTGGCGGCGGGCGATGTCCAGCACCGCGATCATGTCCACGGCCAGGCCGGCGTAGTGCACCGGCATGATGGCCTTGGTACGCGTCGTGATGGCGGCTTCGATGGCCGCGATGTCGATGTTGAGCGTGGCCGGGTCGATGTCGACCAGCTTCACGTCCGCCCCGAGGTAACGCACCACCTCGGCGGTGGCGGTGAAGGTGTGGGTGGTGGTGATGACCTCATCCCCAGGGCCGATACCGATGGCCTCGAGCGCGAGGTGCAGGCCGGCAGTCGCGGAGTTGACCGCGATGCACTCGATCTGCGGGTCGCCCAGGAACTCGGCAAACGCCTGCTCGAAGCGCTTGGCCTTGGGGCCGGTGGTGATCCAGCCGGATTTCAGGGTGTCGACGACTTCGGCGATCTCGTCGTCGCCGAGATCGGGCAGGGCAAAGGGCAGGAAGGGCTGGGCGCTCATGGCGTGTTCATGCGCTAAGGGTGACGAGGTGTTCGGCGCGTGCGCCGCGCACGCTGGGGCGCGCCACACCGCGGTCGAAGCTGACGAAGCGCAAGTCGTGGCGCACGGCCAGCGCGAGGAGGTAGGCATCGGTCACCTGGCGCGAGCCGGTGATGTGTGTCCAGTTCAACACGCCGTCGTCGAGCAGGCTGAAGTCGTCGGCGTAGAAGCGGTGGGCCGGGTGAGACGTGGCTTCGAGCAGGCGCTCGCGCACGGCGTTGGGGGTCTGGGCATTGGGGTAGCCGGGCTGGCTGAGGATGCGCAGGCAGCCGTTCTGCGTCAGCGGGCAGGAGGCCCAGCCTGCTTCCCAGTTCGCCAGCATCCAGGCCGTGGCGCGCGCATGGTGCAGATGCGACTGATCCTGCAAGGCCAGCAGCACATTGACGTCGAGCAGGGCCCGCATCAGATGCCGGCCTGGTCTCGCAAGCGGTTGACGAGCTCATCCGTGACGACCGCCCCCGGCTTGCCCGGAAACGGCCGAAAGCCCGGCAGGCTGGCGGCCGGTGCCGCGCCCGATGCAGGGGCGCCGGCGGTCAGGGCCTGGCGCAGCAGGCGCGACACGATGACGCCCGCCGTCGTGCCTTCATGCTGGGCCAACTCCTTGGAGGCCTGGAGCAGGTCGTCGTCAATGTCGAGGGTGGTGCGCACGGCGATGCATCAGATGCAGTGATGCGTCGATTCTAGGGCTTCTCGATCCGCACCAGCCGGTGCGTCCGCAGCCAGGGCACGAGGTTGAGCAGGCCATAGGCCCCCGGCAGCGCCCGTGCCAGCGGAGGCGCCAGCGTGACGCGGCGAGCGGTGAAGCGGCCCTGTGGGAACAGCGCATGCACCCGCGCCAGCGGCACACCGCGCACATCGGGGTTGCGCGGGTTGTTGATGGTGAAGTCGTACCAGAGCACCGCGCCGCCGGGCTTGAGCCAGCGCCACATCGCCTCGGCCAGCCGCTGCTGCAAGGCGTCATCCAGGATGGACGAGAACACGGTGGACTGCAGCACCAGGTCCTGGCTGGCCGGCGCGACGTCGGCGGTGGACGCGTCACCGGCCAGCAGGCGCAAACGCTCGGGCAGCGCAGCGCGCGCCGCCTGGAGCCGCTCGGGCAGCAGTTCGATGCCGGTCAGGTGTTCAGGCCGCAGGCCCAGCCGCAGCAGGTCCAGCAGGTTGCCGCCGGCACCACAGCCCACCTCGGTGGCCCGCCAGTCGGCCGGCCTGCCGGGCCGCCCGCGCAGCAGGGCCAGCAGGGCCCGCTGCCGCTCCTGCCACATCGCCGCCACCTCGGGGCGCAGCAGGCTGTAGCGGTCGACCGCATCGCCCTGGGCCGCACGGCGTGCATAGCGCTGGGCGATCCGGTCCAGCTCACTCATGCCAGAGCCTCGATGAAGCGAGCTGCCAGCACCGGGTAGGCATGGTGTGCCATCGCGAACGCCCGGCCCTGCGCGCCCATGGCGGCACGCTCCGCCGGGCTCAGCGCTGCCAGCCGGCGCAGGCCGTGGGCCACCGCGGCCGGGTCCTCAGGCTCCACGGTGAGGCCCGCGCCGGCCTCGGCCACCGGGTCATTGCCCGCCTCGACCGAATGCAGCACCGCGCGGCCGGCCATCAGGTAGTCGATCAGCTTGTTGGGCGCGATGCCGAAGCGGTAGATGGGCGTGCGCTGCCAGCCGATGTAGGCGATGTCGAACTGGCTCAGCAGCGTCGGGATCTGGGCCTTGGGGATGGGCGCAAAGAAGCGCACGTTCTGCAGCCCCTCGGCGGCCGCGCGCTGCGCCAGGCGGGCCGCCTCGTGGCCACTGCCGACCAGTACAAAGCTCAGCGGCTCGCCCTTCAACTGGGCCGCCGCGTCCAGCAGCACGTCCAGCGCATTCGGCAGGCCCATCGAACCGGCATAGCCCACGATGACGCGGCCGGCCGCGCGCTCGGCCGCGAGGTGGGCCTGCAGCGTCTCGCCCAGCGGCGCCGAGGCACCCTGCCACTCCTCCGGCGCAAAGCCATTGGGCACGATATGGAGCTTGGCCAGGTCCAGCCCGCGCGAGGCCATGTGCTGGTGCACGCAGGGCAGCATCGAGACGACCACGTCGGCATCGCGGTAGGCATCGGCCTCGGCCTTGCCGCAGAGCAGCGCGAACGGATGCCGCGGCGACATGCCCGACAGCTCAATCAGCGACAGCGGCCAGAGGTCATGCACCTCGTAGACCAGCTTGGCCTTCGCCAGCTTGGCCAGCTTGCGGGCCACCCACATGTCCATCGGGTAGGTGCTCGACGCAATGACCGCATCGGGCCTGAACTCGCGCGTCAGCCGCCAGGCATCGGCCCGCAGCTGGCGCAGGAAGCTCAGGATGTTGCGCAGCCGCCCCACGCCGTTGCCCTGGTAGGCGGGCGTCGGCAGCCAGCGGTAGCGGATGCCGTCGATCAGCTCCTCGACCGGCTGGCCCGGCACCTCAGGCTGCACCGCCCGCACATGCGAATGGCTGGCCGCGACGATCAGCACCTCATGCCCCGCCCTCACCCACTCGCGAGCCAGGTAGAAGGGCCGGAACTCCATGCCATGGCGCGGCGAGCCGGCGTAGTGGTTGACCAGCAGGATGTTCACGTCGACAGCTCTCGAAGGCGGGTCAGGAAGCGCTGCACATGCGGCTCGAACAGGCCGTTCGCGGCCACCCAATCCCGGTTGACGACAGCAAGCCGGCCGGCATCCAGGGCAGCCGTGCGGGCCGGCAGATCATCCATCGCGTGAGCACTGTCCGCCACGATCAGCCCGCGCGCCGAATCGCCGATCAACTCGCGGTTGGCCGGCAGGTCGGACAGCAGCGGCACACAGCCGTGGGCCATGGCCTCCAGCACCGACACCGACACCGAATCGCTTTGCGGCAGGCTCAGGAACCAGGTCGCGCGGGCGTAGTGCGCGGCCTGCTCGCGCGCGTCCAGCCGGCCGACGAAGCGGACCCTGCCCGCCAGGCCGCGGGCGGCCACGTCGGCCTCCAGGCCAGCGCGCAGCGTGCCGTCGTTGGCCACCACCAGCTGGGCCTCGGGCTGCGCGGCCGCAATGCGGGCGAAGGCATCGAGCACGCGTTGGGGCTGGTAGATCGGCTCCAGGCCCCGGTTCGCGAAGCAGAGCCAGGGCTGCTTCTTGGCGTTCTGCTTGGGCAGCGCCTCCAGGCCGAAGGGGAAGGTCATCACCTCGCCCGCGCCCAGGGCCCGCATGCGCTCGGCCATGTGCAGCGAGTCCGACGTCGTCAGGGCGCAGCTGCGCAGCACCTTCCTCGTGAGCCAGCGCCAGCTGGCGCCGCGCTCGGGCGTGACGAGGATGTCGCTGCCCCAGGCCGAGCCGGCGATGCGCGCGCGCAGCCGCCAGCCGGCCTTGGCGGCCCAGGCCAGGGTGCCGTGCGAGGTCAGGTAGTGGGCATGCAGCCAGTCGGCATCGGTATCGGCCAGCCAAGCGCCGACCTTGGGCAGCTGCTTGAGCAGCGCGATATTGCCGCCACCGTGGTCTGGCGAGGTGTTCAGGGCCAGTCGTCGCGCATCGGGCAGCAGCTGGTGGAACTCCGGCAGGAAGCCGCGCGACGAGATCGCATGCAGCTGCACCCGCGGCTGCAGCGCGCGCGCCCACTTCAGCAGGTGGGGGCTCTCGCCGTCGCCAATCAGCACCAGCTTCAGCCCGCCGGAGAGCGAACCCTGGCTCATGCCGGCAGCTCCCCGGCCCAGGCTTGGTAGTGTGGGGCCAGTTCGGGGTGTTCGCGCAGCAACTCAGCGTCCTTCACCCGCGTGTCGCCGACCACCCGAGCGGGCTGCCCGGCAAGGATGGCGTAGTCCGGAAACTCGCCCTGCACCAGGCTGTAGGCAGACACCACACTCCCCTTGCCAAGCCGCGTGCCGGGCAGCAGCGTGGCATGCGCGCCGATGAAGCTGTAGCGGCCAATCTCGACCGGCGCGGTGTGGTAGGCCTGCTTGTGCGGGACATTCACATACTCGCGGCCATACAGCCGGATGGCCGCATGGCTGGAATGCGTGAACACGCCGGTGAAGAAGCCGATCTGGCAGCCCTCGCCGATGCGCAGCCCGTAGGTTGCGTCCAGCACGCTGAAATGCCCGATGAAGACGTGATCCTCCACGTCGAGCCGTTCGCGGGCGAAGACGACGGCACTGTTGCTGATGCGGGTGTTGGGCAGGAACTCGCCGTCGCCACGCACAAAGCCGTAGACCATGCGCGGCCCGCCAACGCGCAACAGCGCGGCCTTGAGCGGCTGCCAGATGCGGCGCAGCAGGGAGGCCTTCACCGGGGCATCTCCGGGCACGTCGATTTGCAAAGGGTTCGAATCATTCCCAGGTCCACAGTGCCCAGAAGAAGTAGCCGAAGTAGAGCAGCATTGCGGCCGACACCCCCCAGCCGGCGCCGGCCAGGCCGCCGAGCTGGAGGCCCACCGCCAGGCCGGCGAGGAACAGCACCTGGCCCACCAGCGCCAGCCTGAGGCCCCAGGCCTGCGCGCCCCAGGCCATCAGCACGACGGACAGCGGCGACGCGATGAAGTGCAGCGCCACGTAGGGCGCCAGCGAACGCGCCAACTCGCCGGCGCCGCGCCAGTCGGGGCCGAAGACGGTGCCGAACAGCCACGGCCCCCCGGCCAGCAGCAAGCCCATCAGCGGCAGCGCCAGCGCGGCGAGCAGCAGCATCTGCCGGCGCACCAGCGCCCGCCCCTCGCGCAGGCTGGTGGCGCGGGTCAGCTGCGGGTAGAGCGCCTGGGACAGCGAGCCGCCCACCAGGCTGGCCGGTGCCTTCAGATAGCGCAGCGCCAGCGCCCAGGCGCCGGCCTCGGGCGAACCCAACCAGGCCGTCAGCAACGCGATCGCCAGCGTGTCCTGCAGCGCACCGGCAAAGGCGTGTGGCATGTTCAGCAGCGGGAAGTCGCGGTGCCTGGCCGCCACGTCGCGCAGCGGCTGCGCCTGCAGCAGCCCACGCCAGCCACCCGCTGGGGCCGGCCGGGCCTGCAGTGCTGCGGCGGCCGCCGTGGCCAGCGTGGCCCCGCCCAGCAGGCCCCAGGGCCCCGCCTGCAGCAGCCCGAAGCCCACCTGGGCCACGGCGGCCCCGCCCCATTGCACGACACGCGCCCAGGCCAGCACTGCAAAGCGCCCGGCCCGCGCGGCCCATTGCGCCAGCGCCTGGCTGGCCGCCGCCGCCATCACGGCCAGCGGCAGCCCGGCTGCCAAGGGCAGGCCTCCCGCCACCATCCACACCGCACCGATGAGCAGGGCCACGCCGGTCACCGCGAGCCCGACACGCAGGCACAGCGCCAGCAGCCTGGCGGCACCCGTCTCACCCGTTTCCAGCGCGAGCGCGAACTCATAGCGCGCGCAGCCCACCACGGCCAGGTTGCTGGCCACCGACCAGACCAACGAGAACTGACCGTACTCGGCGGGGCTGTACAGCCGCGTGATCCAGGGCCCGAGCAGCAACGGCAGCGACTGGGCCAGCGCGCTGCCGGCCAGCAGGGTCAGCGTCGCGCGGGTGAGGCTGGTGGAAGCGGTCATGGGGCGCGGGATTCTAAAATCGCGGATTCACCAAGGCCCGCAATGACTTCAGCGACTCCCACCCCCGCCCTCCCCGCTCAGACGGACGACAACCAACTGATCGCCGAGCGGCGCGAAAAACTCAGCCAGCTGCGGGCCAGCACGGCGGTGCCCTTCCCCAACGACTTCAAGCCCCAGCACCGGGCTGCGCCCCTGCAGGCCCAGTACGGCGCCGTGGCCAATGAAGACCTGGAGCCCCAGGGCATCCGCGTCAGCGTGGCCGGCCGCATGATGCTCAAGCGCGTGATGGGCAAGGCGAGCTTCTGCACGCTGCAGGACGCCACCGGCCGCATCCAGCTGCGCGTGACGGTCGACAACGTCGGGCCCGAGGTCTACGACGCCTTCAAGCACTGGGACCTCGGCGACATCCTCGGCGGCGAGGGTGTGCTGATGAAGACCAAAACCGGCGAGCTGACCATCACCGTCAGTACGCTGCGCCTGCTGACCAAGAGCCTGCGCCCGCTGCCGGACAAGTTCCACGGCATGACCGACCAGGAGCAGAAATACCGCCAGCGCTACGTGGACCTGATCACCGACGAGGACGCCCGCAAGCGCTTCGTCGCGCGCAGCCAGGGCGTGTCGGCCATCCGCAACTTCATGGTCGAGCACGGCTTCCTGGAGGTCGAGACGCCGATGCTCCACCCCATCCCGGGCGGCGCCAATGCCAAGCCCTTCATCACCCACCACAACGCGCTGGACCAGGAGATGTATCTGCGCATCGCGCCGGAGCTCTACCTGAAGCGCCTGGTGGTGGGCGGCTTCGAGCGGGTGTTCGAGATCAACCGCAACTTCCGCAACGAAGGCATCTCGGTCCGGCACAACCCCGAGTTCACGATGATGGAGTTCTATGCGGCCTACTGGACGCATCACGACATGATGGACTTCACCGAGGCGGTGCTGCGCCACGCCGCCATCGCCGCCACCGGCAGCGCCGCGCTGACCTACGCAGGCAAGCCGGTGGCGCTGGACAAGCCCTTCGCCCGCGTGTCGGTGCGCAACTCGCTGATCCAGTTTGCCGGCCTGAGCGAGGCCGAGGCCGACAACCCCGAGGTGCTGCGCGCGAAGATCCTCGCCGCCGGCGAGCAGGCCCCGGCCCGCTGGAGCCTGGCCGAGCTGCAGTTCGGCCTGTTCGAAGCGGTCGTGGAAGAAAAGCTCTGGGAGCCCACCTTCATCATCGACTACCCGGTCGAGGTGTCGCCGCTGGCCCGCGCGTCCGACGCCGACCCCAAGATCACCGAGCGCTTCGAGCTCTTCATCACCGGCCGCGAGTACGCCAACGGCTTCTCGGAGCTGAACGATGCCGAGGACCAGGCCGCCCGCTTCCAGGCCCAAGTGGCCAACAAGGAGGCCGGTGACGACGAGGCGATGTTCTTCGACGCCGACTTCATCCGCGCGCTGGAATACGGCATGCCCCCGACCGGCGGCTGCGGCATCGGCATCGACCGGCTGATGATGCTGATCACCGACTCGCCCTCCATCCGCGATGTCATCCTGTTCCCGGCTCTGAGGCGCGAGCGAGATCAGTCCACTGCGGACTAATCGACCCGCGCCGAGGGCCTGGCGGCCTGCCAGCCGACAGGCATGAGGCGCAAGCAAGACCCCACCACTGCGGACTGATCGACCCGCGCCGAGGGCCTGGTGGCCTGCCAGCCGACAGGCATGAGGCGCAAGCAAGACCCCGCCACTGCAGAGGGGGCGACCCGCGCCGAAGGCCCGACGGCCTGCCAGACGGCGGGCATCGGGCGCGAATCCGAACACGCGCTGGCAAAACGCGCCGTTGGCGGCCGGCTGCTCCGACCTGCTGCAGGCAACCAGCACGTGCCGCTCGCGCTTCAGGCGGCAGTCGCCGGTGGCGGGCTTGCAAAGCGGCGTCCGGGGGCGCCGGATTCCCGCGATGCGGGCAGCAAAAAGGCGACCCGATGGGTCGCCTCTCCAGGGCCTGAAACCGGGTGCGGATTTCAGCGGGCAGCCATCGCGGAGGCGCGACGCAGCACCGGGGCCGGGAAGTCGCCCATTTCGCGGGCGGCGTTCTCACCGTGGTCGGCGGCCAGGGCGGCAGCGGTCTTCTCGTCCGCCTGGACTTCGGTCGGCTTGAGCGTCAGCACGGCCTGGCGCGGCAGCTTGACGGTGGCAACGGCCGAGGACTTGGCCGGGGTGGCGACTTCCACACCCTTCTCGGCCTGGATGACGGCGAGTTCACCGCTTTCGCGGGCGGCGACCAGATCGGCAACGACCTGCTCACGGGTCAGCGGGGCGGCGGTTTGGGCCGAGGCGGCGCCAGCGGCAACCAGGGCAACGGCGGCGAAGAGGGTGGACAGCTTGCTCATGACGGACTCTTTCAAAGGATGCAGGGGAATCCTGCTTGGGGCCATTCGGACGCCGCGACCGCGTTGTCCATGGCCTGAACTCTAGGCAGCGAAGCCTAGTAGAAACACTAGCTCGTCGGCAATGAAATATTGAGATTTGGTAAACAATACCCTCGGCGCAGTAACCGTTCTGCCATAAAACTTAAGAACTAGGGGGTGTCGGGCCGGCCGTACGGACAAGGCGCGCCCGCCTTGCGCAGCACGGCAGTGGCTCCGGCCGGAACGCGGCGATGCGGCGTCACGCACAGCCAGATTCCGGCCGCTGCCCAGGGCCGCAGCACATCAGACCCGCCTGGCGCCGGGCGCGCCCGGCCCCGCCTCCCGGCGAGGCCCAAGCCTCAGGCATGCACACACCGACCGCCGCAGCGGCCAGCCGCCTGGGCGCGGCCCGCTCAGCGGTGCTCGAAGTTCGGCGCCCGCTTGGCGAGGAAGGCCTCCATGCCCTCGCGCTGGTCGTGGCTGCCAAACAGCGCGTGGAAGTAGCGGCGCTCCACCGCGACGCCATCGGTCAGCGGCGCCTGGTAGGCCAGGTTCACCAGCTCCTTGATCAAGGCCACCGACGGGGCGCTGAAGCCGTTGATCGTCTCGGCCGCGGCCAGGGCCTCGTCCAGCAGCTTGTCGGCCGACACGACGCGCGACACCAGGCCGGCGCTCTCGGCCTCGGCGGCGCCCATCATGCGGGCGGTCAGCAGCAGGTCCATGGCCTTGCTCTTGCCCACCGCACGCGGCAGGCGCTGGGTGCCGCCGGCGCCCGGCACGATGCCCAGCTTGATTTCGGGCTGGCCGAACTTGGCGCTGTCGGCCGCGATGATGAAGTCGCACATCATCGCCAGCTCGCAGCCGCCACCCAGCGCAAAGCCGGCCACCGCGGCGATGACCGGCTTGCGCACCTGCAGGATGGTCTCCCAGTTCTTCGAGATCAGGCCGCTCTTGAAGGCCGTGGCGAAGGTGTGGGGCAGCATGGTCGGGATGTCGGCACCGGCCGCGAAGGCGCGCTCGGAGCCGGTCAGCACGATGGCGCCAATGCCGTCATCGGCGTCGAAGGCCAGCAGGGCTTCGCCCAGTTCGTCCATCAGCTGGTCGTTCAGCGCGTTCAGGGCCTTGGGCCGGTTCAGCGTGATCAGGCCGGTCTTGCGCGGGCCGTCGCCGTGGACGGCGGTCAGGATGCATTCATAGGTCATGGCGAGGGTCTCCGGGGGGTGTCGTTGGCGGATTCTGGCGCGGCCTGCAACGGCGCGCCCTTGAGCATCAGGTCGATGAAGGTGTCGATGTCCTGGCGGATGATCAGCCGCACCGGCAGGTATTGCAGTGCGGGCGCCAGCCAGACCTCGGCGGTCAGGTCGCCACCGCCGGCCGGCCGGCTGGGCCGCAGATGCCAGGTGGGCAAAGGCCCCATCGGCGTCTCCAGCACCTCCTGGCCCAGCACCTCGTACTGCCAGGCGTACTGCCGGCGCGGCAGCACCAGCGGGAATTGCACGATGCGGCCGGGCTGCAGCGCCTCGCGGCCGGTCAGGAACAGCCAGGTCAGCTGGACGAACTGGCTGGCGGCGTCCTGACCGCCGGGCAGCGCCGGCTCGCGCGCGCCGCTGGCGAGCTGCACCTCGGTGCCCTGGAAGAACACCGTGCTGCGGCGCTTCTCCCCCAGCATGAGCCGGGTTTCCTCGTCATAGCGCTGCGGCGCGATGCCCTCGGGCGTCAGCTGCCCCTGGCTGCTCATGCGTCGCGTGATGAAGGGCGAGAAGCTGGGGCCGACGGCCACATCCAGGTTCATCTGGTAGTCGCGCCCCTTGCGCATCCATTCGACCTGGGCCTCGCCGTGGATGGGGCCGCGGTAACGGCCGGTCAGCACATAGCTCAGCCGTGTCGACAGCGGCCACTCGGGGCCGGGCTCGGCGTCGCTGGGCGCCGATGCGGCCAGGGCCGCCACCGGCGCCGAGGCGGCCTCGGCCGCCGGTTCGGCCAGCGGCGCGGACGCCGGCATGCCCTGCGCTGCAGACGCTGATGCCGCAGGCGACGGCTCGGCGGCCGACGCGGCTTCGGCGGGGCCGACGGCGGCCGGCGGCGGCTGGGACCGCGCTGGCTGCAAGGGCTGTGGGCGGCGCGCCGGCGGCGGGGGCGCCGGCGTGCGGATCTGCATCTCGCGCACCATGGCCACCTGCATGCGCGGCGGCATCGGCGCGGAGGCTTCGCTGCCCCAGCCCTCGTGCAGGCGCTGCACCTCGTGGCCCAACAGCAGATGGGCCGCCAGCACGGCGAGCACCAGCAGCCACGGCGGCCGCGGCGTCTTCATCGCGGCTTCAGGCGCCCAGCCAGGAGCGGCGCGTGGCGGGGGCGCCATCGGCCAGGCCGAGCGCAACCGCCGCCGGCCCCGCGGGCGGCAGGCTGACGCCGAGTTCGAGCAGGCGCTGGTCGCGGCTGACGAGCAGGCGCAGCCCCGTGTCGCCCGCCGCGATCAGGCCCGGCACCTCGTCGAGGCGGCGCAGCCGCCAGCCATTGCAGCCGAGGATCTCGTCGCGCGCCTGCAGCCCGGCAGCCTCGGCCGCGCCGCCGTTGAGCACATGCGTCACGGCCACGCCGGTCAGCGCGGTTTCGCGCACGCGCAGGCCCAGGCGCTGGGCCACGGTCTGCCGGCCCTCGTCGCGCCAGGCCACGCCCTGCGCCTCCAGCAGCTCGCGCAGCGGCAGTTCGTCGCTGCCATGCACCCAGGCCCGCAACCGCGCCGCGGTCTGCGCGCCGCCCAGGGCTTCGCAGGCGGCGAGGATGTCGCTCTCGCTGACCGGCCCGCCAGCGCCGCCGGCCCAGAGCCGCTGCATCAGCGCGTCCAGGCTGGCGCCGTGGTCGCGCAGGCTCAGGTCCAGGCACAGCGCCACCAGCGCGCCCTGCGCGTAGTAGTTGCTCGTCGCGTTGGGGCTGTTCTCGTCGGGCCGGTAGTACTTGGTCCAGGCCTCGAAGCTGGCGGCGCTGAGCGGCTGCACGCGCCGGCCGGGCGTGGCGAGCACGCCGTTGATCGTCGCGGCCAGCAACTGCAGGTAGCGGGCGGCGTCGATGCGGCCGGCGCGCAGCAGCATCAGCTCGTCGTAGTAGCTGGTGAAGCCTTCGAAGAACCACAGCAGCTCGGTGTAGTTCTCGCGTTGGTAGTCGAGCCTGGCGAACTCGGCCGGCCGCAGCCGCTTGACGTTCCAGGCATGGAAATACTCGTGGCTGAACAGCCCGAGCAGCCGCGTGTAGGCCTCGCCCGGCGCGGCGGGCTCGGCCGCGGTGGGCAGCTCGCGGCGGGCACAGATCAGGGCCGTGCTGGCGCGGTGCTCCAGGCCGCCATGGCCCTCGTCCACGGCCCACAGCAGGAAGCTGTAGCGCTCGAACGGCGCCCCGCCCCAGAAACCGATCTGGGCCTCGCAGATCGCCCGCACATCGGCGAGCAGCCGCTCGCCGTCGAAGCTGGGCCAGGCGCCGGCCACCACGATGCGGTGCGGCACGCCGCCGGCGATGAACTCGCCCTGCCAGGGGGTGCCGATCTCGAAGGGATGGTCCAGCAGCTCGTCGTAATCGGCCGCCTCGAAGCTGCCTGCGGCGACCGGCATCTCGGTCGCGACCCGCCAGCCTTCGGGCAGGCCGGTGAGTTCGATGCGATGCGCCTCGTCCTCGTGGCCATGGGCGCGCAGGCACAGGCTGCTGGGGTTGAAAAAGGCGCGCTGGGCGTCGAGCCAGGCCGTGCGCACCGACGCATCGAAGGCATAGACCTCGTAGCTGAGCGTCAGCGCGGCGGAACCCTCGCAGCGCACGCGCCAGCTGGCCTTGTCGAGCTGCTCGACGGCCCGCTCGGCGCCGCCCTGGCGGGCGCCAAGCCGGCTGAGCTGCTTGGCGAACTCCCGCACCAGATAGCTGCCGGGAATCCAGACCGGCAGGCTGAAGTCCTGCACCGCCGCGGGGCTGTCCAGCGTGAGCGTGACGCGGTAGCGGTGGGCCGCGAGGTCGGCCAGTTCGATGCGGTAGCTCGGGCCGACCATCAGCTGCCCGCGGCGGCCAGGAAGCAGCTCAGCGAGGCCACGGCCGTGAGCCGGAAACGCAGCGTCAGCCAGTCGGCGGCGCCGAGCAGCGGGTAGAAGCGCCGGTCCATCAGATAGCAGACGACGAGCACCGCGCCGTGCAGCGCGAGGCCGCCATAGGGCGCCAGCAGCGCGCCGAGCCAGCCCAACAGCGAAGCGGCGATGCCCCAGATCAAGGCACCGCGCGCGGGCTGGCCACGGGCCATGAACAAGCCCCAGTGGATGCCGCCGAGGAAGGAGACGATCAAGCCGGCATAGGTCGACAAGGCCAGCGTGACCCAGTAATGCTGGGTGGCATGCTCGCTGTCGGCAAACAGCCAGATCAGCGCGCAGCCGAGCACGAAGGGGATCAGGCCCGCATAGCCGAGCCGGTGCGCGAGCTCGCGATGTTCGGCAACCATCGGCCTCAGGACTTGCTGGCCGGCACGGCCAGGGCCTGCAGGCGCTTCTCCAGCTCCGCCGGGCCGATCGCGCCGGGGATGCGGTTGCCGTCTTCGAGCAGGATGGCCGGCGTGCCATTCACATGGATCTTGCGCGACAGCGCCAGGTTGCGCTCGATGGCGCCCTCGTCGCAGCCCGCGGCGGGCTTGGGCGGTGCTTCGCCCTTGAGCATCCAGGCCAGCCAGGTGCTGGTGTTGTCCTTGGCGCACCAGATCGCGCGCGTCTTCTCGGGCGAATCGCCGCCGAGGATGGGGATCAGGAAGGTGTAGACGGTCACGTCCTTCATCTCCTGCAGCGACTTCTCGAAGCGCTTGCAGTAGCCGCAGTTCGGGTCGGCAAACACGGCGATGCGGCGCTTGCCGGTGCCGCTCTTCCAGACCAGCGCGTCCTTGAACGGCAGGGCCGCGAAGTCCACGCGGTTGATCTGGGTCATGCGCTCCTCGGTCAGGTTCTTCCTGGCCTTGATGTCGATCAGCTCGCCCTCGATCAGGTAGGTGCCGGTGGCGTCGGTGTAGCGCAGCTCGTTGCCGATGCGAACCTCCCACAGCCCCGGCATCGGCGCGGGGCGCACCTCGTCGATCTTGGGCGCATTGGGCATGCGCTCGGCAAAGGCCTTGCGGATGACGGCCTCGTTGGCAAGGGCGGGCAGGCAGGCGGCGGCCAGCAGGCCGGTCGTCAGAGAGCGGAGGGCAAAGGGCGACACGATGAGAACCGGTTGGGGTTTAAAGCCCGAGCGCACGCTGGGTCAGCCAGCGCTTCACGGGAGGGAGTTGGTTCAGGGCATCCAGGCCGCGGTTGCGCAGGCCCTGGGCGGCGCTGGACGGGTGGGCAAACAGGCGCTGCAGGGCGTCGGTCAGCTCGCCCATGGCCAGCGTCGGCGCCAGGCGTTCGCGGGCGTAGCGCCTCAGCAGGCGCTCGTCGCCAAGCGAGCGCCAGGCTTCACGCCCGGCCAGCACCCGCGTCAGCGCGGCCACATCGCCCAGGCCCAGGTTGAGCCCCTGCCCGGCGAGCGGATGGACGATGTGGGCGGCGTCGCCGAGCAGCACCCAGCCCGGGCCGCTGACCGCGTCGGCCCGCGCCAGCGCCAGCGGCCAGCTCGACCGCCCGCTGCCGAGCCGCAGCGCACCGGCCGCACCGCCGGTGGCGGCATTCAGTTCGCGTTCGAACTCGGCCTCCGGCAGGGCCGACAGCTCCGCGGCCCGCGCCTCGGCGCAGGACCACACCAGGCCGTAGGACATGCCAGGCGCCGGCTTCTCGAAGGGCAGCAGGGCCAGCACCTCGCCGCCGCGATGGAACCATTGCCGCGCAATGCCCTGGTGGGCGCAGTCCGCCACCAGCCTTGCGGCCAGCGCGCGATGCCCGTAGGCACGGGGCTTGAACTCGACGCCCAAGGCCGCGCGCGCCGCCGACTCACGGCCCTCGCAGAGCGCGGTGAGCGCGGCCGGCGTGTCGTCGGCCACCGTGTGGACATGCGGCGAAAAGCGCAGCGCCGTGGCCAGCTGCGCATCCAGCGCCGCCGCGTCGACGATGACGGCCAGCTCGCGCACGCCCTGCTGCCAGGCCGAGAAGCTGAGGCGGCCCGCCGGCTGTTGGGCCCCGGCGTCGCCGCAGACCACCATGTCGTACACCGGGCAGACCGCATCGGCCGGCAGGCTGGCCCAGATCTTCAGCTCGGTCAGCAAGGCCACCGAGGCCGCGTTCAACGCATAGGTGCGCACATCGTCGGCCCGGGCCGGCTCGGCGCTGCCGGTCATGCCGACGCCCAGCCCCTGGGCGGCGAGGCTGAGCGCCAGGCTGCTGCCCACCGCACCTCGACCGCGCACCAACACATCCACGCTTTGCATGGACCGATTGTAGGCAGGGGGGTTGACCCCTGCGGCGCGCCAGGGCAGGCCGGCGCCCGGGCCGGCACCGGCCGACTAAAATGCCGGCCTCTGGCGCCGGGCGCGGCCTGGCGCCCATTCCCCAACGGAAAGCCCCGCCATGAGCCTCAAATGCGGCATCGTGGGCCTGCCCAATGTCGGCAAGTCCACGCTCTTCAACGCCCTGACCAAAGCCGGCATCGCCGCCGAGAACTACCCGTTCTGCACGATCGAGCCCAATGTCGGCATCGTCGAGCTGCCCGACCCGCGGCTGGCGGCCCTGGCCGAGATCGTCAAGCCCGAGCGGGTGCTGCCGGCCGTGGTGGAGTTCGTCGACATCGCCGGCCTGGTGGCCGGTGCCAGCAAGGGCGAGGGCCTGGGCAACCAGTTCCTGTCGCACATCCGCGAGACCGACGCCATCGTCAACGTGGTGCGCTGCTTCGAGGACCCGAACGTCATCCACGTGAACGGCAAGGTCGACCCGATCTCCGACATCGAGGTCATCCAGACCGAGCTCTGCCTGGCCGACCTCGGCACCGTCGAGAAAAGCCTGCACCGCTACAACAAGGTGGCGCGGGCCGGTGACAAGGAGGCGATCGCGCTGGTGAAGGTGCTGGAGAAATGCCAGGCCGCGCTGGACCAGGCCAAGCCGGTGCGCAGCATCGACTTCAGCAAGGAAGAGCTGGCCATCCTGAAGCCGCTGTGCCTGATCACCGCCAAGCCGGCCATGTTCGTCGGCAACGTGGCCGAGGACGGCTTCGAGAACAACCCCTTCCTCGACCGCCTGAAGGACTACGCGGCCGCCCAGAACGGCCCCGTGGTGGCCATCTGCGCCAAGACCGAGGCCGAGCTGGCCGAAATGGCCGATGAGGACCGTGCCCTCTTCCTCGCTGAGATGGGCCAGGACGAGCCGGGCCTGAACCGCCTGATCCGCGCGGCCTTCAAGCTGCTGGGCCTGCAGACCTATTTCACGGCCGGCGTGAAGGAAGTGCGCGCCTGGACCATCCACATCGGCGACACCGGCCCCCAGGCCGCCGGCGTCATCCACACCGACTTCGAGCGCGGCTACATCCGCGCCCAGACCATCGCCTACGACGACTTCATCCAGTACCGCGGCGAGCAAGGCGCCAAGGACGCCGGCAAGATGCGCGCCGAAGGCAAGGACTACGTCGTCAAGGATGGCGACGTGCTGCACTTCCTCTTCAACGTCTGATCCGCGTCGGCTTGCCGGGGCCTGCCCGGCATCACCCTAAAGCCAGCTGCTGATCTGCGCCAGCGGCTTCTTGATGCCGCCATGCACCGGCACCTGGCAGCCCGCCTTGGGGTAGCCCACCACCAGCAGGATCACCGGCCTCTCGTTGTCGGGCCGGCCGCACAGCCGGGTCAGGAAGCCCATCGGACTGGGCGTGTGCGTCAAGGTGGCGAGGCCCGCGTGGTGCAGCGCGCTGATCAGAAAGCCGGACGCAATGCCCACCGACTCCGGCACGTAGTAGTGGCTGAAGCGCTCGCCATTCGCGCCCACCCCGTACTTCTGCGCAAAGATGGCGATCAGCACCGGCGCCTCTTCCAGAAACGGCTTGTTGGCATCCGTCCCCAGCGGCGACAGCGCCTGCAGCCACTCCTGCGGCGCCCGGCCGCTGTAGAACGCCCTCTCCTCCTCCTCGGCCGCCACGCGGATCTGCTGCTTGAGCTCCGGCCGGGTGATCACCGCGAAGTGCCAGGGCTGCTGGTTCGCACCGGACGGCGCCGTGCCGGCCGCCAGCAGGCACTGCTCGATGACCTCGCGCGGCACCGGCCGGCTGTCGAAGTCGCGCACCGTGCGGCGCCGCCTTTGCTGCGCATAGTGGGCCTGCGCGCGGGCCAGCATCTCGGCCGCGGGGAATTCCTGAAAGCCGGCCAGGGGTTCCAGGGCGGGTGCACTTGCTTCAGGGGTGCGGGGTGACATAGGGCTCCTGGGGTCGATTGCTTATTCCGCGCCGCAGCACCAGCAACGCGAAGCGGGCAGTTCTTCTCGCTTCGCCGTGGCAAGGAATGGATGCATGCTGCGATGAGCGGCTAGGCCTCGAGCGAGCACACGACAGGGCCAAGAAGTTCTTCAACATCGGCATCAAACCTGCTCTCGGCAAGCGACTCTTCAATAAATCGCTGCGCACCGGCGACTTCGGGCAGGTCGTACGTCAATAGCAAGCTGTCGAAGTTCGATATAGCCCGATCGATTGCTTCCTGGGCTTCGAACTTCGGGTTCATGCGAACCTCTAAATCCGTCTTGCCCGCATGATGCGAATGGTTGTAAGCACGGTTGAGAAGACCGCCAATGTCTTTCTCCGTGGTTGGCTCGAATGCTGCCCCGGAACGGCTCTTCAGGTCATTGGCGATCTTGACTACAGCCCTCCGGATGCTTGAGTACGCGGGTTCCATCTTGTGGAGGTTCATATATCCGGCGAAGAGTTGCTCCGACGCAGCCGCCAGGACCAAAGCGGAGTGATAGCGCTGCTTGAAGTACGCCTCTAGCGCATCCTGCAATTGCTGCACTGCCATGTCGATCTTTCGGACGTCTTGCATTGAAGGCTCCGTAGGTTGACTTGCCGGCATTCTCGGCCGGCAACACGAGCCCGAGTCACCTACGCGTGACAAACCAAAGCAGGAGCGCAAGCAGTGCGAGTGGCGGGCCAAGCCAACGCACTGCATCAACAAACAGCCTCCGCCCGGTGATGGCTTTGGCGGCCGCATGGCGCGCCATCACTCTCGCGAGCATGGCTGGATCGAACTCATAGCCCTGGCCTTCGCGTAGTTGCTTCGCGGCGGCTCGAAGGTCAGGTGGTGTCAATCCGATGACCTGTTCCTCTGCGTCGAACGGCCTTGACAGGATTAATGAACGTGCGGAGTCCTCAGGGGTCGCTGGCAAGAACTGGCAGTTGGCGCACCTCGTCAAGGCGCGGGCCTTGAAGTGCCCGCATCGAATGCAGATTGCTTGAGGGTTGCGAATCACGATTAAGTTGGCGCACGAGAACCGCGCGCACTCTACGTCCGTCGTCTAACGCAACGCCGAATATCCGGCGTGGAGTGAATCCACGACTGCTTCGCCAAACGCCGTTCATCTAGACAGCGCGGGTCCAACTGAACTGCCCGTGGATGACCCGCTCACGGTTCCAGTGCCCCAACGTGTCCCAAGGCACGTACAAAACCCGAAATCGCCAAGGGCCTGCTTACGCAAGCCCTTGATTCCCAAACATAACTTTTGGTAGGCCGTATTGGACTTGAACCAATGACCAAAGGATTATGAGACGAGCGCGCGGGATTTGGAGACCTTTGGAATGATGGATCAGTCCGTCTCATAGAGAGTCAAACCGCATCAGATCGAATCACAAAATTCCTTATAAATCAACAGGTTACGATCGCAAGGCAAACTTTTCTGCCCTACATTCGGCTGCGCTTCGGCAACGGTTGTCGGTGTGCTGTGGCAACGGAGGGCAGATCATGTCGAAGTTCGAACCGCTCTCAACCGCCCGGATAGCGGCTGCGAAAGCTGCGGGTAAGGACACCTGGCTTGCTGACTCGGACGGAAGAAGGGGATTCGGCCGATTGATGCTTCGCGTCAGCCCGAACGGAGCGAAGCATTTCTACTTCAGGATCTGTTCCGGAGGTCAACGCAGGAGCGTGCCGCTGGGCCCGTACTCAAAGGACTCAAAGCCCAACCACTTGACGCTCAAGCAGGCGCGTGAAGCAGCCCAAGATCTGCTGCCCCAATTGCGAAAAAACCCGATGCCCGTCCAAACGGCGCCGACGCCAGCGGAGTCCTCACTATCTCGTTTGGGGAGCCATCCCAAGAAAAGTGCGGCGGCGCCCGTACCCAAACAGGGGGATGTTCCGCAGGTTGAACCGTCGCTCGGTGGCGGGACACTCGAAGAACTCTGCGCAGCCTATGTCGATCATCTTCGAAGAGAGGGCAAAGCGTCAGCCACCGAGGTGGAGTATCGTTTTCGACGCTACTTGAACGGGACTGCCCTTGGGCGAACGCCTGCAGCGCAGGTGACTGGAAAGGCAATCGCGTCGCATCTCCGCGCGATGATAGATAAGGGCATAGGTACTACAACACGGCAATTGCGGTCGATTATCGGTACGGCTTATTCTCTTGCGCAAAAGTGTGACACCGACGCTTCGGTGAGTGGCGATTTCTCAAAGTTCCAAATTTCCACCAATCCGGTCAATCAAACCGCTTCACTAGCAAAGCTGACAAAGCCCCGACAGCGAACTTTGAATTCGGTTGAGCTAGCGTACCTATGGCAAACGCTTGACACGGAAGTCAACGACTCGGTTGCGCAGCGCGTCTCCGACCGCTTCATCCGAATGACACTTTTTCTGGGTGGGCAGCGATGCGAGCAACTTGCCAGGGTGACCACCGCCAATGTGGATACCGAGGCATGGACCATCACTCTACTAGATGGCAAAGGTCGCCGACCGGAGCCGCGAGTACACCGCATACCCATCTCAAATTACGCCCGTGACGACGTAAAGTGGCTGCTGCAATATGCAACTGACTTAGGTTCGTCTTTCCTTTTTCCTGGCCCAATCCGTCCGAAGGAAAGACTTACCAATGATGCTGTAGCCGCGCGAGTAAGCGTTATCAGCAAAAATCTCCTTAAGTTGCACAAAGTCCCTCGCTTTTCATATTCTGACCTCCGCCGCACGACACAGACTCTAATGACTTCGCTTCAAATACCGGAAGAAGTATCAAATCAAATCCTAAGCCACGGCCTCGGCGGGATTGTTAAGAGACACTACAACTCGTATCCGTACGAAAAGGAGATGCGACAAGCTCTTGAGCAGTGGGGGGCATATCTCACCTCGCTCAAGCCCCCTGCCCGCTGAGGGCGCCGACAAGATGCAATTATGCAATGAACTTATACATCGACACGGAAACCAACGGCTTTGGCGGAGAACTCATCTCGATTGCACTGGTCGCGGATGATGAGTCAGAGTGGTACCGTGTTCTTCCCTGCATTCGACCTACGGAATGGGTTCAAGCAAACGTCATACCAGTACTTCGAAAACGACCTTGTAGTAAAGACATCACGGTGTCTTCACGACGCATGTCCATGAGCTTGGGGCGTTGGTTACGACGATTCCGTTCCGTGCACGTCACTGCGGATTATCCAACAGACTTAGAACACTTTTGCCGAGCTCTTGTCGTAGGATCCGGCGAATACATATTGACACCGCCCCTGACTTTGGAGCTTCGGCACGACCTGCCGTCAATATCTGCACTGTCCAGAACACCACACAATGCACTTGAGGACGCAAGGGCACTGCGACAACTCTGTCGTCGTAAGCTCTGAATCGGAACCCTCACAGCGACCCGGTGGCTCAGCGTGGAGGGGATAAGCAATCGAATCAGGGCTTAAGCAGCTCAAATGGCTCGACACCCAATGCGCTTGCAAGGCGCTCGATGTTGTCTAGGGAAATGTTCCGGGCTTGGCGCTCTACATGGGCAACGAAAGTTCGATGCAGTCCGGCCTCGAAAGCAAGGGCTTCTTGCGAAAGCTCACGCCGCCGACGAAGCACCAAGAGGTTGGCTGCAAGTAGGCCACGAGCACTGAGCTTCTTCTTTGGCTCGCTGACCGGCGCTGAACTCATGCGCCGCAGTCTTCCGTCGAGTCGCTTTTAAGTCAGCCGCGTTTGAGTCACAATTTTTGGGATCGTTCGAGGATTGCGCTGCAGGAGAGAACGGTGACGCACCGGCGCTTCGATTAATGGCCTGGAGGTTTCGCGGAAATCTAGGGTGCATTAGCTCGTTGATGCAAGCTGAATGACGAAGCATCATCTCAGGTATGGATCCACAGACTGTCGACGAAGACTTGCGGCTTGTTCGCAAAAGCTATCTGTTGAAGTATGTGCTTCCCGTGAGCAAGGCGACATTCAATCGCTGGCTTGCGACTGGACGGTTTCCGTCGGGCGTGCTGCTAAGTGATCGGATACGGGTCTGGTCGCTTCAGGAAGTAAAGCAGTGGCTTGCCAGCAACCTCTCCGGAGAGGGGTAACGAATGCAGCTGACCTGTCCGGATCTTTTCGCCCTCGTTTGGCACACGCCGCTGACTCGGCTAGCAGCCGTGGCAGGCGTCAGCGATGTAGCGGTCAAGAAATGGCTCCGCAAGCGTGGCATTCCGACACCGGCTCGCGGCCACTGGGCCAAGGTGCAGGCCGGTCTGGTGGTTCCTCGCCCACAGATGCCGACTATGTGGCCGAACGTAGCCCCCGTAAAAATTTCGGTTGCAGGTCAAGACGAGCTAGAGGCGATGCTTCGAGACGCGCGGGCAGCGATGACAACTTGCGACCGAGCCGAGTCTGCAAACAAGAGCGAAGAATCAGCCAGTACACAACAGAAATTCCAGATACGCCCCCCGAACGGCGCGTCGCAGACGTTGGGCGATCCGAACAGCGGAGGTTCCGTGTCAATTCTGGACCAAATAGATTTCGAGGCGATTTCGGCCCAGCAGCGAAAAGTCGACGCCATCTTGAGAATCGGAGAATGCAGCGCACACCTCGATGACTTGGATCGATTGAAAGTTGAGGCATGGCTTGCACAGGCGCGACTCGAACTCGAAAAGAATGATCCCGCGCGCATTCTTATTCAGAGGCTGACTAACAGGAAGCCGCCTGACTGATGTACCGCTCTTACCAGTGGGCGTTGCCTTGGCACGCTTGGTCGTCTTCAGACCTCTTCAGCTTTACCACCCCTATCTAATTTTGATAGCACCTGCCGCAGTTCGCCGACATTCCAGAATGTGACGCCGCTTATTTTCGCAGGGGCTGGAAGTCGGCCGGTTCTGCTCCAGCGCCATGCGGTCGCGGCCGATATTCCGAACACCAATCGAACCACCGGAAGTCGAACTCGCGCGCAATCCGGAAGCTGATTGAAACGCGCCAAGGCTTGTTCGTCGGTTCGCATAAGTTGCGCCATGGCAATAACCGCTATATTGACCAGGGTGCTTGCCAAATTGTGGTGGGCGCTTGTTGCACCGTCGCAAACTGAACAGGGTTTACGCTGTACCGCTCTCCGCTTTCTAAGAAGACTTCCAGCCCGCTCACTCCGCCCAAGATATCCCAGCTGTCTTGGCGCACACTCGCTATTCGCTTGGCGCACAACTGTCCCTGGTCACCGCTACAAAGGCGCCCAAGGCTCCAAAGCTCCTCCACTTCACCAAAGACCTGACCAGCAACCGCCCTGAACAGCGCTTCTGAACTGCAGAGCAAGATCAGTCTAGTAGTTCGACTACCTCCATAGACAGTTCGCGCCAGGTGCACGTGCGTGCCTTGGACGATCTCAATCGTGTTCCAAAGCGTCCGATCGGGCTCAAATTGCAGCTCGTGACGACCAATCCCTTGAGTGACAAACAATTTTCTCACCTCCATTTGAATTGTGACCCAAACAATGGTGACTTAAAAGCATCAAACACCCATAGGATTCGAGACCAACGGCGGAGGGATACCGGCATCGCTTCTGACGCGTCGGCGCACGCGTGAATACACAACTTTCATATGCCGGCCTACTTCAAGCTGTCCTGAAGGTCTACGTGTGATACGTAATACGTAGCGTTTGCAATTCCCACCGTATGCGTTCGCCGAACTCACCTTGACGGCTGCAGCCGCGAGGCAGTGCAGATTCCCATCACCACCGGCAGGGGATGGGAATCGGTCCTCGCGAGTCGGTATCACGCGGTCGGCGCCCAGCGATGCGGCAGCAGTTCCGCGATCCGGCTGGCCGGCTGCGTCGGCAGTCGCTCCAGCACGTCGCGCAGGTAGGCATACAGGTCAAGCCCATTGAACTTGGCCGAGTGGATCAGGCTCATCACGGCCGCAGCCAGCTTGCCCGCGCGCAGACTGCCGGCGAACAGCAAGTTTTGCCGCCCCAGCGCGATGGGACGGATGCGGTTCTCCGCCCAATTGGTGTCGATGGGCAGCTCGCCGTCGTCGAGGTATCGGGTCAGCGCCGCCCAGCGCTTTAGGCTGTAGTCGATGGCCCTGGCGGGTGGCGGAGCCGTTGGGCACGCGCTGCCGCTGCTGGCGCAGCCATTGGTGCAGCGCGTCGGCCACTGGCCGAGCGATCTTGCGTGCCAGCAATCGTGCCGCGCTGTCGGCACCAGCCACAGGCATGCGTCCGGCAAAGTTATCTTGAACCGGCTGCCGCTTGCGACAAGGATGCTGTCCAAGTAACGTAGTTGACCGGTCGGCGTCTCGCCGAAGTGCCATACGGCGCGCTGCAAACCCACTGACGCAGGGACGCACGATCCGGCTCGGCGAGGGCTAGGCTGCGCGCTTTCTCAACACCTGCCCGCTGCCGCGCTCGACGGCTGCGCCACCCATCAAAGCATCGGATTTCGAATGACGTCACAGCGCAAACAACGACGCAGGGTCTACAGCCTGATGCGTGGGCGAGGCGGGGACGGCAGGCTGGAAGACAGGCAGTGGGACAGCATGCCGGCCGTCGGGCGCGAGTTCGGCAGCCCGGACTTCGATCGGCTGATGGAGGAAGACTACTGTCAAGGGCGAGGCGTCTTCGATCCTGCGCTTGCCGCCGCGGTCGGCAAGCGCCGTATGGGCCTTTTCAAGGTTTGAATGGCATCGACAGCTTCAGGCTGATCTGCGTCGTTTGCATACCGACACCTGAGCGGCAGCATCTATCCAAACCGCTCATCGGGCGCCGCAGGCCCTGACGGGCGGCTTCACCGCCGGAACCGGTCACTTGACAGTGGGATGGGCCACGCAGGGGCTCGAACGACAGCAGCGGCGAGCAGCGACAGACTCATGTCGACCCGCAGGACATATGGCTCTCAGAGAGCTCGGCGAGAAAGCGCTCTACGGGTTCGGGTCGCCCGTGCAAGTAGCCTTGGAACTTGCTGCAGCCCATACCCTTCAAATGCTGCTGCTGCCGACCTCGGTCACGCCCAGTTCGAAGCAAGCCTTGCAGCCGGCGAAGTCGTCGCAGATGAGCTTGCCTTGTAAGCAATGGGATGGACGCCCCCACCCGTAGACGGCATCGAAGTGCCACAGTGGATGTGTCAGCAACCACTCGATCGGAAGGAGCGTCCGCCATGCAGATTACGACGATCGGCCTCGATCTGGCCAAGAACGTTTTCCAGGTTCACGGGGTCAACGAGCGCGGGAAAGCAGTGCTGCGCAAGCAGCTGAAGCGCGACCAGGTTGCTCCCTTCTTCGCGAACCTGCCGCCCTGCCTCGTCGGCATTGAGGCCTGTGCCAGCGCTCACCACTGGGCTCGCAAGCTGCAGGCGCTGGGCCACACGGTCCGGCTGATGGCGCCACAGTTCGTCAAGCCGTACGTCAAGAGCAACAAGAACGATGCTGCAGATGCAGAGGCGATCTGCGAGGCGGTCAACCGTTCCGATGGGCTGAGCTGCAGCGGTTAGGAGCGCGCGGATGGAACTCTTGCCCTGCTCAACTGCAGCAACCGTCTCGAGTAGTGCGGGAAGACTCCGTGGAGACCTGAACAGGAAGGGGCTGGAGGCCAACCGCTTCCACGCAGCCGAGAGTCGACGCGCCACGGGTCGGCCGAACGTCATCTGAAGCACCAAGCCCTCGGAGAAGCAGACCGTAGCCGACGCCAGGAGAACCTGGATGCGAAACGTCTCTTCGGGGCCGAGGGCTGGTCCACGCATGAGTGCAAGCGCGGCCCCGAATGTTTCGCCTATTGACCGCTCTACTCGACGGCTGGCAACGTCGCGGGCAGCTTGATTCGACAGCGCCAGCCCGCGGGAAATGTCGGCAAGTGCCGTGACGACCGGACTACCGGCGCCCCAGGTGCGCAATGCCTCGTCGTGCCACGCGGTGACGGCCTGCACTGGGTCATCGCAGCAAATGGCACCTGCGGCAAACACCGCAAACCAGCCCTCGATGTTCAGCTTTGACTCGGTCGGCGGCGTGTCGCCGCCATCACCTTGCATGGCCTGCTGGCGGTCGGGAAGCGATGCGATGGTGTTGAAAGCTCGCTCGAAGGCAGCGAGCGCGCCAACGAACCCTGCGCCAGGCACAGATGCCCGCTCGTCGGAACGCGAACGCGTCTATGGCCTTCGCCGCTTCGGGCTCAGAAATCAGCGAGTCCCAGACTGCAAGGGCGCCGACGTCATCGTTGACTTGGAAGAGTGCGTTGACTCGCTGTTCGCGGATGGTGGGGGTCTCTCCGAACGTCGACGCCGCGTCGGCCAGGGTCTGCATTGCCGCCGCATGGTCGTGAAGGTGCTCACCCTGGACGATTGACGTCGCCTTCGCGACCTCACTGCCGAATTGGACGAGGCCGAAGCGACGTGCAATCGCATCAGCTCGGGACAGCAGCGCGATCGTTGGCGCCCATTCGGTCTCGCTGGAATGGCGCGAGGACCATGCACCGTGCACGAAGGCTCCACAAGAGTTCACCAGGGGCCAATGAAGCACGGCCTCAAAGGCTTGCCTCTCCTCGGCATCGGAATCAAGTTCAAGCCAGTCGAGGACTTCCGCCAGGTCTTTCAGGCTGCGCACAGAAGGCGCTTGAAGCGAGAGGTAGAACTGGGCGCTCGTCGCGCTTGCGGGGATGCCGTCGAGCGCACCGTACGACTGGGCTATGAACCGACGGCCATAGTCCTCAGCCACATCGGCAGCCTCGCCTTTCAGTTTGCTGAGGGTGCCAATCGCGGCCAACTTCGACCTCAAGGGAACTCGCGGATTCCTGTTGATGAGCAACTTGGAGCAGCGCATGACCTCTAGGGCTGCACGCGGTTCCTGCTCCGGAATCTGACCAACCTCATCGGTCCAACGGGCCAGGATGGTCGGGAGCGACTCGGAGTCAATCTGGTTCGCCACAGAGAACTGAAGTTGGCGCAACATGGCGCTGACAAAGGGCTGGGGTTCGAAGAAGCGCTGGCCCTCGGACAACGAGACGTACGGCAGCCAAACCAGTTGCTGAAAGACAGCGGCCGAGATCGTTTCCTCGCCGATGGTCTCCAGAATGCGAGCGCAGTGCGCGAGGCGGGACGCATCATGCGCGATGTAGGCGTGGAACAGGAGCGCCGCCGCATCGGCGACATCGAGACTCTTGACGCCTGCGATTGCGTCGTAGATGTGGCTGTGGGCAAGCTGCCTGCGTTCCAATGGCCAGACCTCTGCAGCAGACCCTTTCAACATCGGAGTCACACTGAGGCGTCCGACGAGAGCCTGCTCTAGCCACTTTCCTTGCAGTGAGTCAATGACGTCGCCACCGTTGTCGATGTCTCCGACAGCTCGAGTCAGGCCCAGCAACATCGGGCGCGTCAGCGGGAAGGTCGCCTCCGCGGCGGTGTACACAAACGCTGCTGTCTTGGGGGAGACGGTCTCGCTAAGCATCCGGCGTGCCACCTGCTTGGCGGTAGCGATAGCTGGCGAGGTCAACGTGATATCAGCCGGCGTGGGCGCTGGCCAGCCCTTCGTCCCGAGTTCGGCAATCCGCACCTGAACTAGCTTTGGGTGGCCCCCCGTCGCGCTGCGAATGAAGGCGGCCCACGCCTGTGACATATCCTCCGGACAGCCGTTGCTCAGACAATGCTGTTGAACCTCTTCTACCGACAGCTCAGGCACATCAATGGCTTCGATGCCCGCGAAATCCGAGAGCTGCGCGGTTTCGCCAGACTCACCGCGCGCCGTCAGAAGCAAGCCACGGCCCGCGCGAGTGGCACGGCTGACCAGCAGCGCCAATGCCTGTCCGTATGCCGCATGCGCACTCGGAGACAGGTCAATGTTGTCGACTACGACAAGCGAAGGAGCAGATTCATCAGCGATGCCGGCTGCTATCGCTCTCAGCAGGTTGTCAGTATCAACTCCACTGCGAGAGGCCACCGGGAACCACCAAGCATCCGGACAAAGTGCATTCGCCACAAGTTGGGCGATGGTCGTCTTGCCCTTGTAGATGGTGCCGGTAAGCAACACAGCCTTTCGTTCCGCCATTCGCAGACGAACGTGCTCGATGAGAGATGTTCGGTTCAGGAGGGGAGCTGGCGCTGGCGGCAGGGGCAGTCGCATGACCCTTAGGAGCGCATCCCCGGGGTCAAAGACGCCGGCTTGAAGTGCTCGCTGGAACTGCTGGTACTGCAGGGCGGGAATCGGGACATGCTCCGTCGTCGCCGCGTCAATCTCCCGCAGGAGGTCGGCAAGGCCCAAACGGCGGCTGGCAGACTCTGGCCGCACGAGCACGTCGCATGCGAAGGCATGAAGTCGGTCCCTGACTGCGGCCACGTACGATAGAGAGACATTGGCTTGGTTGAGCCGGACCACCAACCTGTCGTCGACGCTTTGCTTCACCGCATCGAGGCCGGGCTGGTTCAGGTACCAATGAACTCGGCGGATGAGTCGTTCCTGAACCTGTTCGGATGTGGCCGAGGCGAGGAACGCCCGCAGGCCACTGGTAAGAGCGAGCTTCAGCGTCAGGTAGGCCTGAATCTGCGCCGCCATTTCAGCATCGGTTTGGGCAATGCGCCAGGCTTCAAGGCCAGCGACTCCTCCGAACTGCGCATCTCGCTCGAGTGCGGCAGACGCGGTCGTGATGTAGTGGTAATCGACGCGCCGAGTCGACTCCCGCAGGCTGAGCCTCCAGAAGTTTTCGAGGGCCTCGTGGGAACGTTGGTTGTTGAGCGAGAGGCTTTCGGCCTCATGCTTGACCTGTCCGGCGATGGCGCCGCCCGAAGCTATTCGGTCAAGGTCCTCGGCACCTTCCAGGAAGATGACTTCGTCAGGTGAAGTCAGCCGCAACCAAGCATCAATCGACCACCAGATCTGATACACGATGCCTCGGATAGAGGCAACCGCCTGCCGCGCGGCGTCGCCCGCCAGCTCTCCATGGCTTGAAAAGGGGTCTGGCAGGTCGTTGAAACTGGACGCCATGGGCTAGGTACTAGCTACCAGCGCAAGAAGGTCAGACCGACAGCTTGGCGGCCCCGGGTCCCGTCCGACGTGCCGCACGTCGCAGTAGCACTTCCCTTGCCGCGGCTACGAGCTTTCGCTTGTGGGGTGACGACTTACGAAACGCGGCGCTGAGCTCCAACTGGACCCCGACGCCGCGGCGGCCGCGATTGCAGACGTTGTTTGGGTGGGTTCCGGGAAACTCATGGCCGTCGAGGTAGCACACGAGGCCCGCCTTGATCATCGCCGCGCCGAGTTCGGCTGCGAGTTCGTTGTCGAGTCCGCCCACGAGAACGACTTCACCGTCGACCTTGCATCCGTGGATTGCGACGACATCGTCGCAGGTCACCAGCAGTTCAAGGCAGCTAGGCTCGTCAAAATAGTGGCTCGTCAGGTGCAGCGCCGCATAGTTCTGCGTTGAGCGGATGCCTTCCAGCACGTACAAGGAAAACTCTGCGCCGGCGATGGCGGCTGCAATCTCCGAGGTTTGCTCTTCGATGCTGCCGCCGTGCGGCGCGACGATGCCAATGGAGGAGCCAGGTCTCGGCACGCGGGTGATGAGGTAGTCAGCACCTTCGTCGTATGCAGCCGCGAGGTCGGCGAACGAACGAAAGCTCTTGGCGAGAATTGGCGGGAGGCTCACGGCAGCGAGTTTATGTTGGTTACTTGCGCAGCAGCGGTTGGCAGTACTGCGCCCCGGGGGTCGTAGTCCGTGGCGTTGCACTCGTGCTCATCTGCAGTGCTCGCGAACTGTTTGCTGTGCGGATGCCAACGCGGTGCGCCAACGTCGGGCTGATCCGCAACAGCCAACTTCGCCGCCAGTCTGTGGCCGTCCGCGTCGCACGTTGAGGCGTCGGGGCGAATGACTGCTTTCGGACGGCCAACCCCGCACCTCGGAACTACTGCAACGGGTCGGTACCGCCAGTTCGCCCTGCACAGAAGGAGTCATCGGCGCGACGCGCCCAAAGATTCGCCGTCCGAGGTCACCTGCACGTCGCATAGCTGCCGCTCATGCCCCAGCTGGTGGCCGAGTCGAGCGTCGGCTTACTGCCGGATAGCGCGAATGCCCCCGTTGGCCCCGACCGGCTCCTCACGCTGCAAAGCCGTCCCCCGATGTGTTGCTCAACCCGATTGCACATCATCGACTAGGCACGCACACTGGCTGTCCAACTTCTGGGGGTCAGTTCACTGGTTTGGTGGACACCATCCTGGCTGCCTCAGCCCAACGGTTCAAGGTGAGTTGGCCGGACGTACATGGACGCCCCCGGTTTGCCAAGCTTCCAGTTCACTGCTGCACGAAGAAAAGATTGCACCCGTACATTCGGACTTTCAGTGCGAGGCGAGCTCGCTGTCCCTGATGGGTTCTGCTGGTCGGCGCCCAATCGCATACACGCACTCGAAGTGCCTCGTCCGGCGCGGGCTGTGCCAACCACGGTCTGACCTATCGTGCCATCAACTTGCTGGTTGCCTGAGCAATCGGCGGTGGGGTTCTCCTGTTCGTGTCGATGTCGGCGATATCTGGCTACGCCGCGGCGTAGCCAGCCTTGAACTCTCGCCCGTGCGCCAGTAGCGCCCAGACGGTCCTCGCGGTCTTGTTCGCCATCGCGACCGCGGCAACGTTCTTGTTGCGGCGCGTTGTAATCTTGACCAGCCAGCTGTCCGGATCGGCCTTCTGGGTCGCCCTGTAGATGACGGAGCGAGCACCGTGAATCAGCATCGTGCGCAGGTATGCATCTCCGCGCTTGCTCATCCCCAGCAACGTCGGCTTGCCGCCGCTGGAGTGCTGTCGCGGGACCACGCCCAGCCATGCGGCGAACTGCCGGCCGCTATCGAAGTTCTTTGCGTCGCCAATGCTGGCGACCAGGGCGCTCGCAGTCAGGGGCCCGATGCCTGGCACCTTCTCAAGACGCTGACTGGCCTCGCTAGCTCGGTGCCATGCCTTGATCTGCACTTCGATCTCGTCGACTTGCTCCTGCAGCGCCTTGAGGTGGTCGAGCAGGCGTTGGATGAGCAGACGGAAGTTGCCGGGCAGCTCGTTCTCGGCATCTTCGATGAGCGGTGGCACGCGCTGGGCGATGTACGCGATGCCCTGCGGCACCACCAGGCCGTAGCCGCGCAGGATGGGCTTCGCCTTCCCTGGTGACGCAGCGGCAATGCCCGCGGTGTACAGCAGCGGTAGGAAGTGGTCGGGCGTCGGGACCGCCATCGAAACATCAGGATGCTCGGTGAGCGACGCGATGTCTTCGGGTCGGTTCGACATCAGGTCAGCCGCAGCGTCATCGAACCGATGCGCCCAGTCTTCACCACCCTCACGGTTGTGCCAGTCGATCACTCGCAGGTTGTGGACGACGTTGCCGCTCGACACGACCAGAACGCCACGCCGACGCAGCGCATCGAGCTTGGCACCCAGCTCGACGTGATACGACATCGGCTTCAGCGAATTCAGCGACAGCTGCACCACCGGAACGTCTGCCTTCGGAAACAGGTGACAGCGCCCTGCTTTTCCTCCCTGAGCAGGCGCTGCAGCGATGACAGCGAAGGCGTTCGGCTCCCGGCAAGGCCGGGGCGGTCTTTCCTGGTTGGCTCTGAAAGTCGCGACGCTAACGTTCGCACACATGACTCGCCATCGCCTCCACCGCCAGACCACCGCGTTCTTCGTGGTGCTGTCACTGATGTTCTCGCAGCTGGCACTGGCGAGCCATGTCTGCCCGCAACAGGCCGACCCGGCCGCGGTGGCAGCCGTGATGGAGGCAGGCACGCACTGTGACGGCATGGCCCCGCAGCAGCTGGCCCAGTGCCATCAGCATGCGGTCGAGCGGCGGCTTGGGGCCGGAAGCAGCTACACGTGATCTGGCACCACGGATAGCGGACCTGCCCGATGGCCGCTCAGTTGCCGCCGCGCAGGTTCTGCACCTGGAAGAGCTTGGGCGGGTTCTGCTTGGCATCGACCTGACCCTTGAACTGCCCGGTCGTGCAGTGCTTCGACTGCACGTCGACCATGGAGAACGAGTCGTCGATCGCGATGCCGGTGCCCTTGTTGATCGGCAGGTGGGCGTCCGGATGCGACTTGCCGATGGTCCAGCTCTTCCACAGCTCGCCCTTGCGGTCGTAGATTAGCGTGCGGTTGATGTTGTAAACCTGGGCGTCGATGTGGAAGACGCGCTTGCTGATCGGATGCGCTCCGTTGACGGGCTCGGCCTCCAGCACAAAGACCTTGCGCAGCTGCCAGGTGATGTTGGGGAAGCAGCCGCCCTGGCCGCCGAAGTCCACGAACTTGTAGCCGTCCGCCTGCTTGAACTCGTCCGTCAGCGCCAGCTCGTTGTGGTTGTAGTAGGGCATCAGGATGTTCTTGGTGCCCTTGTAGGCCCACTTCATGTCGGACACGCGGCCGTTATAGCCCTCGAAGTCCTCGATCATCAGATCGGCGCCGAGGAAGGCATCGGTCGCCTGCCCCGTGGCCAGCCGGCGCACGCGGCGCTGGAAGCCCAGGTAGAGGTAGGCGTCGTCGAACTTCAGGTCGTCGTCGTAGCGCTGGATCAGCAGCTGGGTGTTCTTCAGGTCCTGCGGCTCCTGCACCTGCACATAGATGCCGCGGAACAGCTCCGACGGGTTGGGCGTGACCTCGGGCACCGGCGCGTCCTGCACGCGGTGGCGGAAGTTCAGGAAGTGGAAGTCGAATTTGATGGTCCGCTCGACCTGACCGGTCGTCATGTTGCGGTACTTCCAGTAGAAGGGATCGATGGCGGCGTTGTCACCCCAGTTGATGCCGTACTTGAAGTTCCAGGCGATCTTCTCGCCGGCGCGCGGGTCGTCAAGCCGCGGCTCCTCGGGGAACGGACGCCCGGCCTCGAAGCCGCTGATCTCGCCGTTCTTGGCGCCCAGCTTAGTCTTGTTGAGGCCCTTGCGGCTGGCCTCGACATAGGCCTTGTTGAGCTGGAACTGGGTCGTCGGGCCCACCTTGATCTCGGTCCAGCCGCTCTTGACCGCCAAGTACATGCCGGCGTCGAGCGCGTCCTTGAACTGCTCGACGTTGGCCTTGCTGATGACGGTGCCAACCGTCAGGCCGGGGAAGCTCGGAAAGCCCTGCTTGTAGGGGTTGAACGAGGCCTCGAGGTCGGCCTCGGTGGCGGCCAGCGCGCCGGCCGCCAGGCCCGCGGCGGCGAGGGTGAGTGTCAGTCGCTTCATTTGGGTCTCCTGATTCAGAACTGGTAGCGGGCGGTGAAATAGAGCTCGTTCTCCTTCCAGGCCGAGCCGATGGGGCCGGCGCGGAAACGGCCGAGCGGTTCGAGGCCGCCGAGGCCGCGCGAGTAGGCGGTCATCGGGTCCGCGTCGCCAAAGGGCGCCGTGAATGGCGGCCAGGGGTTGCAGGAGCGGCAGTCGTCGAACTTCCAGCGCTCGTCGTCGCTGCGCGTCTTGAAGTTGCCGCCGAAGCTCAGCTTGAGCTTGTTGCTGACCAGCCAGTCGAGCTGGGGCGACATCACGAGGGCACGGGCGCGCACGTCGTAGGCCGTGATCAGCTGCGGGCTGACGCGGTCGCCCGCGAGGAAGGCCTTGATCAGCAGGGTGCCGATGACGTTGTCCTTCCAGTCCGGCATGCCGACCGTGCCGAAGGGGCCTTGCTGCCGTTCGTGGTCGAAGATGTGCTGGTAGAACAGCTGCGCCGAGATCAGCGTCGTGCGGTTGGGGTTGATGAAGGGGATGAAGGTGGGCCGGTCGATGCCGATCACCGAGCGCCAGACCTTGTTCTTCGAGTACAGCTCGGGCCGCGCCGTGTTGGCGAATTCCTCGCCCTGGGTCAGCGCGCCCTCGACGCGCACGGCCGCATTGGCCGCCTCCCACTGCAGGTCCACCGAACCACCGATCATGTTGACGCGCGGATAGGCGACGTCGAAGGCAATGAGGAAGGGGCAGTGGCCGGTGCCATCGTTGCAGGGCTGGCCGGTGAAGACGTTCTGGGCCGCCTTGCCGCCGTGCAGAGACGGCAACTGCGAGCGGTAGCTCAGCGCGTTCAGCGAGAAGGACAGGCCGCCCTGGGTCACGCCCTCGTACTTGACGCCGACCTGGGTGTTCTGCAGGTTCCACTTCGGCAAGTCCACGCTGCGGATGCCGATCTGGCCCGGCCCGAAGTCGGTGGACAGCAGCACACCGGGGCCGACGTTGGCGAAGTTGGACACCGTGCCGCCGTTGTCCCACAGGTTCTTCATGCCGCGGAAGAAGCAGCCGGCGTCCAGGATGGTGTTGGCCGTGCCGCACTGGCCCAGGTTGTTGGGCCGGAACTTGTCAACATTCCAGATCAGCTGCAGGTTGCGGTCCTGCATGCTGTCACTGGAACCCATGCGCCACTCGGCCTGGGCGATCCACATCGGGATGCGGATGTCCTGCAGCTCGTCGTAGATGTTGTTGCGTGAGTAGTCGACCGGGTTGATGACGTCGAGCACGCGGAACAGGTCGGTTCGGCCCCAGACGACCTGCTGGCGGCCCAGCTTTAGGAACAGCTGCTGGCCGGCGTCCAGGTCGACGGACCGGGTCACATAGAGCTCGCGCAGCGCGTCGGCGCGGTTGTTGAACTCGGGCGTCTCCAGCTGGCTGCGGGTCTTGTTGCCATAGCCGCCGAAGTCCACGCAGCCGCGGCTGTCGACGTCGCAGGGACGCACCGGAACGGCGAGCTCGACGCCGCCGTTCTGCGTCGAATGCCAGCGGTCGCCCAGCAGCCGCAGGCCGTCGTTGGGGTTGTAGTTGGGCGCTGCCGGGTTGGTCGAATTGAAGCCGAAGGTATTGGTCGTCAGACCCAGGCCGGCGACGACGGCCCGGTTCACCGCGCCGCCGCCGTGCGGCAGCGGCGGCGGCCCGCCGGTGGACTGCAGCAGCACGCCGCCGCCGGCGCGATTGCCGTACTGGTCGTCATTGAGGCGGTAGACGCCGTCGTAGCTGCCACGCAGGATGGCGTGCAAGGCCCAGCCGTCACCCAGCTTCTTGTCGGCCTCGACCTGCAGCGTGTTGCGGAACTTGGACAGGCCGACGCTCTGGCCGGTCGCGTCCTTGCCGCGCACGCGGGTGTCGTTCTCGTAATAGATGTCGACCTTCCAGGGGTCGGCGGCCGGCTCGGCCTGCTGTGCCTGCGCGGCACCCGCCATGCAGGCGAGCAGGGCCAGTCCCAGCGGCCAGCGCCGCCTCGGGGTTGAGCAACTCATGGGATGTCTCCTCTTGGGGTGGATGGTCTTGGCGCCCTTGTCGACCTAGGCGCTCACTGCTGCGCGGGCCTCGGTATGAGGCGTCGCCTTGCTGGTGTCGTCGTCGCTGTCCTCGGCGGTATCCAGCGCGCCGGCGACGACGAAACGGGGCTTGAACACGACGCACCAGGCCGGCACGATCAGGATGGCGGCGATGGCGTTCACGATCAGCATGAAGGACAGCAGCGCCGCGGCATCGGACTGGAAGCGCAGGTCGCTGAGGAAGACCCACAGCACCACGCCCGCGGTCAACGTCAGCGCCGTGAAGCTGACGGCGTAGCCGGTCGTGCTGACGGCGTTGATGGCAGCCTGGCGCACGTCGCGCACATGCGGCATCTCCTCGCGGATGCGGTCCATGAAATAGACCGCGTAGTCGATGCCCACGCCGACGCCGATCATGATGACGGGCACGGTGTTGACGCTGATGCTGATGCCCTTCCAGCCCATGTAGGCATAGGACAGCACGGTGGCGAACAGCATCGGCAGCACCATCAGCCAGCCGGCGTGCACGGACTGGTAATAGGCCATCACGACGACGAAGGCCAGCACCATGACCAGCGGCACGAGCAGCAGGTGGTCGGTGTGCAAGGCCTCGTTGGCTGCCGCCGTCACGCCGATGATGCCGCCGCCTGGCTCGAAGCTCAGGCCCGGCACGCCGGCCGTCACGCGCGCGGCGGCGTCCTGGGCCAGGGCCAGCGCGCGGTTGATGGTCTCGGCCTGTCGATCCTTGTAATAGAACACCAGGTCGGCCTCGTTCTCGTCGGCGTTGACGAATTCCTTCAGCGCGCCGGGGATGGGGCTGGACGCGAGGTAGGCGAACATCAGGCCGCCGACCTCGTCGGCCGAATCGGGGAGCTGGGCCCAGCGCGGGTCGTCGTTGTGCGTCAGTCGGTTGACGACGCGCACGACGGTGGGCAGCGCCTTGGTGCCACCCAGGTTAGGGTCGGCCAGCATCTCGGCCTGGAAGGCCTCGATGGCACGCAGCACCTCCGGCCGCTTGATGCCGCCCTTGTCCTCGGTGCGGGCGACGATGTGCAGTTCCTCCGAGCCAGGGAAGAGGCGGTTGATAGCCTCGGTCGACTGGTTGTAGGCGTGGTCGCGGTGCAGGATGGGCGAGCCCGGCTCGGTTTCGCCGGTCTTCACGCGAGCCGCCAGTTGCCCACCGGCCAGCATCAGCAGGCCGGCGACGAGCAGGATGACCGTCGCACCACGCACCGTGCCGCCACTGCGGGCCATAGCCGCGCCGAGGAAGGCGCGCACGGCCTGGTTCTTGTTCTCGGTGGCCCGGGGCTCGGGCAGCACGGTCAGGGCCAGCGGCACCATGAAGTGCACGGTGAAGATGACCGAGAAGGCCCAGAAGCCCGCCGAGATGCCCAGCTTCCAGTTGAAGGGTGCGGCGCCGAGGATCATCACGCCGATGCCGATGGCGTCCACCGCGATGGCCAGCGAGCCGGGCCGGAACAGTGCCTCCAGCGCATTGCGCGCCGCGCGCTTGCCACTGTGCGTGATCGCCAGTTCCTCGTAGTAACGCGCCACCAGCTGCACGCCGTGCGACATCGCCCGCGCCGCGATCAGGAAGGGGATGGGCATGGACAGGGGCTCCAGGTTGAAGCCCAGCCAGGACATGAAGCCCAGCCCCCAGATCGACGACAGCGCGATGCCCAGCAGCGGCAGGAAGACACCGTAGAAACGCCGGAAATAGGCGATCAGCAACGCTGCCAGCAGGGCCAGCGTGTAGAACAGGATGGCGACGATCTGGTTCAGGTAGGTGTACACATACCCGGTCAGCACCGGGTTGCCGGTGAGGTGGACCTTGTGGCCCGGCGTCGCCAACTCGGACTTCAGGGCCTGCAGCGCGGCGAAGGTCTTGGCGTAGTCGATCTCGCCCTCGTTGAGCTGGGCCTTGATGAGGGCCGCCTTCAGGTCGGGCGAGACGAGCAGGCCATAGACCTGCGGGTTGGCCATCACCTTCTGACGCAGTGCGTCGAGCTCTTCGGCCGTGTGATGCGGGCGCTGCGGGTCGTAGTAGGGCTCGGACGCGAAGCTGCCCTCGGCCGTCAGGTGCACATGACGGGCGGTGCGGTGCGTCAGGCTGCCGACCAGGTTGTGGTTGACGCCGGGCAAGCTGTCGACGCCCTGGGTGGCGCGCTGGATCAGCGCCAATGTCGCGTCGTTGAAGACCGTGCCCTGCTCGACCTCGACCGCCATCACGATCTGATTCGCGCCGCCGAAGTTCTCCTTGATGCGGTTGTAGGTCTGGATGTAGGGGTGCTTCTGCGGCAACAGGTCGCTGAAGTCGGTGTAGATGCGCAGGCCCGGCAGCCGGGTCGCGAAGGCGAGCGTGACGGCCAGGATCAGCCCCAGCACGATCTTCGGGTTGGCGAAGATCCATTCCTCGGCGCGCACCAGCGCGCGCAGCAGTTGGCGGGCGGCGGCTTTCATCGCGCCTCCTTGGTGTCGTTGGGGGCCTGCGCGACCTGGGTCGACAGGTGGATGACGTTCAGCGCGCCGGCTGCGCCGGCAACCAGCATGGAGCGCGCGTCGAGGGCGACGCCGGCAGACAGGTAGGCCGGGATGGCCTGCCCATGCTCGAAAGCCTGCCACTGCTCGCCCTGCAGCCTGACCATGCGGCCGCCAGCGCCCAGACCGTAGAGCTCATCGGCGACGCGCAGCAGCCCGTACATCGGCACGCCGGACGGGTTAGCCTGGCTCGTCCACGTGCGGCCGCCATCGCGGGTGCGCTTGATGACGCCTGCGATGCCGGAGACCCAGCCGTTGACGGGGTCCGTGAACAGCGCCGCGTAGGGGTAAAAGTCGCCCTCGATCTTGGGCTGGGGCTGCCAGCTGGCGCCACCGTCGGCGCTGGTCAGCACGGCGCCGAATTCGCCAGTGATGACGGCGCGCCTGTCGTCGATGAACTGCACGGTGGTCAGGATGGCGTCGTCGCCGAGGTCGCGGGCCTGCCACGAGGCGCCCTGGTCGGCGCTCCACAGGATGCTGGTGCGGGCACCGACGGCCCACAGCCGGTTGCGTGGGTCGCAGGTCAGCGCCAGCAGGTCGCTGCGGGTCGGCACCGGGCGCATCGCCCACTCGCCGCCCGCGGCGGGCTGCACCCAGACCTTCTTGTAGAAGTCCAGCGCCGCGAAGCTGCCGTCCGGGCAGGCCGCCACCGCCAGCACCGACGAGGGCTGGGCCAGCGCTTGCCGCGCCCAGTGCGCGCCGCCGTCGGTCGAGGTCAAGATGACGCCGCCGGCCGCACCGGCGACGACGCGGCTGCCATGGCTGGCCAGCGCCTGGAAGGTGTCGTAGCGCTGCACGGGCTTGCCTCGTTCGGCCTGCACGCCGGCCCAGTCGGGCGCCGGCACGCAGCCGCTCAGCAGCGTCAATGAGGCGCCCAGCCACGCGATGCGCGCGGCCCATGTCCTCGTCGGTCTCGGTTCCATCGTTGTCCCCTCTTCGCAGGCGCGGCAGGGCCGGCCCGTGGTGGCGTCTGGCGCCACGTTTGTCGATTTCGTCAATCCGCGGGCGCTGCCTTCAGCGTCCACCAGGAAAGGGGCAAAGCCCATGCCAGCACCGCCAAGTGCTTGATTCGTATCGACCAGGCCGCGCGGCCCGCGCCGCCCTCCGGGGACTCCCGCATACCGACCTGAGCATTTGCTGCACTGCCACTTGATCAAATGCTCAATTCCGGCGACGGAGCGGCTGCCGAAAAGCAGCAGGCCCGCCGGCTGCGCGAAGCAGCGGGCGGGCCTGCGGGACGAGGCTGGGCGGGTTAGCGGCCGAGATCCAGGGCGCTAACGCCGGCGATGCCCCAGTTCTCCTTGGGCACCTCGGTGATCCAGACGCGCACGTTCTCCTTGGGCGCACCGACCGCCTCGGTCAGTGCTTGCGTGACCTTCTCGATCACGGCACGTTTCTGCTCGATCGTGCGACCTTCGATCATGTAGATCTGGGCAAAAGGCATGGGAGTCTCCGGTGGGTTCGGGCGCTTCAGGCGGCCACCTTCTGGGTGACAACGGCACGCGTGCGCGCCAGCGTCATCGCCGTGTCCTCGATCATGTCCTCCTGGCCGCCGACCATGCCGCGCCGGCCCATCTCCACGAGGATGTCGCGCGCCGGCACGCCGTACTTCTGCTCGGCGCGCTTGGCGAACAGCAGGAAGCTGCCGTAGACGCCGGCATAGCCCAGCGTCAACGCGTCGCGGTCGATGCGGATCGGGAAGTCCATGATGGGCACGACGAGGTCCTCGGCCACGTCCTGGATCTTGAACACGTCCACGCCAGTCTCTATGCCCATCAGGTCGCAGACCGCCACCAGCACCTCCATCGGCGTGTTGCCCGCGCCGGCGCCCAGGCCCGCCGCCGCCGCGTCGATGCGGTTGGCGCCGGCCTCGATGGCGGCGATGGAGTTGGCCACGCCCATGGCGAGGTTGTGGTGGCCGTGGAATCCCAGCTCGGTCTCCGGCTTGAGCGCTGCGCGCACGGCGCCCACGCGGGCCTTGACCGTGTCGGGCAGAAGATGGCCGGCTGAGTCGGTCACATAGATGCAGTTGGCGCCATAGCTCTCCATCAGCTTGGCCTGCCTGACCAGGCCCTCGGGGCTGTTCATGTGCGCCATCATCAGGAAGCCGACCGTGTCCATGTCCATCTTGCGGGCCATGGTGATGTGCTGCTCGGAGACATCGGCCTCGGTGCAGTGCGTGGCCACGCGGATGGTGTGCACGCCCAGCTCATGGGCCATCTTCAGGTGGTCGACGGTGCCGATGCCGGGCAGCAGCAGGGCCGAGACCTTGGCCTGCTTCATCAGCGGGATGACGGCGCTCAGGTACTCCTCGTCGGTGTGGGCCGGGAAGCCGTAATTGACGCTGCTGCCGCCCAGGCCGTCGCCATGCGTGACCTCGATCAGCGGGATGCCGGCGGCGTCCAGCCCGCAAGCGATGGTTTCCATCTGCACCAGGCTCATCAGATGGCGCTTAGGGTGCATGCCGTCGCGCAGCGTCATGTCGTGCAGGGTGATTTTCTTGCTGCTCATGGGGTTCTCCTTCAGGCGGCCACGGCTTCAAGCGTCAGCTTGCCAGCCAGCATTTCCTCGGCAAACATTTCGGCGGTGCGCGCGGCGGCGGCGGTCATGATGTCCAGGTTGCCGGCGTACTTGGGCAGGTAGTCGCCCAGGCCCTCGACCTCCATGAAGACCGAGACGCGCTGGCCGTCGAACACCGGGCCGTTGACCAGTTGGTAGCCAGGCACGTATTTCTGCACTTCCTTGATCATGGCGTGGATGGACGCCGTGATGGCCGCGCGATCGGGCTCGCCCTCGACCAGGCAGTGCACGGTGTCGCGCATGATCAGCGGCGGCTCGGCCGGGTTGATGATGATGATGGCCTTGCCCTTCCTGGCGCCGCCGACCTTCTCCACGGCACCGGCCGTGGTGCGGGTGAATTCGTCGATGTTCTTGCGCGTGCCCGGGCCCACCGACTTGGAGGAGACGGTGGCGACGATCTCGCCATAAGCCACCGGCTGTACGCGCGAGACTGCCGCGACCATCGGAATGGTCGCCTGGCCACCGCAGGTGACCATGTTGACGTTCATCTCGCGCTTGCCGACATGCTCCCTGAGATTGACGGGTGGCACGCAGTAGGGGCCGATGGCCGCCGGCGTGAGGTCGATCATGAGCGCACCGCAGGCGTTGACCTTGCGCGAGTTCTCGGCGTGCACATAGGCCGAGGTGGCGTCGAAGACGATCTGGATGCCGTCGGCCTGCATGTGCGGGATCAGGCCGTCGACGCCCTCGGCGGTGGTCTTCAGGCCCAGCTCGCGGGCCTTCTTCAGGCCGTCGCTCTCGGGGTCGATGCCGACCATCCAGACCGGCTCCAGCACGGCGCTGCGGCGCAGCTTGGCGAGCAGATCGGTGCCGATATTGCCCGGCCCTATCAGCGCGCACTTGATTTTCTTGCTCATCAGGTTTGCTCCATGAAGTTGAAATCGATCAGGCGCTGGCGCCATCGCCTTCGGCGAGGAAGTCAGCCACCAGGCGGTTGAAGCGCGCGGTGTGCTCGATCTGCGTCCAGTGGCCGCAGTGGCCGAACACGTGCAGCTGGCTGTTCGGGATCCAGTCGGCCAGCGTCAGCGAGGTACTCAGCGGAATGACGCGGTCCTCGCGGCCATGCAGCACCAGCGTCTCCTGCGGCAGTGCGCGGATCGCGGCCTCGGGGCTGGCCATGGCGTCCACCCAGCGCTGGCGCGGCGCCGGGAACATGGCGCTGAACGCCTCCTGGTAGCCCGGCTGGATGCTGGCCTCGTAGCGCAGCTGGGCCAGTTCGTCGTTGACGCGCGAGCGGTCGTGGGCGAACAGGTCCAGCAGGCCGCGCATGGTGGCAATCGAGGGCTGGTAGCCCCAGACGGCGTCCAGGCCCGGCGTGATGGCGAAGGGCACGCCGACGCTGCCCATCAGCACCAGGCGGCGCACGCGCTGCGGCGCGCGGATCGTCAAGGCCAGGGCCAGCGCGCCACCGAATGAGTTGCCGACCAGGTCGACCTGGGGCAGGTCGAGCGCGTCGAGCAGGTCCAGCGCCTGCTGCACCCAGCCGTCCATCGTGTAGCGGATGCCGGCCGGTCGCTCGGTGTCGCCGAAGCCGACCAGGTCGGGCGCCAGCACGCGCCGCTGCTGCGACAGCACGGGCAGGGACAGCCGCCAGTTGGCCCAGGCGCTCACGCCGGGGCCGGAGCCGTGCAGCATCAGCAGCGGCGGCTGGCCGGGCCGGCTCGTGCCGTGGTCGTGGTACTGGGTCTGGAAGGCGCCGGTGGCGATGCGGTGTGTGGTGCTCATGGTCATCTCACACAAAGCGCATCGCGACGCTGCCCAGGTCCTGGAAGCGCACCGCCACCTGGTCGCCGGCCTGCACGGCGATGGCCTCGGTGACGCCGCCGGTCATGATGAAGCTGCCGGCCGGGATCTCCTGGCCGCGTGCGCCCAGGTGGTTGGCCAGCATGGCCACCGCGGCCGCCGGGTGTCCCAGCACCGCGGCGCCCGCGGCCATGGCGACGATGCGGCCGTTCTTCTCCATCACGACGCCCAAGGTGCGCAGGTCCAGCTCCTCGACGTTGCGCGGCCGGCCGCCGACGACGAAGCGGGCCGCCGAGGTGTTGTCGGCGATCACGCTCTTGAGGTCGAACTTGAAGTCGCGGTAGCGGCTGTCGATGATCTCGACGCCGGGCACGACGAAGTCGATGGCCGCCATCACGGCGCCCACATGGCAGCCGGGGCCGCGCAGCGGCGCCTTGGTGACGATGCAGATCTCGGCCTCCACCTTGGGGTGGATGAGCCGGGCGGTGTCGATGTCGCTGCCTTCGGCGCAGCTCATGTAGTCGCTGACGAAGCCGAAGCAGGGCACCTCGACGCCCATCTGCTTCATCTTGGCGCGCGAGGTCAGGCCGCACTTCAGGCCCACGGTCTTGTGGCCGCGTGCCTCCTTGCGGGCGCGGATGGCGTCCTGGATGGCGTAGGCGTCGTCCCAGCTCATGGCCGGGTATTCGTCGGTGATCTTGGTGATGTCGTGTGCGTTCAGCTCGGCCGATTCAACGTGCTCGGCGAGCTGGGCGATGGTGTTTGCGTCAAGTGCCATGTCGGGCTCCTCAGATGAATCGCACGGAAGTGCTGCCCAGGCCACCGACGTGGCAGTACAGGCTGTCGCCCGGCAGCACCGGCACCAGCGGCGACTGCGAGCCGGACAGGATCACGTCGCCCGCCTTCAGCGTGAGGCCCAGCCGGCCCAGCGTGTTGGCCAGCCAGGCCACGGCGTTCACCGGCGAGCCCTGCACCGAGGCGCCGCAGGAGGTGCTGACGACCTCGCCGTTCTTCTCCAGCACCATGCCGGCCAGCGCCAGGTCGAGGTCGCGCGGGCTGCGGCGCGTGCCGCCCAGCGTCAGCACGCCGCAGCTGGCGTTGTCGGCCACGGTGTCCTGGATCTTGATCTTCCAGTCCCGGATGCGCGAGTCGACGATCTCGAAGCAGGGCATCACGCAATCGGTGGCGCGCAGCACGTCGGCCGCGGTCACGCCGGGGCCGGTCAGGTCGCGCGCCAGGATGAAGGCCACCTCGGCCTCGGCCTTGGGGGCGATCAGCCTGCCGGTGTCCACCGGCTCACCCTCGTTGAATACCATGCCCGAGAGCAGGTGACCGAAGTCGGGCTGGTTCACGCCCAGCATGTCCATCACCACGCGGCTGGTGACGCCGATCTTCTTGCCGACGACGGTCTCGCCCGCGTCCAGCCGGCGCTGGATCATGCGCAACTGGATCTGGTAGGCGTCGGCTATGGTGATCTCGCGCTCGCGGTTCGTCAGCGGCTCGACGGGCTGGCGGCTCAGCAGCGAGGCATAGAGCTCGTCGCCGTAATGTTGAATCTTGTCGGGGGTCATGGCATGTCCTTCAGAGCTTGACCATCACGTTGCGAAGCTCGGTGTAGAACTCCAGCGAATGCACGCCGCCCTCGCGGCCGATGCCGCTGGCCTTGGCGCCGCCGAAGGCGGTGCGCAGGTCGCGCAGGAACCAGCTGTTGATCCAGCACAGGCCCACCTCGATGGCGGCCGCCATGCGGTGCGCCGTGCCCAGGTCCTGCGTCCACACGGTGGTGGCCAGGCCGTAGTCGGTGGCATTGGCCAGCGCGATGGCCTCTTCCTCGGTGTCGAAGGGGGCGATGTGGCAGCAGGGGCCGAAGATCTCCTCGCGGATCACCGTCGACGATTCGGGCAGCCCGGTCCAGATCGTGGGCTGCACGAAATGGCCCTCGGCGAGCAGGCCCTGCAGGGACGGCTCGCCGCCGCCGGTGACGACGGTGGCGCCCTGGGCCCGAGCCTTGGCGTAGTAGGACAGCACCTTGGCCTTGTGCTCCGCCGAGATCAGCGGCCCCAGGCCCACGCCTGGCGTGTCGGGGCCGCCGATCTTCAACGCCTCGGCTTTGGCCTTCAGCGCGGCAACGAAACGATCAAAGATGGGCCGCTGCACATAGACGCGCTCGGTGCCCAGGCAGACCTGGCCGCAGTTCTCGAAGACGCTGCGGGTGATGCCGGCCACGGCCTTGTCGAAGTCGGCATCGGCAAAGACGATGCCGGCGTTCTTGCCGCCAAGCTCGAAGCTGACCGGGCGCACGCCCTTGGCCGCGGCGGCCATGATGGCCTCGCCGGTGCGCGTCTCGCCGGTGAAGGTGATGCCGTTGACGCCCGGATGCCTGGTGATGAACTCGCCGGCCGAGCCGGGGCCGAAGCCATGCAGCACCTGGTAGACGCCCTTGGGGATGCCCACCGCGTTCATCACCTCGCCCAGCAGCGTGGCGGTGGCGGGCGTCTCCTCGCTGGGCTTGACGATGACGGTGTTGCCGCAGGCCAGGGCCGGGCCGACCTTCCAAGTCATCAGCAGCAGCGGCAGGTTCCAAGGGCAGATCACGCCGACCACGCCCAGCGGCGAGCGCAGTGCGTAGCTGATGGCCGTGCCACCGTCGGGCGTAGTCATCTGGAAGCTCTCGGTCGGCACGTTCTTGACGATGTCGGCAAAGATCTTGAAGTTGGCCGCGCCGCGCGGGATGTCGATGTGGCTGGCCAGCGCGTGCGGCTTGCCGGTGTCGGCCAGTTCGGCGGCCAGGAACTCGTCGAAGCGGCGGTTGATCTCGTCGGCCACGGCGTGCAACAGCTCGGCGCGCCTGACGACGCTCATGCGGCCCCACTCGCCCTTGAGCGCCGCGTGGCCGGCAGCCACTGCGGCATCCACCTCGGCCTGGCCGGCCTCGTGCACCTGGCCGATGACCTGGTTGGTGGCCGGCGCGCGCTTGTCGAAGGTCTTGCCGGTGGCGACGAAATCGCCGTCGATGAAGTTCAGGAACTGCTTCATGGCGGTCACCTCAGGTCAGCACGCTGAGGAAGTTCTCGTTGAGCTTGCGGTCGTGATAGAAGATCGCGCGCCCAAGCTCGTCGTCGGTCCAGGTCAGCGTCGGCCGGTCCGGGTAGTGGATGTAGCCGCCCGAGAAGACCTCGTTGCGATTGCCGCTGGGATCGAAGAAGTAGATGGTCTCGCCGCGCGTGATGCCATGACGGGTCGGGCCGATGTCCAGCGACACGCGCTTGCGGGTGATGATGTCGGCCGCCTTCAGCACCTCGCCCCAGTTGTCCAGCATGAAGGACGCGTGGTGGAACTTGTTCTTCTCCGGGTGACGGATGAAGGCGATGTCGTGGGGCTTGTTGGAGCAGGTCAGGAAGGCCGCGATCTGCAGCCGGTCCGGCCCGGCGACGACCTGCTCGGCGAGGCGGAAGCCCAGCACGTCCATGAAGAGCTTGACAGTGCCGTCGACATCGTCGCCGTAGAGCAGGCAATGGTCGAAGCGCGTCGGCGACATGCCCTTAAGGCTGTCCGGGTAGACCTCGGGGTTCTCCAGCGGCATGCCGTTGCCGACCTTGTCCTTGTCGGCGAAAAGCTCGATGAGGTGGCCGGTCGGCACCGTGAAGCGGAAGCGCTCACCGGTGCGCAGCATCTCGCCGGCCTCCACCCACTTCATGTCGGTGGCCAGGCCGCTGGCCTTGACGTCCTCTGCCAGCTTCTTCAGCGTGGCCACCGAGTCGACGCGAAAGCCCATGAAGTCCATCCCCGCCGTGTCAGCCTCGCGCAGCACGATGCTATGGTGGTCGTGCTCGTCCCAGGCCTTGAAGTAGACGCGGCCTTGCGGGTCGCGCGCCACCTCCCACAGGCCCAGCACGTCGCCATAATGGCGGACGGCCGCCTCCAGGTCGAGCACGCGCAGTTGCACATGCCCGGGTCTCAGAACGCCAGTGAGTGCCATGGTGAGTCTCCTCGTTGTCTATCGGTTGGGGTCGGGGTGGCTGCCCGTGGCCAGGGCAGCCTGAAGGAAATCGGTCTTGGCGCGGCTGCGTTCGATGCAGCGCGCCAGCTTGTCGACCGCGCTCAGGCGCAGGTCACTGCAGGGGTAGGCGCGGCAGGCCAGCACATAGCCGGCCGCCTCCTCCGCGGCGCTGATGTGGCAGCGGCTCATGCGGTCGGTGCGCACCTGGCCGGCCTCGATGCGCACCTTGCAGACGCCGCAGCCGCCGCCGCGGCAGCCGACCGGGATGCCACGGCGGGCCAGCGCCTCCATGCCGGCCAGCAGCGTGGCGCTGTCAGCGCAGGCGTAGCGCTCCTCGGTGTTGGTGATGTCGACCTGGTAGGGCATGGCCGTCGCTCGCCTCAGAGGCTGCGGAACAGCGGGCTGCGGGGCGCGGAGCCGGCCGCATCCGAAGCGGTGAAGAACTTCTCGGCGTAGATGTCACGCTCGAACAGGCGGCCCTGCATCAGCGTCTTGATGCTGGCCTCGATCATGGGCGGCGGGCCGCACAGATAGGCCTTGTGGCCGCGGAAGTCGCCAGCGAACTGGGCCTTCAGCGCCTCGTGGGCGTAGCCGCGCGCACCGGCCCAATTGCTACCGTCCGGCAGGTCGGACAGCACCGGCACGTAGGCGAAGTTGGGGTGCTGATCAGCGAGGCTCTCGAAGAACTCGCGGAAGTACAGCTCCTCGGCATTGCGCGCGCCCTGCACCAGGGTGATGGGCAACCGGCAGCCCTCGGCGAGCAGATCCTGGATCATGGACTTGGGGCTGGACAGGCCGGAGCCGCCGGCCACGAAGATCAGCGGCAGCTGGGCGGACTTGCGCACGAAGAAGCGGCCGCTCGGCGCGGTGAACTGCAGCGCCTGGCCGACCTGCAGGCCGTCGTGCAGCCAGCCGGTGGCACGGCCACCGGGCACGCGACGGATGTGCAGCTCGATCAGATCCTCGCCCGGCGCATTGGCCACCGAGAAGGCACGCGCGCCGTCAACACCGGGCACCTGCAGCATCAGGTACTGACCTGCCTGGAAGGGCACGGCGCGGTCCGGCCGCAGCCACAGGCCGCGGATGGTGGGCGTCAGCATGCGTGCCTCGACCAGCTCGGCGCTGTAGTCGGCCAGCGGCAAGAACTGCGCGTCCGGGTCCTCGTCGATCTCGGCCTCGATGACGAGATCGGTGCGCGCCGTTGCGCAGCAGGCCAGGATGCGACCCTCGTCGCGTTCGAAGTCCATCAGCGCGAAGTTGGACGCGTCGCCATGCTCGAACTCGCCCTCCAGCACCTGCACCTTGCAGGTGCCACAGACGCCGTGGCCGCAGGCGTGCGGCAGCCAGACGCCGGCGCGCAGGCAGGCGTCTAGCACCGTCTGGCCGTCGCGTGCCGCGACGGCCTGGCCCAGCGGTTCGATGGTGATGTGCGTGCTCATGTCAGCCTCCGGCCACCTTCAGCTGCGCGAGCCCCGGATGCCGCGCAGACCGGGCGTGCGAAAGCGCAGCACGGACTTGTGCACCAGGCCGTTGTCGGCCAGAGACTTGGCCGCGTCGGGCTTGAAGGGCTTGCCGGACTCGGTCCACAACGCCTGGCTCCAGTCGATGCGGGCGAAGTCAGGATGGCTGCCGTAAACACCAGGCAGCACCTCGCTGAGCAATGCGCCAAATGGCATGGAGGGTGGTAGCGGCAGCGCTACCGGCGAGCAGAACAGCAGGTGCTCGTCCCAGCAGATGTAGAGCAGGCGGTTGCCGTGGAACTTGTCCTCGGTGTCCTGCACGGGGCCGGCATAGCCGGGCTTGAGGGCGACGACGGGCATGAACGTCTCCTGAGAATGGGGTGGTGGTGGAAAGCGGCGCGATCAGGCAGCCTTGGCTGCCGAGGGTGTCAGCGGCTGGCCGGTCCAGCGCTCCCAGTTGGCACGGTCGGGCGAGGTGTTGAAGTCGCCGCTGTCGGCACCCGGAGCGAGGTGGTAGTACTCCAGCACCTTGGCCAGCGGGTTGAAGCCGGGCACAGTCGGGTCGGTGCCTTCGGGGAAGCAGTTGCCCTGGTAGATCTGATGCACCGGCAGCCAGCTCTGCACGTATTTCTCCGGCTCCTGCTCGAAGATGTCCTTGCAGCCGTCCGAACAGAAGTGGTACTTCATGCCGTGGTAGCTGGTCTCGCGCAGGCTGATGCGCGTCGGGTCGTCCATCTCCGTGAAGATGCAGGGCACCTGGCAGGTCTGGCACAGCATGGGCAGGGTGTTATTGCGCCACATGGCGCCGCTCTGGGCCTCCTGCTCGGCCATCCATTCGAAGCGCGGGCGGTAGATGCGGTCGAAGCTCTCGGGGTATTTCTGGCTCAGCCAGTCGAGCTCGTCGGGCTGCGGCACCCAGGTGTTGAAGTCCGCCGCATGGCCGTAGTTGTTGAAGGTGGCCCAGGCGATATGGGAGAGATGCTGCTTTTCCGCCGTGGCGACCTCGTGGTACTTGGGCATGCGGATGCCATAACGTCCCAAGTCCTCGAACAGCGCGCCGCCGTTCTTCTCGAAGTACATCTCCCAGGCCTCGGCCCAGCTCATCACGCGCTTGGGCAGCATGTAGTCCATCATCATGGCCACCAGCGTCAGCAGGCGGTGGCCGCGCCAGAACCACTTGTCGATCCAGCGCTGGATGATGGGCACGTTGTCCGGGTCTTGTTCGAGCATGAACTTGACGACCTCCAGGCCCAGCGTCATGTGGCGCGATTCGTCGCTCTGCGCCGAGAAGCCGAAGGTGACGGTGGCCATGTCGCCGTTGAAGGCGGCGCCGCTCATGAAGGGCATGAACAGCAGGTTGGTCAGCACGTACTCGAAGGAGAAGGAGATTGCAGTGATGAACTCGAAGGGCCCGGCCGTCATCGCGTCCTCGAAATAGGACTTGGGCACCGACAGGTACCAGACGCGGTCGTGCATGTACTGCGGGTCATGCAGCCCGTTGAAGTACTTGTTGAAGTGGCTGATCGTGTGGAACTGCGTCTGCGCGTGACGGAGTTCGTCGATGGACTGCATCTGCGACGCGACGCGTGCACCGACGCCTCGGAAGGCACGTCCCGCCATCGCGTAGCCACGATGGGCCGCGTATTCAAGCGGCGACACGCCGGTCAGGAACAGCTTGAGCGTGTTCAGGTAGCGCGGGTCGCCGACGTTGAACTGGCCCTGGTTCTGCTGGAAGGCGTCGATGATGGCGTAGAGCTTTTTCTCTTTCTCGCCCTGGAACTTCCAGTAGGCGTCCATCGTCAGGCGGAAGGGGTCTTCCCACTTGTCCCAGTCGTGGATCTTGATGCCCTCGAACTTGTCGTAAGGGAAGACGTCGTCCATCGCCTGGTAGCTGGTCTCCCAGCCGAGGCCGCGGGTCATCATGGCGTAGCGCTCCTTGATGCCGAGGCGCTTGGCGGTCTTGGTGGCGGTCTGGCTCATCAGGTGTCTCCGGTGGTCTGTTGTCTTGGTGATCGGGGTGGGCTCAGGCGCGGCGGCCCCACTGCAGCGAGAACTCGTCGTCGGTCTCGTCGATGTTTCCGGACAGCGAGATCAGGCTCAGGTGCAGTTCCTGCACGTCCCAGCGGCGGCCCAGGCGCTCCTCCACGGAGTCGCGGCGGATGACGATGCGCCCGGGCGCGTCGACCTTGACCATGGCCGGGAACTCCGCGACGACGGCCTCGGGGTTGTCGGCCACGATGGCCTCGACGATGCAGCGCGACACCTCGTTGCTCAGCAAGGAGATGAAGACCGGGGCGCGGGAGGCGGCAGGGGCGGTGATGGTGGTCATGAGCGGGCTCCGGGTTCAGGCCTGCAGGCCCAGGCGTTGAATGCGGGTGTCGAAGTCGGCGTGCACGGCGGCCAGCGCGGCGGCAGCCTGCTCGCCGAGGGCCGCGCGGGCCAGCGGCTCCAGCGCTCGCTGCATCTCGTCGCGCCAGCCGGCGACCCAGCTCGCCAGCCGGTCGCGGTTGCCGGGCGACTCGTCGGCAGCGGTCTTGACGGTGGCGTCCACCCAGCGGGCCGTCTCGGCATGCCAGTCGCTCATGAACTCGGTCAGCATGGCCAGCGCGTTGCCGGTGCGCGGGCTGAGGGCATCGACGTAGTGGCGGTAGATCAGCGGATAGAGCAACCCGTCGAACACCAGGTTCTGGGCGACGAAGAGCTCAAACCAGTCATGCGTGACGAAGAGGTTCTCCATCACGCGGCGCACGCCCTGCCAGGCAGGCGCTTCCATCCAGGCCTGCTTGCCGGCATCCAGCACAACGCCCTGGTTGCCGTCCAGCAGCAGGCCGATGCGCGACAGGTATTGCGCGATGCCCAGTCGATCCATGGCCGCGAAGTTGCAGGCCTGGGTCACCGCAGTGCCGTAGCCATAGCCGCAGCAGTAGGTGTTGTTCATGTTGCTGCCCCACTCGTAATGACGCAGTGGCACCAGCACCTGGGTCAGCGACTCGCGCGCCGCCTCGTCCACCGCGCCCAGCAGGTTGCGCTTCTCGGCGAACTCGAACTGGCGGTCGGCACCCTCCTGCTGCTTGGCGCGTGCCATCGTGTAGACGCCGTAGTAGAAGTGGCGCGGATCCTTGAAGGCATACCAGTCGGCCATCACGATGGCGGTACGGCGCGGGTCGAACACATGGCGCTCCGGCTCCCACAGCGGCCGGTAGTGCCAGTTGGTCGTCGGCTGCATATCGAAGGTAGCCTCCTGGTAGCGGGAGGCCGCCTTGTCGGCGCCGAGCCGGCGCGCGATGTGCGAGAAGGTCTGGCGGATGGGCTGAATGTCGGTGGTCTTGATGTCGACTTGCATGTGGGTCTCCTGCTGTCGTTCTGAAAAGGCCGTCGGCGCGGCTCAGTGGTCCAGGCCCGGCTCGCCGTAGCGCCACTTCATGCGCTCGTAGTCAAGTCGGGCGCCCTCGGCTGCACTCAGATGGGTGACGCCATGGGTGGCGCAGAACTGGCTGAACTGCTCGAAGCACAGCACCAGCTCGACGGCCAGTTCGGGGTCGCCGATGGCGAACTCGAACTCCACGAAGCGGGCGTCGCGTGTGCCGGTCACGCGCACGAAGCAGGGCTGGCCGGTCAATTCGGCGGCCGAGGCGGAGCGTGGAGTGGCAGGGCGCTGGCTCACTTGTTCAATCCATCAAGTTGCAGACGACGGGGCTGTCGTCCACCCTGAAGATCGCAACCGGCGTGCCAGGCCGGCTAAGTGATTGATTTGCCTGTGACCGAGATCGCCGGCAGCCCGAAACCCGGGGAAGTCCCGGATGCCCAGTCGATCAGTTGCTGCACCGCAGCTTGATCATTTGGTGAAGTGAATACGGCCCTGGCGCTCCCGCGCCAAGGCATGGGTTCAGGCGGCCGGCAGGCCTTCCTTCTTGAGCCGGTAGGCCAGCTGCGGCCGGGTGATGCCCAGCAGGCGGGCAGCCTGGGACAGATTGCCGTTGGCACGCTGCATGGCCATCTGCATCAGCCGCTGCTCGAGCGAGGCCATGTCGATCTTCTGCTGCAGCACCTGGTCACACAGGCCGTCCAACTCGGCCGCCTCGCCGCTTCCCACGTGGCCCAGCGCATCCAGCTGCTGGTCGGGCTTCAGCCCTGCCACGTTGCTCCACAGGTGCACGGACTCGATGGCCCCGCCCTCGGGCGCCAGCAGCACGGCGCGCTCGATCGCGTTCTCCAGCTCGCGGATATTGCCCGGCCAGGGCTGGTTCAGCACGTCGCGCATCGCCCGGTCGGTCAGTCCGCTGAGCTTCTTGCCATATAGGGCGCTGTACTTCTCGATGAATCGGTTCACCAGAGGCGGGATGTCGGCCGTGCGCTCGCGCAGCGGGGGAATCGTGATCGGGAAGGTGTTGAGTCGGTAGAAAAGGTCGCTGCGGAACTTGCCGGCCTGCATGGACTGCTGCAGGTCCACATTGGTGGCCGCGACGATGCGCACATTCAGCTTGATCGGCTGCTCGGCGCCGAGACGCTCGATCTCGCCGGTCTGCAGCACACGCAACAGCTTGACCTGGGTGGCCAGCGGCAGATCGCCAGCCTCATCGAGGAAGAGCGTGCCGTTGTTGGCCCGCTCGAAGCGCCCTGCCCTGGCCATGTGAGCCCCGGTGTAGGCACCTTTCTCGACGCCGAACAGCTCGGCCTCGATGAGGTCGGCAGGAATGGCGGCGCAATTGACGGCGATGAAGGGGCCAGTTGCACGGGGGCCGTTGTCGTGCAGCCAACGCGCGAATACCTCCTTGCCGACGCCGGTCTCGCCCAGCAGCAGCGTGGTGATGGCACTCGGCGCTGCGCGCTTCAGCAACTCGAACGCGGCCCGAAACCCCGGCGAGACGCCGACGAGGCTGGTGTCGTACTCGCGGCGAGGCTGCACGGCGCGCAGATGTTCGAGCCCGATGTTGTAGTCGATCAGCCGCTCGCCGATGCGTTGGGGCCGGAAGTAGTCGACGTACTCGTCGTCACGCCAGTCCTCGGCCGGCTGGCCGACGATGCGGCACTGACTGTCGCCCATGCTGTGGCACTCGGTCTCCTTGAAGACGATGAGCCGACCGATGAAGGCGCTGGTGTAGCCCGAGGCGTAGCCGATCTGCTGCCAGCACTGCGGGTCGTCGCCGTAGCCCATGTCCGTCACATGGGCGTCGCATTCCCAGGAGTGGGTCCAGAGGAACTCGCCGAAGAAGTGCTTGGTTTTCAGGTCCAGCTCCATGTGGACCTTCTCGACGCGCACGGCGCCCTCGATGGTGTGCAGTTGCGGCCCCAGCATGAAAGCCTTCTCGCACGGCATGCCGGCGTGCATTTCCCTTACCGCCAGCTCGCCATCGCGTTGGCCCGATGCAAAGCCCATGCGCACCAGCAGGCCGCGCGCTCGCGCAACACCCAGCGAATCGAACAACTCCCTGCGCAGCCCGGCCAAGGCGCGCGTATGCAACAGCATCATGCGGTGCTCGTTCAGCCAGATGTGGCCCGAGCCCGCATTGAAGCGAAGCATAGACAGCAGTTCGCCCACGTTTTGTCTCCAAATCAGTGTCTAGGAGAGGTCTTCGCCTCACGTTTGGATGCTACAGGAGCGGACCAGCTCTACCCGGTCATGGGGGCACCTTCAGATCAGCGTCGTGGTCTTGCCCCTGCATAACCGGACACGGTCTATGCGCTGGTGATTCGCTCAGCGTTCGACCAGACCCGGCCCGCCCTGGGGGAATCCCTGGCGGCAGTCGCTGTGTCGCCTGGTCAATGGTGAATGCTGCCTCTGTCGAACGACGGAACAAGGCTGATCTCAGTCATTCGAAGCGGGCGCAGGGAGCGGCAGCTTCGCTTCAGAGAAGTCGTTCGAATCGTCTGCCGCCATAGATGCAGAGGGTCGGCCATTGCGTTGATCAGCGAATACGATTGCCTTTGGTGGAGAGGTACAACATTTCTGTAGCCGCTGCAGGCAACGCTTCGCAGCCCTATGCCCTTGTGAATCGAAGGCGGAGTGCGGGGCCTGGAAATCGAACGATCTATGCTTAGACTTCCCTTCGCTGGAACCCATCTTGTCTTCAGCCGTCAAAATCTTCCAAGGCCGATTCGGCCGCGTGGCCTTGCTCGACATGAATGCGCCACTGGTGGGCCACGCGCATCACCACTGCCACATCCTCATCAAGGCGGGCGGGGCTGACAGCGCATTTCGGGTGCGCGGAGAACGGGCTCCACTGACCGACGACATGGCGGTGCTGATCAATGCCTGGGAGCATCACGCCTACGAGCATGACGGCCCCCAGGGTGAGCAGACGCTAATCCTGGCGCTCTATATCGAGCCAGGCTGGCTCGCCGAGATTCAGCGTTCGCTGGCGCTGTCGGCTCATCCGCGCTTCTTCCCTCAGTCGGGCGTGCGCCTGAACGCCGCTACACGCAAGATCACTGAGGAGTTCGTGCTCGAGCTCTGGTGGGCCGACGAGGTGTCGCCAGGTCGGCTGGAGGACTTGCTGTTCAATCTGATCATCGCAGTGATCGAGAGCTATTCGGGCTGGCGAGACCTGTCTGCGCTGCTGAAAATGAAACCACCGGTGGCCATGGACCCGCGCGTGCGCCATGCCATTGCCTTGATGAAGCAGGACGTGACGCACGACTTCGATGTCGACCACCTGGCCGCATCGACCGGGCTCTCGCGGGCCCATTTCTTCACCCTGTTCCAGCGCGACACCCAGGTCACGCCGCTGGTCTATGCCAATGTGCTGCGCTTCGAGGCCGCGGTGCAGCGGCTCACACAGACCAGCGAGCCCGTCGGCGACGTGGCCCATGGCCTGGGCTTTTCCGCGCCGGGCCATTTCTCACGCTTCTTCCGCGCCCACCTGGGCATCACGCCCAGCGACTACCGCCGCGTGGTCAACCTGTTCGAGCCGCCCGCCGAGGCAGACGCCGGCGCCGGCCTGATCTGAGCAAGTCACCAGACGATTTGGTCAGCGACCAGACGGTCTGGTCATTCGCCGGACTTTCGCGTTAACGCCCTGCGCTCCGAATCCCGAGACTGGCGCTGCATACAAAAGCAGCCCGAACGGGACAGAGGAGACAAATGCACGCAGAGCCCCAGCTCGCGGCCGCAGCGGCATCGACGCCCGCGGCTGCCGGCAGCTTCGTCGGCCAGCGCCTGGAGCGCCTGGAAGACACCGCGCTACTGAGCGGGCGCGGCAGCTACGCCGACGACGTCGGCGTCAAGCCGGGCACCCTGCAGGCCGCGGTGCTGCGTTCGCCCCATGCCCATGCCCGCCTGCTGTCCATCGACGCGGCGCCGGCCCTGGCGCTCAAGGGCGTGCGTGCCGTGCTGACTGGTGAAGACGTGCAGCGCTGGGCCCAGCCCTTCGTCGTGGGGGTCAAACAGCCCATGCAGCACTGGGCCCTGGCCGTGGACCGCGTGCGCCACATCGGCGAGCCCGTGGCGGTGGTGGTGGCCGAGGACCGCTACATCGCCGAAGACGCGCTGGACCTGATCCGGGTGGACTACGAGGCCCTGCCCGCGCTGGTGGACATCGAGGCCGCGCTGCAGCCCGGCAGCCCGCTGCTGCACGACGCCGTCGGCAGCAACATCGTCTCTGAGCGCAGCTTCCGCTACGGCGACCCCGAGGCCGCCTTCGCGGGCCCCGCAGGCGTGCGTCGCGTGCAGACCACCGTCCACTACCCGCGCAACAGCTGCGCACCCATCGAATGCGGCGTCGTGATCGCGGAGCACCTCAGCGGCGACGAGGGCTACGACGTGCTCTCCAACTTCATGGGGCCGTTCTCCCTGCATGCGGTGATGGCCATGGCGCTCAAGGTACCGGGCAACAAGCTGCGCCACCGCGTGCCGCGCGACTCGGGCGGCAGCTTCGGCGTCAAGCAGGCGGTGTTCCCCTATGTGGTGCTGATGTGCCTGGCCTCGCGCAAGGCCGGCGGCGCGCCGGTCAAGTGGGTGGAAGACCGGCTGGAGCACCTGAGCGCAGCGACGTCTGCCACCGCACGCCTCACGACGCTGTCGGCCGCGGTGCGCGAGGACGGCCGCATCCTCGCCCTCGACTGGGACCAGGTGGACGAGGTCGGTGCCTATCTGCGCGCGCCCGAGCCCGCCACCTTCTACCGCATGCACGGCTGCCTCACCGGCCCCTACGACATCGCCCACCTGAGCGTGCGCAACCGCGTGGTCGTCAGCAACAAGACGCCCACCGGCCTGGTGCGGGGCTTCGGCGGTCCCCAGGTGTACTACGCGCTGGAGCGGCTGATGGACCGCATCAGCGTGGAGCTGCGTCTGGACCCCGCCGAGCTGCGCCGCCGCAATTTCGTGGGGGCCGGCCAGTTCCCCTACCGCGCTGCTGCCGGCGCAGTGCTGGACTCGGGCGACTATGTCCACGCGATGGACCTGGCGCTGGCTGAAGCCGAACGCCTGGGCCTGCGCGAGCGCCAGGCCGCTGCCCGCGCCGCCGGCCGGCACTACGGCATCGGCATGGCCGCCGTCGTCGAGCCCTCGGTGTCGAACATGGGCTACATCAGCACCGTCCTGACGCCCGAGCAGCGCGCCAAGGCCGGCCCCAAGAACGGCGCCATCGCCAGCGCAACGGTCGCCATCGACCTGCTCGGCGGCGTCAACGTGACCATCGCGTCGGCGCCGGCCGGACAGGGGCATATGACCGTCTGCGCCCAGGTGGTGGCCGATGCGCTGGGCCTGCAACCCGGGCACGTGGTGGTGAACGTGGAGTTCGACACCGCCAAGGACGCCTGGTCGGTGGCCGCCGGCAACTACTCCAGCCGCTTCGCCGGCGCCGTCGCGGGCGTGGTGCATCTCGCCGCGATCAAGCTGCGCGACAAGCTGGCGCGCATCGCCGCGGCCCAGTTCGGCTGCCAGCCCGAGGATGTCGTCTTCGCGGGTGGCGAGATCGCCAGCCGGCTCGATGCTGCGCGCCACCAGCCCTTCACCCGTCTCGCCGCCAGCCCGCACTGGGCGCCGGCCCTGCTGCCCGAGGGCGTCACGCCGGGCCTGCGCGAGACGGCCTTCTGGACGCCCGAGACGCTGGCCGCGCCCGACCCCCAGGACCGCGTCAACACCTCGGCCGCCTACGGCTTCGTGTTCGACATCTGCGGCCTGGAGGTCGACCCGGCGACGGGCGCCGTGCGGGTGGACCGCTATGTGACCGCGCACGACGCGGGCCGCCTGCTGAACCCGGCGCTGGCCGACGGCCAGATCCGCGGCGCCTTCGCCCAGGGCCTTGGCGCGGCACTGCTCGAAGAGTTCCGCTACGGCAGCGACGGCAGCTTCCAGTCCGGCACCCTGGCCGACTACCTGATGCCCACCGCCTGCGAGACGCCTGACCCGAGCATCGTCCATCTCGAAACGCCGTCGCCCTTCACGCCGCTGGGCGCCAAGGGCCTGGGCGAGGGCAACAACATGAGCACGCCGGTCTGCGTGGCCAATGCCTTCGCCGACGCGCTGCGACCGCTCAAGGACATCGACGACATCCGCCTGCCACTGACGCCCAGCCGTGTGCTCGCCTTGCTTGACACGCCCGACCCGGCCTCGCAGGCGTCGCGCAAGCCAGTGGCGGCGCCCGCACTGCCGGGCGAGGGCCAGGCGCTGCAGGCGCAAGGCGAGGTGCGCATCGCCGCCACGCCCGAGCAGGTCTTCGCCGTGCTGCTGGACCCGGCCGCCCTGGCCCGCGTCATCCCGGGCTGCCATGCCCTGGTCGCCGACGGCCCCAATCGCTACCGCGCTGAAGTGACAGTCGGCGTCGGGTTGGTGAAGGCGCGCTACGAGGCGCGCATCCAGCTGTCCGACATCGAGGCGCCGCGGCGCCTGCGCCTGGCCGGCAGCGGCCAGTCCAGCCTGGGCACGGGCGCTGGCGACGGCCTGGTCACGCTGGAAGCGGTGGCCGGCGGCACCCTGCTGCGCTACGACTACCGCGCCCAGGTGGGCGGCAAGGTAGCCATGGTCGGCAGCCGAATGCTCGAAGGCGCCGCCCGCATCATCGTGGCGCAGCTGTTCGAATCGCTGGGCCGGCAGGCGGCCGGGGAGGACGCTGCGCCGCCATCCTGGTGGCAGCGCCTGCTGAAGAAGCTCGGGGTGCGCGCGTGAAGCCCGCCGCCTTCGACTACCAGCGCGCGGACAGCGCCGCGCAGGCCCGCGAGCTGCTGGCCCACCATGGCGACGACGCTCGCATCCTCGCCGGCGGCCAGTCGCTGATGGCCGTGCTGAACATGCGCCTGGCGCAGCCGCAGCTGCTCGTCGACATTTCGCGCAGCGCCTCGCTGGCGCAGGTCGAGGTGCACGACGGCTGGCTGCAGGTCGGCGCCGCCGCCACACAGGCCAGCGTGGAGTGGCGTGCTGGCCTGGCGCAGGAGCTGCCGCTGCTGGCCCTGGCCTTCCCGCACATCTCGCATTTCCAGATTCGCAACCGCGGCACGGTCTGCGGCTCCATCGCCCACGCCGATCCGTCGGCCGAGCTGCCGCTGTGCCTGCTGGCCTTGAAGGGCGAGCTGGTGCTGGGCAACGCCAGGCGACAACGCCGGGTCGCGGCGCAGGACTTCTTCACCGGCATGCTCAGCACCGCCCGCGCTAGCGACGAGCTGCTGGAGGCCGCCCGCTTCCCGCTGACCCGCCCAGGCCAGGGATTCGGCTTCACCGAGTTCTCGCGCCGGCACGGCGACTTCGCGATCTGCGCCGTGGCCGTGGTGGCCGACGCCGCCGGCCTGCGCGTGGCCGTCGGCGGCGTCGCCGACCGGCCGCTGGCGCGCGACCTGCCGCCGCTAGACGGCAGCGCGCTCGACGACGCGCTCAATGAATTCGCCTGGGATCTCGACGCCCGGGACGACCCGCAAATTAGCGCTGCCACGCGCCGCCACCTGGTGCGCCAGCTCGGCCGCCAGGCCGTGGCCCAGGCCCGCGCGCAAGTCTGGAGACCCGCATGACCTCCTCCTCAAGTGCCCAGTTGCTCCGCGACCGGCAGCATCCCATTGAGCTGCAGCTCAACGGCTGTGCGCGCAGCGGTCATGCCGCGCCGCGCCTGCTGCTGAGCGACTTCCTGCGGCAGGAGCTCGGCGCCACTGGCACCCACGTCGGCTGCGAGCATGGCGTCTGCGGCGCGTGCACCGTGCAGATCGACGGCGTCGCGGTGCGGGCCTGCCTCACGCTGGCCGTGCAGGCGGACGGCCGCCGCGTGGACACGGTCGAGGGCCTAGCCAGTCCGGACGGCATGCTGGGCGCGCTGCAGGCGGCCTTCAAGCGACACCACGCGCTGCAATGCGGCTTCTGCACCGCGGGCATCCTGATGTCCTGCACCGACTGGCTGGCGCGGCTGCGCGAGGCCGGCCGCAAGCCTGACGAAGCCGATGTGCGGGACATGCTGTCCGGACACCTGTGCCGCTGCACGGGCTACACGCCCATCGTGGCGGCGGTGCTGGAGGTGGCCCATGCTTGACCTCGGCCGCACCTTCCTGCAAAGCGTCGAGCGGGCACCGGGCGCCATCGCCCTCGTGGACGGCGACACGCGACTGACCTACGCGGACTGGGCCTTGCGCATCGGCGCCGCCCAGCAGGGCCTGGCCGCGCTGGGCCTGCGGCGCGGCGACCACCTGCTGTCCATCCTGCAGAACCGCCACGAGGCGGCCACGCTGCACTGGGCCTGCCAGTTCGCCGGCATCGTGATGACGCCGCTGAACTGGCGCGCCAAGCCCGAGGAGATCGACCATGTGCTGAAGGATTCGGGCGCTCGGGTGCTGGTTTACGAGCAGGCGTCGGAGGCCGCGGTGGAGGCGTCGGTGCTGTCGGCACTGGCCCTGCGCATCGGCGTCGGCGTCGGCGAGCGGCGCTACGACGACGTGCTGGCCGGCGCCGCCGAGCCCGTGCCCCGGGCGCTGGCCGAGGACTGGTCGCTGATGCTCTACACCTCGGGCACCACCGGCGCGCCCAAGGGCGTGCCTCGCCGTCAGCGCGCCGAGCGCATCGCCGCGCTCGCGCATGTTGCGCAGAACCGCTACGGCTACGGCGAGCGCACGCTGGGCGTGATGCCGCTGTATCACACCATGGGCGTGCGCTCGCTGCTGGCCCTGGCACTGCTGGACGGCCGCTTCGTCTGCATGCCGCGCTTCGATGCCGGCACCGCGCTGCGCGCCATCGCGGGCGAGCGCATCAGCCACCTCTACCTGGTGCCGACGCTGTATCACGACCTGCTGGCGCATCCGACCTTCGCCGCCACCGATGTCACCGCCGTGCGCAAGCTAGGCTTTGCCGGCGCGCCCATGCACGACGCGCTGTTGCTGCGCCTGCAGGCAGCCTTCCGGCCGGAGCTCTTCGTCAACCACTACGGCAGCTCCGAGATCTACACCGTGGCCATCAACCAGGACGCCGTGGGCAAGCCGGGCTCGGCCGGCCGTGCCGGCATCAATACGCGGCTGCGCGTGGTGGCGCTGGACGGCAAGTCGGTCGAGCGCCGCGCCAGGCCCATGGAAGAGGGCCAGATCATTGCCGACCTGCTCAGCGACGAGGCCTTCGAGGGATACCACCAGCGCCCCGATGCCAACGCCAAGAGCCTGCGCGAGGGCTGGTACTTCACGGGCGACACCGGCTATGTGGACGCCGACGGCGACCTCTTCGTCACCGGCCGCGTGGACGACATGATCATCAGCGGCGGCGAGAACATCTCGCCTGTCGACATCGAGTCGGTGCTGTCCCTGCATCCCGCCGTCGACGAGGTAGCCGTGGCCGGCCTGGCCGATGAGCGCTGGGGCCAGAAGGTGGTGGCCTTCGTCAAGACGCGCTCGCCCGTTGAGCCGGCCGCGCTAGATGCGCACTGCCGCAGCTCCGACCTCGTCAATTTCAAGCGCCCGCGCGACTACGTCTTCGTCCGCGAGATCCCCAAATCCCCCGTCGGCAAGGTGTTGCGCCGCAAGCTGGTGGCGGGTGACTACGAACCCATCGGAGAGCAAAACCATGATGCTGACTGACCTGAACCACCCGGCGCAGACGCTGCCGGCCGAGCTGGACGGCTTCCATGTCGAGATCGACCCCGCGCGCGAGCGGGCCGACATCGTCCTCGAGCGCCCGCCGCTCAACGTCATCAGCATGCGGGCGCGCGAGCAGCTGCGCATCACTTTCGAAGCACTGGACGCCGACACGCGCGTGCGCGTGATCGTCCTGCGCGCCATCGGCGAGCACTTCTCCAGCGGCGGCGACATCAAGGGCTTCCTTGAGGCTTCGCCCGAGCACGTCTCCAAACTGGCCTGGAACGTGGCCGCGCCGGCCCGCTGCAGCAAGCCGGTGATCGCCGCGGCGCGCGGCTATTGCTTCGGCGTGGGCTTCGAGCTGTCGCTGGCCTGCGACTTCCGCCTCGTCACCGACACCGCGCTGTACGCGCTGCCCGAGCAGAAGCTTGGCCAGATCCCGGGCTCCGGCGGTTCCGCGCGCCTGCAGAAGATGGTGGGCATCACGCGCACCAAGGACATCGTCATGCGTTCGCGCCGCATCAGCGGCCGCCAGGCCTTCGAGTGGGGCGTGGCGACCGACTGCGTGCCCGACGCCGAGCTGGAGAAGGCCACCGACGCGCTGGTGGACGAGCTGCGCTCCTTCAGCCCCCTGGCACAGCGCACTGCCAAGAAGCTGCTCAACGACACCGAGGACTCGCCGCTGTCCATCGCCATCGAGCTCGAAGGTCATTGCTACTCCCGCTTGCGCAGCTCAGCCGATTTCAAGGAGGGCGTCGAGGCCTTCCATTCCAAGCGCAAGCCGGCCTTCACCGGCCTCTGACCCACGACAACAACAGGAGACAAACACCATGAAAGCACTGCAATTCAGCACCTTCGCCCTGGCCCTGTTCGGTAGCGCCGCTGCCAGCGCGCAGGCGCCCATCCGCATTGGCGTCGTCACGCCGCTGTCGGGCACCTACGCGGGCATCGGCCAGCAGGTCAAGTGGGGTCTGGACCTGGCCGCCGCCCAGATCAATGCCGGCGGCGGCGTGATGGGCCGCAAGCTCGAACTGATCTACGAGGACGAGGAAGCCAACCCGGCCGTGGCCGTGCAGAAGGCCGAGAAGCTGTTCCAGGTCAGCAAGGTGGACTTCCTCACCGGCACCGTCAACTCTGGCTCCACGCTGGCGGTGGGCCAGCTGGCCGAACGCAACGGCAAGCTGATCGCGACCACCGTGTCCTTCGCCGACTCGATCACGGCGGACAAGTGCTCGCCCAACGTCTTCCGCGTCAACGCCCGCGCCGGCATGCAGTCCGCGGCGCTGGCCGACTGGCTGTCGAGCACCAAGCCCAATGCCAATGTCTTCTACCTCGGCCCCGACTACGAGATGGGCCGCAGCACCGTCGCCGCCTTCAGGTCGGCCGCGGAAGGCAAGGGCGCCAAGACCGTGGGCGAGGTGTTCGCGCCGCTGGACAACAAGGACTACTCGCCCTTCTTCGGCCAGATCCGTTCGGCCCGGCCGGCGGTGATCTACACGTCCGTGGCCGGCAACGACACGGTGCGGCTGTTCACGCAGATGGCCGAGTTCGGCCTTAACCGCAATGTGCAGGTGGTGGGCGCCTCGGGCACCGTGACTTCGCAGAACCTCGCGGCCATCGGCAAGGCCGCGGACGGCTTCGTCACCGGCGTGGGCTACTCGACCAGCCTGGACTCGCCGGAGAACAAGAAGTTCGTCGCCGAATTCGAGGCCGCCAACAAGTCCCAGCCCGACCTCTATGGTGCCGACAGCTACGGCGTGCTGTTCTTCTACAAGGCCGCGGTCGAGAAGGCCAAGAGCACCGAGACCGACAAGGTCCGCGAGGCCATGCGCGGCATCCAGTGGAGCACGCCGCAGGGCACCAAGACCATGCGCGCGGGCGACCACCAGGCCATGCAGGATATGTACGCGGTGCGCGTCAATGGCGGGAAATTCGAAATCGTCGGCAAGGTCGCGGCTGCGGCGGCGATCGGCGCCGACAGCTGCACCAAGTTCTGAGCCGGAGGCCGTCATGAACGAAGCCGTTGATTGGCTGCAATTCGTTCTCGCACCGCAGATGATCAACGGCCTGTCCATCGGCGTGGCCGTGGTGCTGATGGCGCTGGGCCTGACCATCATCTTCGGCCTGCTGGACGTGATCAACATGGCCCACGGCGAGTTCTACGCCATCGGTGCCTACGTGGCCGTGGCCCTGTTGGGCCTGGGCATGTCGTTCTGGTGGGCCTTGCTGCTCACGCCGCTGCTGATGGCCGTGATGGGCTACGCCACCGAGCGTGGGCTGATACAGCGCGTCTTCCACAGCAAGGACCGTCACACGCTCACACTGCTGCTGACCTTTGGCGTGGGCGTGGTGCTGGAAGACGTGCTCAAAATCGCCTTCGGCGCCAACCCACTACGCGTCGAGTCGCCGATCAGCGGTGCCAGGGAAGTGGTAGGCCTGTTCTTCCCGAACTACCGTCTCTTCGTCATGGGCTTCGGTGGCCTGCTGATCGCGGGGGTCTGGCTGCTGGTCTTCCGCACGCCGCTGGGCGCCATCGTGCGGGCCGCGGCCTTCGACCGGCACATGAGCGCCTCGCTGGGCGTGCCGGTGGCGCGCGTTTACGCCGGAACCTTCGCATTCGGCGTGGCACTGGCGGGGCTGGCCGGCGTGCTGCTCGCGCCCATCTACTCGGTCTTCCCGACCATGGGGCGCGACTTCGTGCTGATCGCGTTCTCGGTCGTGATCATCGGCGGCATGGGCTCCATCAAAGGCGCAGTGCTCGCCGGACTGCTGCTGACGCAGGTGCAGTCCATCTCCAGCCTCTTCATTTCTCCCGTGTGGAGCGACCCGCTGCTCTTCGGCATCATGGTGCTGGTGCTGATGTGGCGGCCACAGGGTCTGTTCGGAAAGCTCGGTCATGCGTGACGCCATCCTCACTCCTCCGCCCGCGCCAACCGGCGTGGCGACGCCGCCGCGCGACCGACGCGCGCCGCCCGACGCATTGCGCCTGCTGGCCTGGGTCTTCTTCGTGGGTGCCGCCGTCTTCGGCCTTGTGGCCACGGCGCTGGGCGACCAGTTCTTCGTCCGGCTGGCAACCGAGGCCCTGATCTTCGGCGGCCTCGCGCTCTCCGTGGACCTGCTGCTTGGTCGCACGGGCCTGCTGCCGCTGGGCCAGGCGCTGTTCTTCGGCCTGGGCGCCTATGTCTCCGCGCTGGTGCTCCAGCACTGGGCGGCATCGTTCTGGCTGGCGTTGGCAGTGGCCGTGGCCGTCAGCGCGCTGGCCGGCCTGGTGGGCGGGTTGATTGCAATCCGTTCCAAGGGCGTGTACTTCGCGCTGATCAGCTTCGGCCTGGCACAGGTCGTCTCCAAGGTCGTGTTCAACACCCGCGAGCTTGGCGCCTCGGACGGCATCATCGGTGTTCCGGCTGCGGCTGTGTTGCCGGGTTTGGGCTCGGACGATCCGCTGGGCTTCTTCCTCGTCACCCTGGCCTTCGTCGCCGCGCTCTACCTCGTCCTGCGACACCTGATGGGCACACCGCTGGGCCGGCAGCTCGATGCCATCCGTGTCAACGAGCACCGCGTGGCCTTCCTCGGCTTCGACCCCTGGCGCTACAAGCTCGCAGCCTTCGTCGCTGCGGCCTGCATGGCCGGTGCCAGCGGCGCGCTCTACCCGATGCTGCGCGGCTTTGTCTCGCCAGAGCTGATGTTCTTCCAGGTCTCGGGCCAGGCGGTGATCAATGTCATCGTCGGCGGCACCGGCACGCTGATCGGGCCGCTCTACGGATCAGCCCTGCTGACCGGCCTGCGCTCCGTCGTCGGCTCCTTCACCTCCCACCACCACATCGTCATCGGACTGCTCTTCGTGGTGGCGGTGATCCTGCTGCCGCGCGGCCTGATCGGCAGCAGCCTGCCGCACCTTCAGCGCTGGCTCTATCTGAGAGGAAACAAGTCATGAGTGCTCTTCTCGAAGTCCGGGGTTTGGGCGTGCGCTTCGGCTCGCTGCAGGCGGTCAGCGACGTCAGTTTCGACGCCCAGCCCGGCGCCATCACGGCCGTGATCGGTCCCAATGGCGCGGGCAAGAGCAGCCTGTTCAACCTGATCAGCGGAGCCATCAGGCCCAGCAGCGGCACGGTGCGCTTCGAGGGCCGCGAGCTGACCGGTGCTGCGCCCCACCAGATGCTGGCCGCCGGCCTGGCGCGCTCCTTCCAGATCACCAATCTCTTCTTCGAGCTACCGGTGCGCGAGAACCTACGCCTGGCCGCGCAGTTCCTGGAGCGCGGCCAGGGCCTGCTGCGCTCGCTCACTCGCAGTCGGCAGGCGCTGGCCCGGGTGGATGAGCTGATTGAGCAATTCGGCCTGGCCGACAAGGCGGACGAGCTGGCGGGCTTTCTCTCGCACGGCGAGCGGCGGCGGCTGGAGATCGCGGTTTCGCTAGCCGCGCGGCCCCGCCTGCTGCTGCTGGACGAGCCAACGCAGGGCATGAGCCACGCCGACACCCGCGAGACCGAGCAGATGATCCGCGGGCTGGTGCGCGAGCATGGCCTTTCGGTGCTGCTGGTGGAGCACGATGTGGACCTGGTGATGCAGCTCTCCGACCATGTGATCGTGATGCACCAGGGTCAGAAGCTGGCCGAGGGAACGCCTGCGGCCGTGCGGGCGAACGCGGCGGTGCAGGCCGCCTATTTCGGAGAGCACCATGCTTGAACTCAAGGACGTGCACACGCACTACGGGCTCAGCCATGTGCTGCAGGGCATCTCGCTAAGCGTCGGCTCCGGCGAGGTAGTGGGCCTATTCGGCCGCAACGGCGTGGGCAAGACGACTGTGATCAAGACCATCGCCGGCTGGGTTCGACCTAGCCGGGGCGCGCTGCACTTCGATGGTGAGGACATGACGGGCGCCGCGCCCGAGCAGGTCTGCCGCCGCGGCATCGGCCTGGTGCCGGAAGACCGGCGCATCTTTCCGGGCCTGACGGTGGAGGAGAACCTCAAGCTCGGTCTCCTCCAGGCGCCCCGCCGCAGCCGTGCGGAGTCGCGCAGCAAGCTCGAGCAGATCTACCAGCGTTTCCCGCGCCTGGCCGAGCGCCGACGTCAGATGGGCACCACCCTATCTGGCGGGGAGCAGCAGATGCTCGCCATGGCGCGCGTGCTGGCCGGCGCACCCAAGCTGCTGCTGATCGACGAGCCCACGGAAGGTCTGGCGCCGATGATCGTGGACGAGCTATTCGAGCTCATGGCCGGACTGGCTCGGGACGGCATCCCCATCGTGCTCGTAGAGCAGAACGTGCAGCGCGCCATCGCACTCACGCAGCGCTACTACCTGATCGAGCGCGGCCAGGTGACGGCCCAGGGCGATTCGACCAACGCGGCACACCGTGCGGACTTGCTGGAGAAGCTGAGCGTTTAGGCTAGGCACATGCCCTTCGCAAGTCTATCGAGCGGGTCCGCTGAGGAGCACAAGTGCCAGCTCCAGGCCGGATGCAATGTTCGCGCTGGCAATTTCACGGCACCTCAGCACCCGCGACATCCTGTGCGCATCACTCAGCGGTCTTTGAGGATGCGGGACTAGCACCGGGCGGACGTCTGCTGAGCGGCGATGAGCGTGCATTGACGTCGCGGTGTCCACAGACTGCAAACGCTGCGAAGCAGCCGTCAGCTGCAGGCTGTCTGCAGCCACTGAGATTTGGCGGGCGAGCGGCCGCTGCCGTCAGCACCGGTCATTGGCCCGATCGAAGGCTGAATGACCGCTGCACCGCCCTGTCCGGATCGGTGAAGTTGTCCTGCGCCTTGTCCTCGGGCACGCCGAACTCGCGCTTGTAGCGCCCGCCGCGCGGCGGTTCGTCAGGGTCACCCCCGCGCTCGAACTCGGCGTCGCGTTGGCGTTGCTCCAGGCGCTGACGGGCCTCGGTGATGGCGAGCCTAGCGCCGGCCAATCTCGGCGGGAATGTCCAGTTCCGGTTCGCTCTTCTCGGCCTCGTCCGCCTGCTGCGCACGCTTGAGCAGGGCTTCGATCTGTGCCTTGAGCTCGGCCTCGGCCTTGAGCATGTGGCCGTAGCTCATGGCCTTGTGACGGCTGGCGTTGGCCTTGATCTTGGTGCCGTCCACCGCAATCGTGCCCAGCTTGACCAGACCTATCTCGCGCGCCAGGCGCACCACCTGCACGAACAACTCCGACAGCTCCTTGAGGTGGAAGGCCCGGAAGTCGCGGATCGTGCGGTGCGCAGGGAAGTTGCCTGCGCCCAGCACACGGAACGCCACGTCTTCGTGCAGCTTCTTGGCGATCTTGCGCGAGCTGAAGACCCCCGTGGCGTAGCCGTACACCAGCACCTTGACCATCATCGCCGCGTGGAAGGGCTGGTTGCGCGGGCCGTCCTTATCGTAGCGGGCGTGGAATGCGCTCAGATCCAGCGTGTCCACCGTGTCGCTGATGAAGTGCGCCAGATGGCCCTCGGGCAGCCAATCTTGGATGGCCTCGGGCAGCAGCAGCATCTGCTGCGGTTCGTAGGGTAGGTAGTTCGCGGCCATGGCCACGAAACGTACCTCAACCCTCATCCGCAGTCAGGGACTTCCCTTCTGCCGCCCAGACTCCTAGCCGCCCGCTCCTTGAGGCGGTTTGTGGCAGCGACGACTTCGTTGCGACCACCGCCGGCAAGAGCGGTTCAATCGGGATCGGTTTGAAGGAGCGGCGCACGAGGACAGGACCTCTTCATCCCGATCACTCAAGCCATGTGGAGCTTCACATTTGCCGCCGCTGACAGCTCGTCAGCCAGGCAATTTCGCCGCCAGCAGCTCGATCTTCTCGATGTTAGGCGGTGTACTGAGCAAGGCGGCTGCGTTCGCCAGCAACGCGGCGGCGATCTGGCCGTGCAGGTGAGCCTCGCGGCCGGCCTCGTCCGCAAAAGCGTCAAAGACGCCGAACGTCGATGGGCCGAACTTCAATGCGAACCAGGCGGTGGTGCCCGATTCGGCGTTGGCGAGCGGCAACGCGCTTCTCAGAAAGTCGGCAACGGCGGCTTCCTGGCCAGGCTTGGCTTCAAGGCGGACGAACAGAGCGAACTTGGTCATGGAGTGATCCTCTGGTTGAAGGGGTGAAAGCGTTGGCGAGTCCGAAGTCTCGGGTGCGACGGCAGTTTTTGCGAGTGGCAGGAATGACAACATTGATATCATTTCCGCCATGAATCTGCACCTTCTTGTTCTCGATGGCGTGTTCGACCTGGGTCTTGCTGCACTCATGGACACACTGAGCACGGCCAATGAACTGGCAGGCTCGCTCGCACAGGCGCCGCCGCCCATCAACGTCACGTTGGTCGGCGTTCGGCGTCGCGTGCGCACCGCGCACGGTCTGGCGGTACCGGTCGTGCCAGTGCACCGCGTGCAAAACCCTGACGTTGTTCTGGTGCCCGCACTCGGCGCCAAGATGCCAGACGCACTCGCCGCGCGTCTCGCGAATGCGGACGTGGCCGACGCGGTCGTCGCGTTGCAGCAATGGTCAAGCGCCCGCGCGGCCGCTGGCGCCGCCTGCACTGGCACGTTCTTGCTGGCGGAAAGCGCGCTGCTAGATGGCCAGCGCGCCACAACTTCGTGGTGGCTGGCGCCAATGTTTCGGCAGCGCTATCCGCACGTGGTGCTCGACGAGTCCCGCATGCTTGTGAATTCGGCCAGCTTCACCACGGCCGGCGCCGCCTTGGCTCATCTCGACCTGGCATTGAGCGTCGTGCGCAGCCGTAGCCCAGCGCTGGCGGCTCTGGCTGCGCGATACCTGCTGGTAGAGGCCCGCGGCTCGCAAGCTGAGTTCGTGATCCCCGATCACCTGGCCCATGCCGACCCGGTGGTCGAGCGCTTTGAGGGCTGGGCCAGGCAGCAACTCGCGCACGGGTTCTCTCTCGCCGATGCGGCCATCGCAGCGGGCGCCAGTGAACGCACCTTGGCGCGGCGCGTGCAAAGCGTATTGGGCAAGACACCCCTCTCGTACTTCCAGGATCTGCGCGTCGAGCGTGCGGTGCATCTGCTGCGAACCGGCAGCGAGAGCGTCGACCAAATCGCCGCACAGATCGGCTATTCCGACGGTGTGACCCTTCGCAACCTGTTGCGACGCAAGCTGGGCCGCGGCGTGAGGGAGTTGCGTGCACGTGCCTGATCGGCGCCGCGTGGTGCAGCTCAATGATGTGCCCGAATGCTGCCGGTACTGAACGTCTGCAGATGGCCGGGAGTGCCCTTCCGCGGAACCACCAGGAAGCCGCCTTTCATGACGAGTAGGCACTCCGCCTGATTGCCGGCAATGGGGTTGCCGCCAGACGTCCTGCAGGCGCATCCTTTGTGGCCCTCAACTCGATGGGAGACCATCATGAGTACCGCAAGCAATGTCTACGCAAACACGCACAGGTTGGTCGTTTTAGCCGCGAGTCTGTGGGGCAGCTGTACTCGCCCTCTGGAAGGGACGTCTGCAAATGGGTCGGCGGCCGGCCGGCAAGTGACAGCAATGACCCTTTCCCAGCCGCGAAGCGATTATCCGATTCACGATAGTCGGGGGGTAAAACTTGCGGCGCGTTGCCGAGGCGCGCCTGCCTCAGCAGGCGACAGCTGCAGGCACGCGCTTAGATGAGGAACCGCATGAGGATCCGCCGGATGTGGCCTGGCGGGTTCAGGCACAGCTCAGCCGCATCACAGCCGAGCCCCTTTGCCAGCTTGAGAAGAGCGAGTATGGTTGGCTGGCTCAGCCTTCTTTCAAGTCTGCTGATGTACGAGCGTTCGATCTCCGTTTCCAGCGCCCCTCCCAGCTGGCACGCTTGAGCCGTTGAGCCAAATCCTGAATGTCTTTGCGGAGCTCAAGGTCTTGATGCCAATCGAAGAGCGTGCGAATGCTTGGGTACGACAGCCCGAGACATTTGCGGCGGCGAACCGGCCCTAAAGCGCACGTCCAGTGGCAGCATGGACGACCTTAGAGCAATCGCGGACTGGTCGGACAGCATCCGCAGCGACGACTTCAGTTAACCCGTGCGAATTTCGAACTGCGTCGGTCAGGGGAGATTCGAGTGGCACCGCTGAAAAAGGCAATGGGCTCTGCACTCGTCCGATACGAATCGATTATCGAGGCCAAGATAATCGGGGGATTAATGTGGCGCTACGCCCCCACTCCGGAACTCACCGTGTCTGGGTGGAGGGACGTGCGCCAATTGACGTCAAAGTTGAAGCCCATTGCGACTGAGGCAGGTGCGTTGAGTCACTTCAAGTCCCTGCCTGTCGCCGTACGAGTGGTTTCCTTGATCGTCGGGGGCTATCTAGCTCTTGGCCGTCGCCCCACAGGAATCCTCGGATCCCGTGCAATCTTTGATATGGCGTCCTTAACCGCTGCCGTGTTAAGTTTTGCAGCATCCGGTACGCCTGCGCGAACAGCCGCGTGAATTGCCTTGCGCAGCGTATCCCTGACATCCTCAGGGAGCGGGTGAGTCGCTGCGTCCTCAAACTGATAGGTACCGCCATCAACACGGTAACGATAGTGGTGGTTTAAAACTACCGCGAGCATATCCAGCATCGGCGTGCTGTATGTGCCCCACGGCGTTCGTGCTATTCGCGGATCGGGCACTTTCATTAAATGCACTCCTTCAGCCCAGTCGATAAAGTCCCGCACGTCGACCGCCGTGGCGTGCAATGGATCGGCGAGGCCGTCAAGAATTTGGGGTATCCGGATTTGAGTGTGTTTGGTCGGTCTGTTTACAACGTAGTTCTGGAGGTGCAAAACCGGACTTCGTTGTTGCTCGCCAGAGCACGTTCGACTATGATGAAACCGGATTTTGATGTGGGCATAACCAGCACGCTGTCGTGAGCACCGGAAACTGACTATGAATCTCCAAGAGCTGCACAGGTGGACCGGCATGCTGCTCGCCGCTGGTGTCGACAAGGATCTTTCGGTGACCTGCCTGGTGGACGGTTGGCCATACGAAGTCTGTGACGCAGCCTTGGCCATCGGCGACTATGCCGGCGACCCGACGCCCAAGATGACAGCCTTCACCTCGAAGTCAGGCAGGATGCTCGTGTTGGAACCGATCCAACAAGACTTGAGCGACCTATTCAACCCGCGCGAGACCGGCAAGCCACCGACGCACGTGCAGAACGACTTGCCGGTCGAGTTCCCTTAGAAACTTGATTTTGATTGTGGGAGATGTCATGCACGCTGTCGTCGCGCCGCCGGCCGTACCGGTCGGCAAGATCAAGAGCTTCGGGCCGTTCGGTCCGAAGTACGAGGTGGGCCACGCGCTGCGTCAGCTTGACGATGGCGACTGGATGATCGAGGTGACCATGGTCGAGAGTGGCGAGAAGGCGGAATACCGCTGGACCCATCTCTTGGATGATCCGGAGGCTCACTGATGTACGCAGTGGCGTTCGACCTGGTGGTTGCCGACACCGAGGCGCACCATCCGAAGGGCGTGACCCAGGCTTACACCGAGATCGGTGCAATCCTCGGTGAGCATGGGTTCCGCCGAGTCCAAGGCAGCCTCTACGTGACGGACAACGAGGACATGGCCAACCTGTTTCTCGCGATCCAGGCTCTGAGGACCAGAAGCTGGTTCCCGAAATC
>RXJV01000116.1 GCA_003963075.1 Burkholderiales bacterium
ACTCCGGTTTTGTTTGGACAGGGGGTTTGGCGATTCCCAGTCTCTCAAAACCACTCCGGGTGAACACCCGCAACAACCTATTGAAGCTTCACACCTAGGAGCCTGACGCAGGCAGCGTCAGAACAGCTCCATGTCGGACGGCTGGGCGGCTTCCAGGATCACGCCGCTGGCCACCAGGGCCGCGTAGTTGTGGACCTGGTTTCGCCCATGGGCCTTGGCGTGATAGACGGCCTTGTCGGCGCGCTCGAAGGCGGCTGCCGGCGAGTCGCCGCGCCGGACCTCGGTGAAGCCGATGCTGACGGTGATACGACCGACCTGCGGGAAGGCATAGCGCTCGGTGTTCAGGCGCAGCCGCTCGAAGGCCTCGCCGGCATGCACGTCTTCGTCGCAGCGCATCAGCACGACGAACTCCTCGCCGCCGAAGCGGTAGAGCAGATCGTGGAAACGGAAGGAGCCCCGCATCAGCCGCGACAGCAGCAGCAGCACCTCGTCGCCGATCAAGTGGCCGAAGCGGTCATTGACGGACTTGAAATGGTCGATGTCGACGACGCCGAGCACGTAGTGGGGCACGGCCGATTCATGGCGACGGTCCTCGGCGCCATGCTCGCCGGGGGGCGGCCTGAGCGGCAGCTCGCCAAGCACCTTGAGGAAGCTTTCGTCGAAGGTCTTGCGGTTCAACAGCCCGGTCAGGGTGTCGCGCTCGGAGTAGTCGAGCAGGCCCTGGAAGTTGTGATAGATCCGCAGCACGCTGCTGACCAGGCGCTGTGAACCGGCGCCCAGCCGGCGGGTCGACAGGATCTCGATCACGCCCACGACATCCCGCTCGGTGGCGATGGGGAACAGATACAGCCACTGCCCCGCCCGGGCCACCTGGGTCACGGTGAGGCTGCGCATGGCCTCCAGGCGCAACGGATGCTCGCTCACCAGCGGCAGCGCCTCGGGCTTGGCCCACAGCGGATCGGCCGAGGCCACCGCGTCGCCGGCCCGCAGATGGGCACGGGTCAGCCAGCGCTCAGCGCCCGGCTCGCCGACGGTGCGGTAGATGGCCACCGACTCGGGCTCCAGCAGGTCACGCAAGGCCATGACCAGGGTGACGTCCATGACGTCCCGGTCACGGAAACCCGTCAGCTCGGCAAGATGATCGACAACCTGTGACATGGCAGCGCCTAGACGGCCACGGCGTGGCGGGTGAACTGCTGGATCAGGCCCAGCAGATGGTCCTCGTCATACGGCTTGCCGAGGTAGTGCTCCACGCCGAGCTGGGCCGCATAGTCGCGGTGCTTCTGCGCGATGCGCGACGTGATCATGATGACCGGCAGCGTGGCCAGGCGCGAATCGGCGCGCATATTCCGCACCAGGTCGAAACCGTCCATGCGCGGCATTTCGATGTCGGACAGCACCACCGACGGCAACTCGTCGCCAGCCAGCTTCTCCATCGCGTCCAGGCCGTCCTTGGCGAGCAGCACGCGCAGGCCGACCCGCTCCAGCAGGCGCTGGGTCACGCGGCGCACGGTCAGCGAATCGTCGACCACCATCACCAGCGGTGCCTGGGTGACGTCGTCGACCACCGGGCCCGCCGGTTCCGGCGACTGCGATTGCGCATGGGCCGCCGCAAGCCGCGCCTGGGCATCGACGCCATACCAGTCGGCCAGCGCGACGACGTTGTAGATCAGTGCCACATCGCCGGACGCCAGCAGGCTGATGCCCGCCAGGCCCGGCACGCGGTTGAGCTGGGCACCGAGGTTCTTGACCACGACTTCCTGGTTGCCGATGACCTCATCGACGTGCAGGGCCAGCGCGGCCTGTGCGCTGCGCACCAGCACGATGGGCGCATGGCGGCCATGGGTGTGGCCACGGCCCGCCTGACCCAGCAGGCCACCCAGCCAGTAGAACGGCAGTTCGACGCCGCCGTGGCGCAGCTTGCCGTGGGTATAGGCCGCCTCGACCGCCTCGACCGGCACCCGCTGCACCGACTCCATCAGCGCCGCCGGCACCGCGATGACCTGATCGCCGCTGCGCAGCAGCACGATCTGCGTCAGGGCCGTGGTCAGTGGCAGGCGCAGCAGGAACTGCGTGCCCTGCCCGCTGGTGGACGTGGTTTCGATGCTGCCGCCCAGCGTGCCCACCTCGGCGCGGACCACGTCCATGCCGATGCCCCGGCCGCTGAGCTCGGTGATCTGGCTGGCGGTCGAGAAGCCCGGCGCGAAGATCAGGCGCTTGAGCTGGGCCTCATCGGGCTCGGCATCGGGCGCGATCAGGCCCAGCTGCAGGCCACGCTCGCGGATCCGGGCCAGGTTCAGGCCGGCGCCGTCGTCGGCGAAGTTCAGCAGCACCTCGTTGCCCTGCTGGCGCACCTCGATGCGCAGCGTGCCGGTGGCGTCCTTGCCCGCCGCGACGCGGGCTTCAGGGGCCTCGATGCCGTGGCTGACGCTGTTGCGCAGCAGATGCTCGAAGGCGCCGGACATGCGCTCCAGCACCGAGCGGTCCAGCTCCGTCTGGCCACCGCTGATCTCCAGCCTGACCTGTTTGCCGGTATCGCGGCCGGCCTGGCGCACGACGCGGTGCATCCGTTCAGCGACGGAATCGAATTCCACGAGACGGGTGCGCAGCAGATCGTCCTGCAGCTCACGGGTCAGCCGCGACTGCGCGGCCAGCTCGTCTTCACCGGACTGGACGCTGCGCCCCAGCGTGCGCTGCAGCGTGGCCACGTCGCCGACCGACTCGGTCAGCATGCGGGTCAGCTCCTGGAAACGCGTGTAGCGGTCGAACTCCAGCGGGTCGAACTCACGGCCGCCCTGCTGCGCCAGTTCCTGCTGCGCATGCATCTGGGCCTCGGCCTGCAGGTCCAGCTCGCGCAATTGCGCGCGCAGCCGCTCGAGGTTGTCGTCCAGGTCGAGCAGCGCGCTCTTCATCTGGGCGAGCTCGGACTCCATCCGCGCGCGCCGGATGCTGACCTCGCCGGCCTGCGTGGCCATGCGCTCCAGCAGGCTGCCGCGCACCCGGACCTGGGCCAGGCCGATGGCCAGGTTGTCGCTGCCCGCCTCGACCTCGGCGGTGTCGGTGAAGCGGCTCCAGTCGATCGTGCGGGCCGGCTCGGGCAGGGCTTCAGGCGCGACCGGCGCCGGCATCGCGAAGCGGGCCAGGGGCTCGGGCCGTGGCTCGGGTCGTGGCTCGGGCCGGGGCTCGGGCACTTCCGCGGGCGCTGGCGCACGGGCCGATGCAGCGACCGCGGGCGCCGCGGGCGCAGTGGCTGCGGCCGGCGTCACCAGGCTGCGGCCGAGCTGCTCGAAGGCCTGCTCCAGCGCATCGCCTTCATGCTGCAAGGCCTCGATCTGCCCGTGGTCGGCACTGCCGGCCCGCAGCAAGGCCTCGATGGCGGATTCCAGCTCGTGGGCCTGCTCACCCAGGCGCATCGCGCCAGCGAGTCGGGCCCCGCCCTTGAAGGTGTGCAGCGCCCGCATGCAGGCGTCCGAACGACCGAGCTCGGCCGGCGCGGCCTGCCACTCGCGCAGCGCGGCATGGAGCTGGAGCAGCAGGTCGCGACCTTCCTCTTCGAAGATCGGGAACAGATCGGGATCGATGTGGTCCGGCAGCCCGGGCTCGGGCTCGGGCTCGGCCGACGGCTGTGCGATGGCCTCGGGCGCCGCGGCGACCGCCGCCGGCAGCTCGGCCGCCTCTGGCTCGGCGAGGCCGGCTTCCAAGGCCTGCGCCTGCGCTGCCGGCAACAGCTCGGCCGCGCGGGTGTCTCGGAAGTCGTCGGGCCGATCCGTCGCGTCGAGCGCGCCGGCCTCGGTCAGCGGCTCTTCCTCGGGCTCGTAGGCATGCAGGCGCTCGATGAGCTCGGGGTCATGCGGCTTCAGGAAACCGGCGGCGAACTGGTGCAGCAGCCGACGGATGTCATCGGCGGCACGCAGGAAGAGTTCGGCGTCCGCCAGCCCGTAATGCACCGCACGCTGGGCCCGACCCAGGGTGTGCTCCAGCTCGCGAGCCAGCGCGGACAGGTCCTCATAGCCCACCGTCGCCGCGTTGCCGGCCAGCTTGTGGGCATGCGCCTCGCAGCTGGCGGGCACGGGATGGCTCAGTTCAGCCGCCCATTCGGCGAGTTCGATCGACAGCCGGCGCGACAGCTCGTCGGCTTCGTTGAGGAAGATGTTGAAGAGCGCGATGCTGATCCGCAGCGGGCCGATCAGCTTGAGGCCTTCTTCCGGGTCGGAAGCCGGCGGCTCGGGTGCCACCGCGCTCGGCTCGATCAGCGTCAGCAGCGGCGCCGCAGCCGCCGCCTCTTCGGGCTGAGCCTCAGTCACGGGGGCCGGCAGTTCGGCCACGGGCTCGGCCTCGTGGCGCTGCGGCGCCTCCAAGGCCTCGACCATCTCGACCGTCTCGACTGGCCCGTCCAGCGCCAAGTCAAGGCGGAAGTCGTGCAGGGTCGGCTCCTCGATGGGGGGGGCCTCCGGCAGCGGCATCGGCTCGGTCGGCGCATGGTGGTGGTGCTCCGGCTCCAGGGCAGGAACATCCAACAACAACTCGGGCAGGGCCGGTTCGGCGTCGCGCGCCGGGGCGCTGCCCGCGGCTTCGGCGTCGCCGAGTTCGAGCACAAAGTCCGCCAACAGCGGCGCCACCACCTCGACGGCGGGCGGGCTCGCGTCAACATGAGCGGCGAGCTCCGGCGGCGCGACCTCCAGGGTCTCGACGACCGGCAGGGCGTCGAAGCTCTCAACGACTTCAGCCGCCTCAACCGCTTCAACCGCCTGTGGCGGCTCGACGTGTCCAGGGGCTTCGATGGCGACGGCCTCAGCCGCTGCGATCGCGGGCTCGTCGGCGGCGGCGAGCGGCAGATGCTGCCCATGCAGACGCAACGCGTCGGCGCTGCGGCGCAATGGGTCCGACAGGCTGTGGCCAGGGGCGTGGCCGGCGATCTGCTCGCGCCAGTGGGCGAAATAGTCCAGGGCCTCGGTCGTGAAGCCGATCAGCGCTGCATCGGCATGCGGCTGGGCTTCGGCGAGCCGGGCGTTGTAGAGCTGCTCGCAGGCCCAGGCGCCCTCGCCGAAATCGTTCAGCCCGACCATGCGGGCGCTGCCCTTGAGCGTGTGGAAGGCACGGCGCACGACGGTCAGCTGGCCGTGATCGTTCTGCTCGGCGCGCAAGGCCTGGACCGCAGCGCGGGCGTTGCCGATGACCTCCTCGGCTTCTTCGAGGAAGATCTCGCGCATCTCCGGGTCGTCGGCCACGCTGGGGTCGGCCGGCGCGGGTGCGGGCGGCGGCGGTGCGGGCGGCGGCGGTGCGCTCAGGGGCTGCGACAGATCGACATCAGGCAGGCTGAGATCGGGCAGATCCAGGCTGGCCAGATCGACATGCAGGGGCTGGGTGGCCTGCATCGACGACGCGGGCTCGACCTCGGGCTCCAGGTCGACATGGAAGCCGCTGGCCTCGAAGTCCGGCAGCTCGACCGCCCCTTCGCGGCGGCCCATGACGGCTTCCAGCCGGCCGGTCGCCTCGTCGAAGCGGAACATGCGCTTGGCCAGGGCCGGCTGCACGCTGAGCATGTCGATCAGGAAGCCCAGGGCGCCCAGATTGGTCGCCAGGCGCTCGAACACGTCGCGCGCGCCCGGGCGCTCGAAATCGATCTCGGTGCTGGCGAGGTTGTCCACCTCGTCGCGCATGCGCACGGTGGCCTGGGCGGCCTGGTCCAGACCGAGCACGCTGAGCACGCCGCGCATGGCCTGCAACTGACCCGGCACCGGAATCAAGAGCTCGCGCTGGGTCGGGCTGCGGAAGTACTCGTCGCACTGTTTCTCGATCTCGGACAGGCTGGCGCGCAGTTCCTGCACGACGCTGCCCAGGGTCTGGCGGTCGGAAACCCGGCGGTACAGGTCCTCCATCCAGTCTTCCAGCGGCTCGGCCGGCTGCCCGTGGGCCACCGCCTCAACACGCCGGGCCAGCCGACGCACCCGATCGGCCTGCTCGGGCTGGTCGAAGGCGGCGTCTTCGAGCGCGGCCTCGACATAGAGCAGGCTGGTCGCCACCTCCATCGCCAGCGCCGGCGGCGGCGTGCTGCGCGAACGCAGCGTGGCGACGACGGCACGTTGCAGGGTCTGGGCCAGCACCTCGCCGCTCGGAAAGAGCCGGGTCAGCGATTCGGCAAGGGCTGCGAACTGTTCGTCCAGCCCGGCCAGGCGATGCTGATCGCCCTCGGCGGCGCTGGACCAGGTTTCCTTGGCGGCCAGCACGCGGCGCTTGGCCTGCGCCACCCAGGCGGGGTCGATGCGGCCCAGGCTGGCGTCCTCGTAGTTGCCGGCCTGATCCTCGTTGAGGCGGTAGACCTCGTGCACGGCCTTCAGGCGCGGGCCAGCGCCCTTGGCGATGCGGCACTGGGCACAGAAAAACAGCAGGTCTTGTGCGAGGCGGTCACGCTGCGGGCTGTCGGCCCCGCCCCGGCCCACCAGCCGCAGTTCGTGCAGCAGCCGGGAACCCAGCCGCTTGGTGTAGGCGTCGCTGCCCAGCAGCTTCAGCGCCTGACCTTCGAAGACCGCAGCGGCCAGCTGCCACAGCGTGCGGCCATTGCCAGCGGGCAGCGCGGCGGCCAGGCCCGCGCACAGGGAGGACAGGTTGGCCGCATGCGCCGTGCTGGGCTCGCGCATATGGCGCAGCAGTGCGGCCTCGAAGGGTGCGCGCACCGTCTCGGGCGAACGCGGCGCCATGCCGGCCTCCAGCGGCAGGGCGCGCCATGCCCAGTCGAACTGCCACAGGTCGGCCGGATGGATGCGCTCGGCGCCGTTGAGCTGCTGCAGGTCCCGATAGCTTGGATACAGGGCCAGCGTCGAGGTCTTGTTGCCGGCCAGCAGCCGGGCAACATAGGACAGCAAGGCGAAGTCGGCGCGCTCGATGACATCGACCGTGCTCGGCTCGACCGCCATCGGGTGCAGGGCCAAGCGTTCGACCGCAGCCTCGGCCGCCCGCAGCACCGTCGCGCCGGCCGGCAGGCCGACCAGGGACAGGGCGCCACTGACCTGGTGCAGCTGCGCGGCAGCCTGCTTCAGGGGCTGGCTGGGCTGGGCTTCGCCGCCGAAGGCGGTGGAGTGGTGGTCGGCGCTGTCGCGCGCGAGGCGACGCAGCGTCTTGTGCACCGATTCCAGTGAACGACGCAGCTCCTCCTGCACCCAGGCCAGGGGGCTGAGGTCGGCCGGAAGGTCGGCGTCTCGCAAGGAGCTATCCATGCCTTGGCTTTCTCGCTCGGTGCGGGCCGCTCAGGCGACCTTGAATCGGGACACGGAGGCGCGCAGGGCCTCGGCGGATCGCGACAGCTCATGCACCATCTGGGCCGTGGAGCGCGTGCCCTCGGAGGTCTGCTCGGTCACGGCGAAGATGTGCTGGATGTTGGAGGCCACATCGTTGGCGCGTTCGGCCTCTTCCCTGGCCTGGGACGAGATGCGCACGATCAGCTCGTCGAGTTGGCGGGACACGCGGTCGATGTCTTCCAGCGCCTTGCCGGCCGCGTCGGACAGCTGCGTACCTTCCACCACACCGCGCGTCGAGCGCTCCATGGCGGCCACCGCATCGTGGGTGTCGGTCTGAATGGTCTTGACCAGCGCGGCAATCCGCCGCGTGGCATCGCCGGAGCGTTCCGCGAGGCGCTGCACTTCCTCGGCCACCACCGAGAAGCCACGTCCGGCCTCACCGGCCGATGCGGCCTGAATGGCGGCGTTCAAGGCCAGCACGTTGGTTTGCTCGGTAATGTCCGAGATCAGCTCCGTGATCTCGCCGATTTCCTGCGAGGACTCGCCCAGCCGCTTGATGCGCTTGGACGTCTCCTGAATCGAATCGCGGATCGCGTTCATACCGGCGATGTTGTTCTGCATCGCCGACAAACCCTGCTCGGCCGCCTGACGGCTCAGGCGCGCCACCTCGGCCGTGGTTTGCGCCTGTGCAGACACCTCGTTGATTCGGTTGGCCATGCCGAGCACGGCCTCGCCGGTCGCACGGATCTCATGCAGCTGCTCCTTCGAGGCCGCCAGCAGGTCGGTGGAGGTCTGGTCCACCGCACCGGTGGTGTCGGTCACCCGCGCCGCCGTCGCCTGCACCTGTCCGACCAGGTTGCGCAGCTCTTCCACGGTGTAGTTCACCGAGTCGGCGATCGCCCCGGTGATGTCTTCCGTCACCGTGGCCTGCTGGGTCAGGTCACCTTCAGCGACCGAGGACAGCTCGTTCATCAGCCGCAGAATCGCCGCCTGGTTGGCGTCGTTGACGCGCTTGGCCTCCTGCTCCTGGGCCTCGGCCTCGCGGCGCTGTGCCTCGGCCAGCGCGGCGCGTTCGGACTGATCGGCCACGAACAGGCGCAGGAAACCGAAGGCGCCGACGACCAGCGCCACCAGCGACACCACCAGGAAGAGGATCAGCCCCCAACCGGCACCGGCGGAAGACTCCAGCTCGGCGGCCGCCTGCTCCAGGCCTTTGCGCAGCGGCTCGGAGTCGTTGAGCATCGCAGTTTGCGCCTCGCGCGCAGACACCAGGCCCTGCAGATTGCCCAGAATGGCCGCGGCCTGAACCCGGGTCTGCTCGTACTGCTTCAGCAGCGTCTGCAGGCGCTCCTTCAGCTGCGGGTCCTTCGCGGCGCTCAGGCGCAGCTCGGGGCTGCCGCTGATCAGCGCCTCGGTGATCAGCTTGAAGGAGTTCAAGTCCTTGCCGAGCAGGAACACGGCCTCGGGGCTGACGCCTTCCTGCGTCAGGAACTCGTTGGCGCTCTTGCCGATGCGCTGGGTCAGCATGACGAGCTGACCCACGGCCGAGACCTCACCCGCCGACGAACCGATCTGCAGCGCCTGGGACGACACCGCCTCGGCGGATTCGAGCAGGTCGCTGGACTGGCGGTTGATCGCGCGCAGCGCCTGGCCCACCTGGGTCAGGATCTTTTCCTGGGCCTGCACGACCTTGCCGTTCTTCTCGGCCCGCTCGACCAGTGGCTTGAGCGTCTCCAGCGTCGGCTGTACCGCGGCCGGGGCGATCGCCAACGGGCCTTCGCCGGTGCGCAGGTTGGTAACGATGCCGGTCAGGGAGCCAACGGACTCCCGCAGCTCGCCGAAGGCCGCCGGGTTGCCCACCAGGGCCGCAGACACGGACTTCGCCATGCGCTGGGAGTGCATCAGCGCCTGGCCGGTGGCCCGCACCTGGGCCGAACTGCGGTTCGAGCTGGCCAACACGAGGCTGACCGACACCGCGGTGCCCACCAGACCCAGCACGACAAGGCCGGTGAGGACCAGCTGGCGGTGGCGCCCGAGCAGCTTGCCAACCTTGTCGCCGCCTGCGCCAGGCTGGCCCTCCAGCACGCCGGTCGGGTCGGCCGCCTGCGTGGTCGGCCCGAAGCTCATGGTGCTGACGGAAAAGTCGCCGGCAGCCCCAGGCTCGGTCGGCACCGCCTGGGAAATGATGGACTTGGGCGCGTCGGCCAGCGTCGGCATGTCCGCGCCGGCGAGCGTCGACTCGGTGCCTCTCGCGGCGTCGAGCGCCGTGCTGTGCGTGTCGATGGTCGTGTCCGTCGGCTCCGGCGGGGTGGCGACCGCCGGCTCGGATTCGGACTTTCCTCTGATCTTGTCCAGCAAGTTCATCTCACCCTCGTCCTTCAATGTTCGTGATGTCCGCGCCCGACAAGGGGCTGTCGGCCAGGAAAACGGTTCGCGTCAGAGGACCACGTGCAGGAAGTTCTCCAGCCGTGAAAGCGCCTCAAGATTGATCTCCTGCCACGCACGCCCGGCCTCGTCGCGCCGCAGCGGGCCGGCAAAGCGCGGCAGCGGCCCGGCAGGCTGCTCCGGCGCCAGAGGCAGTTGCTCATCGCTGCGCAGCCCGGCAAGCCGGTCCACCAGCAGCGCGCAGTTCAGGTTCAGCTCGGCACCGAGCGACACCAGCCGGCTCTGGGCCGTGAAGCCCCGGCCAGGGACCGGGTCGCGCAGGCCGAGATAGACGGCCAAATCGACGACGGTGAACAGGCCGCCGCGCAGGTTGGCCACGCCGGTCAGCCAGGGCTTGGCATAAGGCACCGGCTTGACCGGCACCGGCGCGAAGATCTCGCTCGCCTGCCGCAGTGGAAACAGCAGGCCGACCCCCGCACATTCGACGGCCAGCCAGCTCGCGATCAGCGTCTGCTCGCGCGCGGCCTGCATGCGCTCGGCCAGGCGGTGCTGGAGTTCGCGCAGGGCGGTCTTGTTTGCCATGCTCAGCCAAGCGCCTTGATCTTGGCGAGCAGCTCTTCTGCCTTGACCGGCTTGACGACGTAGTCGCTGGCCCCTTGGCGCATGCCCCAGACCTTGTCGGTCTCCTGGCCCTTGCTGGTGCACATGATGACCGGCACGCCGACGTAGCGCTCATCGCGGGTGATCGCGCGGGTCAGCTGGAAGCCGTTCTGGCCCGGCATCACGACGTCCATCAGGATCAGGTCGGGTTTGGCCTCGGCCAGGCGCTTCATCGCCTCCTCGCCGTTTTCGGCGGTGCGAACGCTGTAGCCACGCTTGATCAGCATCTCGGACAGCGCGTGCAGCTCGGTCTTGGAGTCGTCGACCAGCAAGATGTTTTGGATGCTCATGGATTGGCCTCAATGTCGCTGCTGCGGCGGTGAACCAACACGGCCTGCAGCAGCTGGTCTTTGGTAAAGGGCTTGGTCAGGTAGTCCTGAGAGCCCACCATGCGCCCGCGCGCCTTGTCGAACAGGCCGTCCTTGGACGACAGCATGATCACCGGCACTCCCGAAAACTGCGGGTTGCGCTTGATGATCGCGCAGGTCTGGTAACCATCAAGCCGCGGCATCAGGATGTCACAGAAGACCAGGTCCGGGCGGAAATCGCTCAACTTCGACAGCGCGTCAAAGCCGTCTTCGGCCAGCACCACCTCGTGTCCGCCCTGCTTCAGGAAGATCTCGGCGCTGCGACGGATGGTATTGCTGTCGTCAATGACCAGGATGCGGGTCGCCCCTGCACTGGAAGCTTGCTCGTTCAAACCATGTCTCCTCGGAACTTCAGCTCGGGCCGGGCCGGTGAGGGCGGGTCAGATGCGAACCATCTCGAAATCTTCCTTGCGCGCGCCGCAGTCGGGGCAGACCCAGTTCATCGCGACATCCGCCCAGGCCGTGCCGGCTGGAATGCCATGCTCGGGGTCGCCGGTCGCTTCGTCATAGATCCACCCGCAGATCAGGCACATCCAGGTGCTGGGTTCGGTCACGGTGCTCAATGTTTGCTCACTACAATCGATTCATTCTAGCCAGGGCTCCAAAGCGGAATGCTGAGGGCAAATGCCGGTGCCCGCGGGCGCAGACGCGCAGATTTAGCGGCAGACTCCACGCTTTGCGGCAGCACCTTGCCCGCATCCGCCACCACCACCCATGAGCCCAACATCCCATCCCGCCGACCCCGAGGTCGAACAAGCCCCCGACGAGCAAGAGAGCCCACCGCCGGCCTGCGTGCTGTGCTTCAACGCCAGTGATGCCTCCGGCGCCGGCGGTCTGGCCGGTGACGTGGCCACGGTCGCCGCGATGGGCGCGCATTGCCTGCCGGTGGTCACCGCCGTGGTGCTGCGCGACACCGCCGAGGTGTTCGAGCACGAGAGCCTGGACCCCGACACCGTGGCCGAGCAGGCCCGCCACATCCTGGAGGATGTACCGATCACCGCCTGGAAAGTGGGCTTCCTGGGCAATGCCGAGGGGGTCAGCGCCGTTGCCGAGATCCTGAGCGACTACCCCGACGTGCCGCTGGTGACCTATCTGCCCTCGGTCGCCTGGATCGATGAGGACGACCAGCAGCAATACCTGGACGCGCTGCGCGAGCTGGTGCTGCCCCAGACGGCGGTGCTCGTCGGCAACCACAAGACCCTGACCGATTTCCTGCTGCCGGACTGGGACAGCGAACGCGCGCCGTCGGCCCGCGAACTGGCGGTCGCGGCCGCGCAGGCCGGCGCTCAGCATGTGCTGGTGACCGGCATCCAGCTGCCCAATCAGTTCGTCGACAACGTGCTGGCGAACGCACAGGGCCCGATTGCGGGCGAGAAGTTCGAACGCTTCGAGACCGCCTTTGTTGGCGCGGGCGACACGCTGTCGGCGGCGCTGGCGGCGCTGCTGTCGGTCGGTGCCGAACTGCACTCGGCGGTCAGCGAGGCCCTGTCCTTTCTGGATCAGTCGCTGGACGCGGGCTTTCGCCCCGGCATGGGCAATGTCATCCCGGACCGCTTCTTCTGGGCCCTGCCGGCCGGCGATGAACAGGGGGCGGAACCGGTGTTCGACGAGCCCGCCGCCGACGAGCCGCCCAAGTCGCCGCGGCGGATGCATTGACCCCTCAGACCTTTCCGATGGTTACCAATTCACAGTTGTTTGAACGCGCGGCACGCGTGATTCCGGGCGGCGTCAACTCACCGGTGCGCGCTTTCCGTGCCGTCGGCGGCACGCCCCGCTTCATCGCCCGGGGCCAGGGGCCCTATATCTGGGACGCCGAAGGGCAGCGCTACATCGACTACATCGGCTCCTGGGGCCCAATGATCCTCGGCCACGGCCACCCGGCGGTGCGGGAGGCCGTGCAGAAGGCTGCGACCGAGGGCTTCTCCTTCGGCGCGCCCACCGAGCGCGAGATCGAGCTGGCCGAAGAAATCCTGAAGCTGGTGCCCAGCATCGACCAGGTGCGCCTCGTGAGTTCGGGCACCGAAGCGACGATGAGCGCCATCCGCCTGGCCCGCGGCGCCACCGGCCGGCCGACACGGTCGTCCTCGAATACAACAACGTCGAGCAGCTGGAGGCCGCTTTCGCCGAGCATGGCGAGCAGCTGGCCTGCGTCATCGTCGAGCCCATCGCCGGCAACATGAACTTCGTGCGCGCCTCCGTGCCGTTCATGACGGCCCTGCGCCGGCTGTGCACACAGCATGGCGCGCTGCTGGTGCTGGACGAGGTGATGACCGGCTTCCGCGTCGGCCTGGCCTCGGCCCAGGGCCATTACGCGACGCTGATCCCTGGCTTCGCGCCGGACATCTCCGTCTTTGGCAAGGTCATCGGCGGCGGCATGCCGCTGGCGGCCTTCGGTGCCAGGCGCGAGGTCATGCAGCATCTGGCGCCGCTGGGCGGCGTCTACCAGGCCGGCACGCTGTCGGGCAACCCGGTGGCCACCGCCTGCGGCCTGGCCACGCTGCGCGAGATCCAGAAACCCGGCTTTTTCGACGCGCTGTCGGCGCGCACCCGCCAGCTGGTTGACGGCCTCAAGGCCGTGGCAGCCGACAACGGCGTGCCCTTCAGCGCCGACAGCCAGGGCGGCATGTTCGGCTTCTTCCTTGCCCCAGAGCTGCCGCAGAACTACGCGACCGTGATGACGACGGACAAGGAGCGCTTCAACCGCTTCTTCCACGCGATGCTCGATGCCGGCATCTATCTGGCGCCGGCGCTGTACGAGGCCGGCTTCGTGTCGGCGGCGCACAGCGAGGCCGACATCGACGCCACACTGGCCGCCGCCCGCCACGCCCTGCGTTGAACCCCTGAGGCCCTGGCGGCCCGAACTCTATGCACCTGCACATCCTCGGCATCTGCGGCACCTTCATGGGCGGCCTGGCGGCGCTGGCGTGCGAGGCCGGCCACCGCGTGACCGGCTGCGATGCCAACGTCTACCCGCCAATGAGCACGCAGCTGCAGGCGCTGGGCATCGAGCTGATCGAGGGCTTCGGCGCCGAGCAGCTGGCGCTGCGGCCCGATGTCTTCGTCATCGGCAACGTCGTCACGCGCGGCGAGCGCTTCCCGCTGATGGAGGCCATCCTCGACGCCGGCCTGCCCTATGTCTCGGGCCCGCAGTGGCTGGCCGAGCATGTGCTGCAGGGCCGCCATGTACTGGCGGTGGCCGGCACCCACGGCAAGACGACGACGACGTCGATGCTGGCGTGGATCCTGGAGCATGCGGGCCAGAAGCCCGGCTTCCTGGTGGGCGGCGTGCCGCAGAACTTCGGCGTGTCCGCGCGGCTGGGCGAAAGGCCGGGCGGCGCCGGGCCGTCCCAAGGCGCGACGGCCCCCGCGGCGGGCGGCGCGGCAGCCGAAGGGCCACGCATGGGGGCCTCAAGTCCCTTCGTCATCGAAGCCGACGAGTACGACACCGCCTTCTTCGACAAGCGCAGCAAGTTCGTCCACTACCGGCCCCGCACGGCCGTGCTCAACAACCTGGAGCACGACCACGCCGACATCTTCCCCGACCTCGCCGCCATCGAGACCCAGTTCCACCACCTCGTGCGCACCGTGCCGGCCAGCGGCCGGCTGGTCGTCAATGCCCGCGACGAAGCGCTGCAACGCGTGCTGGCGCGTGGTTGCTGGAGCGAGGTGCAGCGCTTCGGCGCCAAGAAGGAAGAGGCGGGCATGCTGCGGGCCCGCGGCGAGCCCCAGGCCTTCGACGTGCTGCGCGGCAGCCTGAAGCTGGCGCGGGTGGAATGGGGGCTGATCGGCGAGCACAACCAGCTCAACGCGCTGGCGGCCATCGCCGCGGCCGAGCATGTGGGCGTCACGCCCGAGCAGGCCGCGGCGGCCTTGGGCGAGTTCCAGAACGTGCGTCGCCGCATGGAACTGCGCGGCGAGGTGGGTGGCGTCAAGGTGTACGACGACTTCGCTCACCACCCGACAGCGATGCGCACCACCATCAACGGCCTGCGCCGCCGCATCGCGCCGGCCGAACGCATCCTGGCCATCTTCGAGCCGCGCTCCAACACGATGAAGCTGGGCACGATGAAGGCCCAGCTGCCCTGGGCGCTGGAGGAAGCCGACCTGGCCTTCTGCAACCAGCAGGGCCTGGCTTGGGATGCCCGGGAGGCGCTGGCGCCGATGGGCGCGCAGGCCGTTGTCGGCGCCGACGTCGACGCCCTCGTGGCCGCCGTTGTCAAGGCGGCCAAGCCCGGCGACCACCTGCTGTGCATGAGCAACGGGGGGTTTGGCGGCATTCACGACAAGCTCTTGCAAAGCTTGGCCGCCCGGGCCTGAGGCCCGATGAGCGGCATTCACGACAAGTTGCTGGTCAGCCTGGCCGCCCGGGCCTGAGGCCCGATGAGCGGCATTCACGACAAGCTGTTGCAAAGCTTGGCCGCCCGGGCCTGAGGCCTGGCGAACTCAGCGGCCGTACAGCACCATCTGGGTGCAGCGGAACAGCGCCATGGTCTTGCCGGTGTCCGCGTGGGTGACGACGGCATCCCACACCTGCGTCGTCTTGCCCAGGTGCACGGCCTTGGCCACGCAGCGCACCGTGCCCTCGCGGGCCGTGCCGAGGAAGTTGGACTTCAGCTCGATCGTCGTGAAGCCCACCGCGCCTTCGGGCAGGCTGGCCATGCAGCCATAGCCGGCGCAGGTGTCGGCGAGCGTGATCACGCTGCCGGCATGCAGGAAGCCGTTCGGCGCCATCAGCTCGGCACGCACCCTCATCTCGCCATGCACCTCGCCCTGCTCGGCGGCCTGGACGACGATGCCCAGGTGGCCGGGCAGGTGATGGGCACCCTTGGCATTGAGTTCGGTGATCGTCAGCATGCGGTTCTCCTCATCCAATGGCGCGCATCGTAGTGACACGCCAACAAGGCCGGCATCGCGGCCGGCCTCTTGCGCCTCATGTTCAAGCGCTTGCCGGCCTCAGCCGCGTACCAATGAGGCCTTGAGCATGCTGCCCAGCAGGTCCTGCAGTTCCGCCAGATGGGCGCGGGTCTCCAGCGACAGGCCCGGCCGGGCGGCGGCGGTTCGCAGGTCGCTGGCCAGCTGCGTGGCATGCCAGCGGGCCATCGAGAAGGCATCGGCATAGACCGTCGCGCCATTGGTCGAGCGGTTCAGCTGGGCCTGCAGACGGCGCAGGTATTCGCGCTGCAGGCTGCGCCGCATGCGGTCAATCTCGGTGCCGGCCTTGAGCTCGCTGAAGATGGCCGCTTGCAGCGTGCCATAGACCTCGCCCAGCGAGACCGCCCCCTTGCGCTGGGCCTCGGGCAGATAGCCGGGCATCTCGATCAAGCGGCGCGCGGTGTTGGGCGACATCAGGCGGTCGAGCACCCGGCCCTGCAGCCCGGCGACGGCGTCGGGGATGGACAGCGGCAGGCCACGGTCCCACTCGTTGTAGTCGACCACCTGCGTCGCCAGGAACTCGGGCTTGAACTTGAACGAGTCGCTCGACAGCAGGCCGCTGGCGATGAAGCGCAGGGCCTCGCGCTGCTGCGCGTTGTCCACCGGCTTGAAGGCCGGGCCGGCGGTCACGCCCGGCACCACGCGCTCGGCGTACAGGCCGCCGACGTATTTGCTGACGTTGTTGGCCGTCATGCCGAGCTGGCGGAAGGACTCGGCCACCGAGCGGCGGTTGCGCAGCGGATCGTCGCCGACCGAGGCCGGGCGGGCCTGCACACGCTCCCACAGTTCCTGGCTGAGCTTCAGGCGCTTCTTGGCATAGGCCAGCGGGTCGTCGCCGAGGTCGCGCATATTGGTGCGCGGGTCGAAGCCGTCGTAGGGGCCGCCCACGCCCTGGTCGAAGTCGTCGCCGTAGGCCAGCTTCGGCTCGGTGGAGCGGGCAGCGATGCGGGCCAGCTCGGCGGCTTCCTGGTCGGCCGCGATCGGCTTGTAGGCGTACTCGATGGCCCAGTAGTCGTAGGCGCCCAGCGTGGTGTTGGTCAGGCTCGCGCGCGGTTCACCCTTGAGCGGCAGGTTGTAGGCGTTGTAGTCCATCACCGAGTTCGAAATGCCGTTGGCCTCGGTGTAGGCCTTGTCCTTGAGCTGCTCCTGCGTGACGGTCGTCGACGAACGGAAGTTGTGCTTGAGGCCGAGGGTGTGGCCGACCTCATGCATGATCACGTCCTTCACGACGGCCTGGGCCAGCGCCTCGGCCTCGGGGCCGTTCATGTCCATGCCGTCGCGCAGCGAGAGCAGGTCCAGCGCAAAACCCAGCTCGTTGGCCTGGTCGGCCATGTAGCTGCACTGCTGCTCGGACAGGCGCTGGCTACGCTCGCCCATCCAGGCCATCGCGGCATGGTCGTGGCGGTGGTCGTGACTGCTGAAGCCGAGCACGTCATCCGTGGCCAGCCGGCGCGAGCCGCGGCCGAAGACATCGCTCATGCCGATGTCGGCATCCAGGATCTCACCGGTGCGCGGGTCGCGGTTGCTCGGGCCGATCGCAAAGCCGACGTCCGCGCCGGTGAACCAGCGGATGGACGCATGCGTGGCGTCCATGTTGTCCCAGTCGGCATCGTCGGGCTGCTGCCGGGCCTGCACCGCGTCCTTGAAGCCGATCTTCTCGAAGGCCTTGTTCCACTCCAGGACGCCGGCCTTGACGGCCTCGCGGTACTTGGGCGGGATGTTCTTGTCGAGCCAGTAGACGATGGGCTGAACCGGCTCGGACAGCGCCGCGGCCGGGTCCTTCTTCTCGAGGCGCCAGCGGGCCACCAGGTGCACACGCGGGTTCGCCTTCAGGTCGTCACCCAGGTTGCTGTAGCTCTCGGTGAAATGACCCAGGCGCGGGTCGGCATGGCGCACGGCCGCCGGCTGCTCGGGCAGCGCGCGGAAGCTGTAGACGAAGCTGAAGAACATCGACCGCGGGTCCGGCGTCGCCTGCGGCGGCGTGGGCGTCGGCACCGGCGAGGGCGTCAGCGGCGGCGCGGGGATGCGGGCGGTGGCGAAGTGCACACGCGAGGTCAGCGTCGAGATCTGGCGGTCGGCGCGCGTGGCCTCGATGAAGGAGTTCGCACGATCGGGCGCGAACGGCAGGCGATAGGCCATCTCGAGCCGCGTCGAATAGCCGGGGATGTCGCCGAGCAGCAGGCCGCTGGCATCGACCAGCACCGATTTGCGGTCCGGATGCTCCGCGCTGGCCACCGGCGTGCCGGCGATCAGGCTGGGCGAGAAGGCCTGCTCGATGGCGAGCTTGCTGCCCGGGTTGTCCGAGCGGAACTTGGTGTTCAGCGCGATCAACTGGATCTGGTTGCCCACGCGGCGCCATTCGGCCAGTTCGTCGCCCAGCATCTGGCTGGCATACAGGCCGCGCTCGCCAACGGCGTTGGCGACGTTCACGCTGAACAGGAAGGGCTTGTTGAAGGCTTCCTTCGGAATCTCGATCCAGACCTTCTCGTCCTTGCGCCAGATCGGGAACAGACCCGGTTGCTCGCTGGCGCCCTTGATGACGTCGGCAAAGGGCTTGGGCGCGGTCGGGTCGGCCGGCGGGCGGGGCGCTGCGGCCGGCGCGGAGGCGCCCGGGGCGGGCGCGGCGGGGGTCTGGGCTTGCGCGAGGCCCGCCAGCGCGATCAGCGCGGCGGCAGCCAGGGCGGTACGGGGCATCGGGATCATGAGGTGACCAGCTAGGACGAAAGGCGAGGACTGTGGGGGCGGGCGACACTCGCGTCAATCCGAGTCCGCCCGCGCTGCATCGTCGCGCCAAATGCTGCCAATGACTTCCGTCATGAACCCCACGCATCTGCTGTATCTGCACGGCTTCCGTTCCTCACCCGCCTCGGCCAAGGCCCGCCGCATGGCGACCTGGGCGGCCGAGCAACCGGGCCTGCGCTTTGTCTGCCCGCAACTGCCGCCCTCGCCGCTGGCAGCCATGACGCTCGTGACCGGGCTGGTGGCCGATTGGCCCGCCGACGGTGTGGCCGTCGTCGGCAGCTCGCTGGGCGGCTTCTACGCGACCTGGCTGGCCGAGCGCCCGGCTCACCGTGACTGGCGGGTTGGCGTGCTGAACCCCGCGGTCGACCCTGCGCGCGACCTGGCCCGCCATATCGGCACGCTGACGGCCTGGCATGACCCGACGCTGCAGTTCGACTTCACCGCCGATCACGTGGCCGAACTGGCCGCCCTGACGCCCCCCGCCCGCCTGACGAACCCGGCGCGCTACTACGCCCTCATCGCCAAGGGCGACGAACTGCTCGACTGGCGCGAGATGCTGGCCCGCTACGCCGGCTGCGACGGCGAGGTGCTGGAGGGCAGCGACCACGGTCTGACCGACTTCGAGGACCACCTGCCCGGTCTCGTCCGGCACCTGCAGGCCTGAGGCGACAATCCGCCGCTATGTTTGCGCTGTTTGATGATGCCGGGAAGTTCCTCGCCGGCCGTGTGATGAGCGAGGCCGATGCCTCGCTGCAGGTGGAGCTCGACTCGGGCAAGCGGGTCAAGGTCAAGGCGGCCAATGTGCTGCTGAAATTCGAGCAGCCGGCGCCCGCCGCGCTGCTGACCGAAGCCCGTGCGCTGGCCGACGAGATCGACCTGGACCTGGCCTGGGAGTTCGCGCCCGAGGGCGAGTTCGGCTTCGCCGACCTGGCGCGCGACTATTTCGATGCCAAGGCCGGTGTCGTGCAGCAGGCCGCGGCGCTGTTCCGTCTCTACGACGCACCGCATTACTTCCGCCGCGCCGGCAAGGGCCAGTTCAAGAAGGCGCCGGAGGAAACGGTCAAGGCCGCACTGCTGGGCATCGAGCGCAAGCGTCAGCAGGCCCTGCAGATCGAGGCCTGGGCGAAGGACTTGGCCGCCGGCACCTGCCCCCAGCCCATCCAGGACCAGATCTACAAGATCCTGTTCAAGCCCGACAAGAATGGCCCCGAGTACAAGGCCGTCGTCGAGGCCAGCAAGCAGTCGCACAAGGCACCGCTGGACCTGCTGCAGGCGGCGGGTGCGATCACCAGCCCCTACCAGTTCCACTGGAAACGCTTCCTGTTCGAGAACTTCCCCAAGGGCACGGGCTTCCCGGCGCTGACCGCGCCCGAGATCAAGGACGAGTTGCCGCTCAGCCCGGCGCGCGCCTTCTCGATCGACGACTCGCAGACCACCGAGATCGACGACGCGCTGTCCGTGCAAGGCCTGGGCAGCGGCACGGTCGTGTTCGGCGTGCACATCGCCGCACCCGGCCTGGCCATCACGCCGGACTCGCCGGTCGACAAGGTCGCCCGCGAGCGCCTGTCCACGGTGTACATGCCGGGCTGGAAGATCACGATGCTGCCCGACGAGGTGGTGCAGACCTACACGCTGATCGAAGGCCGCGACTGCCCAGCGGTGTCCATCTACTTCACGATGGACGAGGCAAGCTTCGAGATCCGGGCGCGCGAGACCCGGCTGGAGCGGGTGCACATCGCCGCCAACCTGCGGCACGACAAACTCGACGGCATCGTCACCGACGCCACGCTGGCCGGCGATGCGCCAGCCGACTACGCCTTCGCCCCCGAACTCGCCTTCAGCTGGCGCCTGGCCCGGCACCTGAAGGCGCAGCGCGAGGTGGTGCGCGGCAAGCCCGAGACCTTCAACCGGCCGGACTACAACTTCCGCCTGGCCGGCGAGCGCACCGAGCCGCCCGTCGGTGACGAGACGGTGGAGATCAGCGTGCGCGCCCGCGGCAGCGCGCTGGACCTGATCGTGGCCGAGGCCATGATCCTGGCCAACTCGGCCTGGGGCGGCTGGCTGGCCGAACTCGGCCTGCCGGGCATCTACCGCAGCCAGGCCAGCCTCGCGCCCGGCATCAAGGTGCGCATGGGCGTGAAGGCCCTGCCGCATGCCGGCATGGGCGTGGCCAGCTACACCTGGGCCAGCTCGCCGCTGCGCCGCTATGTCGACCTGGTCAACCAGTGGCAGATCATCGCGGCGGCCCGCCACGGCAAGACGGCGGCCCTGGTGGCGCCGTTCAAGCCCAAGGATGCCCAACTGTTCTCGATCATCTCGGCCTTCGAGTCGGCCTATACGGCCTACAACGGCTTCCAGAACGGCATCGAGCGCTTCTGGACCCTGCGCCACCTGGCCCAAAACGGCACGACCGAACTGACCGCCACCGTCATGAAGGAAGGCCTGGTGCGGGCCGACGAGCTGCCGCTGGTGTTCAAGGCCCTGGGCTGCGAGAACCTGCCGCGCGGCAGCCACGTGAAGGTTCGCATCACCGGCCTGGACGAGATGACGCTCGACGTGCATGCCACGCTGGCCGAGCGCCTCGATGAGCCATTGCCGACCGACGCGCCGGCCGAGGGCGACGATGACGAACTCGAGGCCGCCGCGGCGCCGATCGCGCTGGCCATCGACCTGAACGACGGCGACGGCGAAGCCGCCCCGGCGGCAGCCGCCACCTGAGATGCGCCGGCCGAGCACGCTGCAGATCGCGCTCGCCTGCTCGCTCGGCGTGCATGGCGTGCTGCTGGCCTGGCGCATGGGCTCGCCCACCTCGTTCAACCGCGTGTTCCAGGACACGCCGCTGGAGGTCGTGCTGGTCAACAGCCGCTCCAACGAGAAGCCGGTCAAGGCCGCGGCGCTCGCCCAGGCCAACCTGGCAGGCGGCGGCAACCTGGAGACCGGCCGGGCCACCTCGCCGCTGCCGCCGGCGCGCCGCAGCGAGATCGGCGACGCCGCCGAGGTGCAGCACACCCAGATCGCCCAGCTGCAGGACCAGCAGCAGCAGTTGCTGACCCAGGTGCGCCGCGAACTGGCACTGCTGCCACCGCCCGATCCGCGCCGGGAGAAAACCGACGTCAACGAGCGTGCCCAGGCCGAGAAGCGCCGCCAGCTGGTCGAGCTGCTGGCCGAGATCGAGAAGCGCGTCAACGAGGAGAGCGCCCGGCCGCGCAAGCGCTATGTCAGCCCGGCCACGCGCGAGGTGGTTTACGCGCAGTACTACGACGGCCTGCGCCGCCGCATCGAGGAGCGCGGCACCCGCGACTTCCCCGAGTCCCGCGGGCGCAAGCTCTACGGCGAGCTGACGATGAACCTGCACATCGATCAACGCGGCCGCGTCATCGAGACCGAGGTCGTGTCCTCCAGCGGCAACCCGATCCTGGACCGCCGGGCGCTGGCCATCGTGCAGGCCGCCGCACCCTTCGGCAACTTTAGCCCCGAGATGCTGCGCGGCGCCGAGGTGCTGGTCATCACGTCGCGCTTCAGGTTCACCCGCGACGACGGCCTGGAAACCACGCTGCAGGGGCAGCTGCCATGAGCGACCGCTATGCCGTCGTCGGCCACCCGGTGGCGCACAGCCGCTCGCCCGCCATCCACGCGATGTTCGCCGCGCAGACCGGCGAGGCGCTGAGCTACGAACGCCTGCTGGCGCCGCTCGACGGCTTCGAGGCCACGCTGCGCGGCTTTGCGGCGGCGGGTGCGCGGGGCTGCAATGTCACCGTGCCGTTCAAGTTCGAGGCCTTTACGCTGGCGGCCCAGCGCACACCGCGCGCACAGCGGGCGGGTGCGGTCAACACGCTGCGCTTCGACGCCGCCGGCTGGGCCGGTGACAACACCGACGGCGCCGGCCTCGTCAACGACATCGAGCGCAACGCCGGCCGCCGCCTGGCCGGGCTGCAGCTGCTGCTGGTCGGCGCGGGCGGCGCCGGTGCCGGCGTGCTGGGCAGCCTGATCGACGCGAAGCCGGCCCGCATCACCATCGTCAACCGCAGTGTCGACAAGGCCGAGGCCCTGGTGGCCAGCCATCACGACCTCGGCGTGCCGCTGGTCGCGGCCGGCCTGGCCGACGCGCCGGCCGCCCAGGACGTGGTCATCAACGCCACCAGCACCAGCCTCGCCGGCGCGGCCTCGCCGGTGGACGCCCGCGTGCTGAAGCCCGGCAGCCTGGCGCTGGACATGATGTACGGCCCCCAGGCCCAGGGCTTTCTGGACTGGGCCGCCGCCCACGGCGCCGAGCCGCGCGATGGCCTGGGCATGCTGGTCGAGCAGGCGGCCGAGGCCTTTTTCTTCTGGCGCGGCGTCAGGCCGGACACCGCATCGGTGCTGGCGGCGCTGCGGGCCGAGCTGGAGTCGGCGTCGTGATCCGCCACGCCGGCCGCCTGTTCGCCGTGCTGGCACTGGCCCTGCTGTGCCTGCAGCTCTGGTTTGCCGGGCGCATCCTGCTGATGCGCTGGGTCGCGCCGCAATCGACCAGCTTCCAGCGCAGCGAGATCGTGCGCCTGGCGGTCGACAAGCACCAGGTGGCCTGGAGCCAGCAGTGGGTGGATGACGCCCAGCTCGCCGGCACGCTCAAGCGCGCCGTGATCGCCAGCGAGGACGATGGCTTCGCCCAGCACGGCGGCGTCGACTGGGACGCCCTCAAGGGCGCCTGGAAGAAGAACGAGAAGGCCCAGGCCCGGGTCGAGGCGCGGGGCAAGGGCGTGGCCAAGGTGGTCGGCGGCTCCACCATCAGCCAGCAGCTGGCCAAGAACCTGTTCCTGTCCGGCGAGCGCACGCTGCTGCGCAAGGGCCAGGAGCTTGTCATCACGCTGATGCTCGAGGGGCTGCTGGACAAGCGCCGCATCCTGGAGATTTATCTGAACAGCGTCGAGTGGGGCGAAGGCCTGTTCGGCGCCCAGGCCGCGGCGCGCCACTACTTCCACACCGATGCCGCCCGGCTCGGGGCCTTCGAGGCCGCGCGGCTGGCCGTCATGCTGCCGGCGCCCAAGCGCTTCGAGCGCCAACCAGCCTCGCCCTATGTGATGGCCCGGGCCGGCGTGATCGCCGGCCGCATGAACAGCGCCCAACTGCCCTGAGCCCATGAACGCCATGACCGCAGAAATCGCCGCCGCCGCCGCGCGCCTCATCGTCGACGAGGGCATGGACTGGGGTCCGGCCAAGCAGCGCGCCGCGCGCGACCTGGGCCTGCCCCGCGCCGCCCTGCCCGGCAATGACGAGGTGGAGGACGCCGTGCGCGAGCACATCGCGATCTTCCATGCCGACACCCAGCCCGCCGAGCTGCGCGCGCTGCGTGAGCTGGCCGCGCAGTGGATGGACCGGCTCGCGGAATTCCGACCGCATCTGACCGGCGCCGTCTGGCGCGGCACGGCCACGCGTTTGTCCAACGTCCACCTGCAGCTCTACTGCGACGACAGCAAGGCCGCCGAGATCGCGCTGCTGAACCGCGGGCTGAGCTTCGACGTCGCCGAGACGACGGCCAGCAAAGGCCGGACGGTGGACATGCTGATCCTGGACGTGCCCTGCCCCACCCTCGGCGAGCGCGTCACACTCTGCCTGACCATCCTGGACTTCGACGATCTGCGCGGCGCGCTGAAGGCCGACGCCCGGGGCCTGACCGAACGCGGCGACCTCGCCGCCCTGCAATCCCTGCTGAACGCGCCCCCACCATGAAACCTGTCAACCGCCGCCTGATCCTGGCCGGCGCCGGCCTCGGCGCCGCTGCTTTGGGCGCCGCCCTCGCGTTGCGCCGGCTGAATCCGCCGGTCGCGTCGGCCGCCACGCAGGCCTTCTGGGCACGCCGCTTCCCGGGGCTGGATGGCGCCGAGCTGGCGGTCGCCGGCTGGCGCGGCCAGCCGCTGCTCGTGAACTTCTGGGCCACCTGGTGCCCCCCCTGCGTCAAGGAGCTGCCCGAGATCAACCAGTTCTATCGCGAAGCCAAGTCCCGCGGCTGGCAGGTGCTGGGGCTGGCGGTGGACCAGGCGGAACCGGTCCGGGCCTTCCTGCAAAAGGCGCCGCTGGACTTCGCCGTCGCCTTGGCCGGCCCACAGGGTCTTGGCCTGGTGCGCGAACTGGGCAACCCGGCCGGAGGGCTGCCGTTTTCGGTGGCTTTCGACGAGAGCGGCGAGATCAGTTGGCGCCGGCTGGGCGTCAGCCGGCTTGAGGACCTGCGCCAACTGCTCAAAACCTGAGCGAAACGGCTGAAACCCCAGAATTTCCCCAATCCCACGGGATTTCGGCTTCAAAACGCGTAAAGTTCGCCCTTCCTCAATTTAGTGGCGGCACTCTAGAGCCCTGGGCCCTGCCTGCTACCACGCGTTTGATGCAAGTTCTCGTCCTGCATGGCCCCAACCTCAACCTGCTCGGCACCCGCGAGCCCGAGGTCTACGGCGCGCAGACCCTCGCCCAGATCGATGCCGAACTCGGCCAGATCGCCCACGCCGCCGGCGCCGCGCTGAGCAGCTTCCAGAGCAACCACGAAGGCGCTCTGGTCGACCGCATCCAGGCCGCGCGCAGCGACGGCACGCAGTTCATCATCATCAACCCGGCCGCCTACACCCACACCAGCATCGCCATCCGCGATGCACTGGCGGCCGTGGCCCTGCCCTTCATCGAAGTCCACCTCTCGAACATCCACCGCCGCGAAGCCTTCCGCCATCACAGCCACCTGAGTGACCTGGCGGTCGGCGTCATCTGCGGCCTCGGCGCGAACGGCTACCGCCTCGCGCTGCGCCACGCCCTCGACTCGTTGGGATCGGCCCGCGCCTGAACGGCGGGTCGGTTGCCTTTGTCCTTCCCCACAACAACAACACCGCCTGGAGCCCCCATGGACCTGCGCAAGCTCAAAACCCTGATCGACCTGGTCTCGGAATCGAACATCTCCGAACTGGAAATCACCGAGGCCGACGGCAAGGTCCGCATCGTCAAGTCCGACCCGGCCGCCGCGGTCGCGGTGCAGCCGGTCTATGCGGCAGCGCCCGCCATGCCCGTGGTCACCGCCGCCGCCCCCGTGGGCGCCTCGGCTGCCGCGGCAGCTCCAGCGGCCGCCGCCCCGGTGGAAACCGGCCACGTGGTCACCTCGCCGATGGTCGGCACCTTCTACCGCGCCTCCAGCCCCAATGCGAAGCCCTTCGCCGACATCGGCCAGCAGGTCAAGGAAGGCGAGGCCATCTGCATCATCGAGGCGATGAAGATCATGAACGAGATCGAGGCCGACAAGAGCGGCACGATCACGAAGATCCTGGCCGAGAACGGCCAGGCCGTCGAATTCGGCCAGCCGCTGTTCGTCATCGAATAAGGACTTCTGATGTTCAAGAAGGTTCTTATCGCCCATCGAGGCGATCGCGCGCAGCGCGGCCGTGCCTCCGGCACGGCAAATTGCGCAGTTCGCGCAGCGAACTGAGGGCGATTGAGCCAATACACCATGTTCAAAAAAGTACTCATCGCCAACCGAGGCGAAATCGCGCTGCGCATCCAGCGCGCCTGTCGCGAGCTGGGCATCAAGTCCGTCGTCGTCTACTCCGAGGCCGACCGCGACGCCAAGTACGTGCGCCTGGCCGACGAGGCCGTCTGCATCGGCCCCGCGCCTTCGGCCCAGAGCTACCTCAGCATGCCGGCCATCATCGCGACGGCCGAGGTCACCGACGCCGAGGCCATCCACCCCGGCTATGGCTTCCTGAGCGAGAACGCCGACTTCGCCGAGCGCGTGGAGCGCAGCGGCTTCACCTTCATCGGCCCCAGCCCTGAATCCATCCGCATGATGGGCGACAAGGTCTCGGCCAAGCAGGCCATGATCCGCGCCGGCGTGCCCTGCGTGCCGGGCTCGGAAGGCGCGCTGCCCGAGGACCCGAAGGAGATCATCCGCATCGCCCGCTCGGTGGGCTACCCGGTCATCATCAAGGCGGCCGGCGGCGGCGGTGGCCGTGGCATGCGGGTGGTGCACACCGAAGCGGCCCTGGTGCATGCGGTGCAGACCACGCGGGCCGAGGCCGGCGCGGCCTTCGGCAACCCCGAGGTCTACATGGAGAAGTTCCTGGAGAACCCACGCCATGTGGAGATCCAGGTGCTGGCCGACACCTTCAAGAACGCGGTCTGGCTGGGCGAGCGCGACTGCTCGATGCAGCGCCGCCACCAGAAGATCATCGAGGAGGCGCCGGCACCCGGCATCCCCCGCCGCACCATCGAGAAGGTGGGCGAGCGCTGTGCCGCCGCCTGCAAGAAGATGGGCTACCGCGGCGCGGGTACCTTCGAGTTCCTGTACGAGAACGGCGAGTTCTACTTCATCGAAATGAACACCCGCGTGCAGGTGGAGCATCCGGTCACGGAGCTGGTCACGGGCATCGACATCGTGCAGCAGCAGATCAAGATCGCCGCCGGCGAGAAGCTGCCGTTCACGCAGCGCCAGATCGAACTCAAGGGCCATGCCATCGAGTGCCGCATCAACGCGGAAGACCCGGTCAAGTTCACGCCCTCGCCCGGCCGCATCACGATGTGGCACGCCCCCGGCGGCCCCGGCGTGCGCGTGGACTCGCATGCCTACACGAACTACTTCGTGCCGCCGAACTACGACAGCATGATCGGCAAGATCATCGTCCACGGCGACACCCGCGATCAGGCCCTGGCACGCATGCGCATCGCGCTGAGCGAGACAGTGGTCGAGGGCATCCAGACCAACATCCCGCTGCACCGCGAGCTGATGGCCGACGCGAAGTTCATCGAAGGCGGCACCAGCATCCACTACCTCGAAGCCTGGATGGCAGCGCACAAGCGCTGAGCGGGCCTCGTGTCGCGGGACAATACGGGGCATGAGTCATCTGTTTGAACTTGCCCTCGTCTGCCGCGAGGCCGACGTCGAGATCGTCAGCGACGCGCTGATGGAGATCGACGCCCTCGCCGTCTCCGTCGAAGACGCCGACGCCGACACCGACACCGAGCACGCCTTGTTCGGCGAGCCCGGCATGCCGGCTCCCAAGGCCGGCTGGCAGCGCTCGGTGGTCAAGGCCCTGTTCCCGAGTGAGCCGGAAGCTACCGAGGCGGTCACCTTGATCCTGGCCCAGGACTGGGCGGGCGATGTGCACGTCCAGGCCATCCAGGCCGTGCCCGAGCAGGACTGGGTGAGGCTCACGCAAAGCCAGTTCGCGCCGGTCGAGATCACCGCCGAGTTCTGGATCGTGCCGAGCTGGCACGAGGCGCCGCCGCAGGCCCGGCGCGTGATGCGCCTCGACCCGGGCCTGGCCTTCGGCACCGGAACCCACCCGACCACGCGGATGTGTCTGCGCTGGATCGCCACGCAGGCCCGGCCCTGGCCGCGCGTGCTGGACTACGGCTGCGGCTCCGGCATCCTGGCCATCGGTGCGGCCCTGCACGGCGCCGTGCAGATCGACGCCGTCGACATCGACCCCGCGGCGCTGACGTCAAGCCAGGACAACGCCGAGGCCAACCACGTGCAGCTGAACGTCGGCTCGCCCGAACGGGCCCAGGGCGAGTACCCCCTGGTCGTGGCCAACATCCTGGCCAGCCCGCTCAAGCTGCTGGCACCGCTGCTGTGTGCCCATGTGGCACCCGGCGGCGACCTCATCCTGGCCGGCATCCTGTCGCGTCAGGCCGAAGAGCTGCAGGCCGCCTACGCGCCCTGGCTGTCGCTGCAGGTCGCGGACGAGGAGGACGGCTGGATCCTGATGACCGCACGGAGGCCGGTCCAGGCATGAGCCTCGCGACGCGTTGCACCGCCTGCGGCACGGTCTTTCGCATTGTCGAAGACCAGCTTCGCGTGTCCGACGGCTGGGTCCGGTGCGGCCGCTGTGCGGAGGTCTTCGATGCGCGTGAGATGCTGTTTGACATCGAGCGGGACGCGCCCCCGCCCTGGCCCGCAAACTTCGCGCCGTCAGCGCTGAACACGCCGCCCGCGCCCACGCTGCCACCCACGTCGCCGCCGCCCCCACCAACCGCCCCCGCGCCGACCCCAGCGCCCGCATGGGAGCCGCCGCCCGAACCCGATACCGAGCCCGGCCTGCGTGACGCTTTGCCGACCGGCTGGCCCGAGGACGCGTCACGCCAGGAGCCGCGCTGGGTCGACGAGGAGCAACGCCCGTCAACCGCTCCGGCCGCGGCGCGTGCGCCGACGGAACCACTTCGGGCGCGTCAGCCTGACGTGGTGGCTGCGGGGTCGCTGCCGGAGTTCATGCGCCGTGCCGAGAGTGATGCGCGCTGGAATCGCCCGGCGGTGCGCGCGGCACTGGGCCTGCTGTCGCTGCTGCTCGCCGCACTGTTGGCGCTGCAGCTGGCCTTGCATTTCCGCGACGCGATCGCTGCGCTGCACCCGCCCGCCCGCGGCATCTTGCAAAGCCTGTGCAGCACCCTGGGCTGCGAGCTCAGGCCCTGGCGCCGCATTGAAGCGCTCAGCATCGAGTCCACCTCGCTGAACCCGGTCGGCAAGAGCGGTTACCGACTCCACCTGTCATTGCGCAACAAGACCGCGGTGGACGTGGCCGCGCCCTGGGTCGAGCTCAGCCTCACCGACAGCACCGGCGCCGCGCTCGCACGGCGTGTGCTGGAGCCCCGGGCCCTGAGCCCGTCGCTGACCCAGGTCAACGCCGACTCCGAGCAGGCGCTGTCCTTCAGCTTCAGCACCGGCGAGCAACGGGTGAGCGGCTACAGCGTCAACATCTTCTACCCCTGAAGCGACTGGCCGATCGGTCTTGGGTTCGAGCATGGCCCGCCCGGCGCACGGGCAATAAAAAACCCGGCGCCGAGAACCTCGGGCCGGGCTTGCCGTGGAGCCCTCCAGCCAGCGCAAGCGCTGGCGGGACAGACTTCAGCGGAACACCTGATTAGGGCTTGTTGCCGGTCGGGAAGGGCCAGGCCGCTTGCGGGCTCAACGCCGTCTTGGCAGCCGGGGCGGCCGCAGCGGGCTTGGCAGCAGCAGCAGGCTTGGCGGCAGCCTTCTTGGGCGCAGCAGCCTTCTTGGGCGCAGCAGCCTTCTTGGGGGCAGCGGCCGGCTTGGCAGCAGCCTTCTTGGGCGCAGCGGCCTTCTTCACGGGCGTCGAAGCGGCCTTCTTGACCGGCGTCGAAGCAGCCTTCTTCGCCGGAGCAGCCTTCTTCACGGGCGTCGAAGCGGCCTTCTTCGCCGGAGCAGCCTTCTTCACGGGCGTCGAAGCAGCCTTCTTGGCGGCCGCCTTCTTCACCGGCGTGCCGGCAGCCTTCTTGGCCGGGGCGGCCTTCTTGGCGGGCGCAGCGACCTTCTTCGCGGCGGCCTTCTTCACGGGCGTTGCAGCCGCCTTCTTGGCCGGAGCGGCCTTCTTGGCGGGCGCAGCGGCCTTCTTGGCCGGAGCGGCCTTCTTCGCCGGGGCTGCTGCCTTCTTGGCGGCGGCCTTCTTCACCGGGGTTGCAGCGGCCTTCTTGGCCGGAGCTTTCTTCGCAGTTGCCATGGTTTTCTCCTTGATCAAGTGGAAAAGTCACCGCTCTGGACGGACCGGTCCGCCCAGATACGGCTATTCACCGTCCGAGAGTCGCTCAGGAGGAACGCCTCGGTACGGTGAATCGGATCGCCATGCAGCCCCGCCACCTCAAGGGTGTTGATGCGGGTTTCGCTCGGTGACTGCATTGGCCAGGTCTTGATCTTGTGGTGGCTGGGGGATCAGTCCCAGCTCAATGCCCCGCCGGACTGGTACTCGATGACGCGGGTCTCGAAGAAGTTGCGTTCCTTCTTCAAGTCGATCATCTCGCTCATCCACGGGAAGGGGTTTTCTTCGTTCGGGAACAGCGCGTCGAGGCCGATCTGCACCGCGCGGCGGTTCGCGATGAAGCGCAGATAACCCTTGAACATCGACGCGTTGAGGCCCAGCACGCCGCGCGGCATGGTGTCCTCGGCGTAGCGGTATTCCAGCTCAACGGCCTTCAGGAACAGGGCCTTGATCTCGGCCTTGAACTCGGCCGTCCAGAGGTGGGGGTTCTCGAGCTTGAGCTGGTTGATCAGGTCGATGCCGAAATTGCAGTGCATCGACTCGTCGCGCAGGATGTACTGGTACTGCTCCGCCGCGCCGGTCATCTTGTTCTGCCGGCCCATCGCCAGGATCTGCGTGAAGCCGACGTAGAAGAACAGACCTTCCATCAGGCAGGCGAAGACGATCAGCGACTTCAGCAGCGTCTGGTCGTTCTCGGGCGTGCCGGTCTTGAAGTCGGGGTTCATGATCGCCTCGATGAAGGGGATCAGGAACTCATCCTTGTCGCGGATGGACTGGACCTCGTTGTAGGCGTTGAAAATCTCGCTCTCGTCCAGGCCCAGGCTCTCGACGATGTACTGGTAGGCGTGGGTATGGATGGCCTCCTCGAAGGCCTGGCGCAGCAGGAACTGGCGGCACTCGGGCGCCGTGATGTGGCGGTAGGTGCCCAGCACGATGTTGTTGGCG
>RXJV01000142.1 GCA_003963075.1 Burkholderiales bacterium
AAGGCCAGGCCCGACAAGCACTTGGATCGCTCGCAAGGCGACCCGTTACTGCGCGGGTCGCCGTGATAGACCGCGCCGACCAGCGGTCTACAACACGTTGAAGCTCATCGGCCATGCCCTGCATCCGCACCGAGTCCGTTGAAGTCTTCGCTGACTACCACCAGTTCTACGTCCAGGACGGCGTGGTGAATCCACCCGCGCCCGAAGACTGGACGGATGCTGACGTTGCTCATCGCGCGAAGGCTACGAGCAACGTTGTTGTGGTCTGTCCGGTTCGAAACATGACTGTCCCGGTGCGGGTAGAACTGCACGACGTAGCTCCGGAATTGCAAGACAAAGCAGCCGATCACCTCGTTGAGTGCTCGTTGGCTCTGCCCAGCGGGCATCTTCAAGTCCATGAATGCACCGGTGGCGCAGTTCTAAATTGGCACCTTGAGCCGGGGCAGTATGAAGTTGCTGTTTTGTACTCGCGCTTGGATTCAATCAGCGCGGACGGACTCTCTGGCGACGATCACTACCAAGTATTGCTGTGGCCCGGAGCGGAACGCCCTCTTCGCGTACTTCAGGAATGGAGAGCGCAATGAGCTTCAACCCCTTGCTGGAACGGACGGCTACGCCGCCCGCTCAGCGCGAACGTTAGCCATGGCAGACGCTCCAGCATCATTCCCCTTCTTTGTGTCGTCGGACCCTCGTCCGTTGAGCACTCAGGAGCGAGCTATTGTTGAGCGGCTTCTTCGCGAACAACCGTCCCAATATTCAAAGCAAACAGGTGCCCTGAAGGTTGTCGGCAGATGCGGTTGCGGTGTATGCCCAACAGTCTTCTTTCAGCCTCTCGAGGATGGCGACCGCGAAGTAGACCTAGTGACTATGGCTGGAAGAGATGACTCCGACGGCCTGGTTGCGGCCGTTCTTATCGAGAAGGAAGGGGCACTTTCGCAACTTGAGTTCTACTCAGTCGACGGTCATGACCCTTGGGGGATTCCGAATGCGGAGACCTTGGAGCCGTGGTGATTCCATGGCTAACCAGTTTTTCCAGCGGACCGCCTTCGGCGTCCGCTGAATGCCGACGTTGAACGACCGCTTTCGGCCTTCGAGCTCGGCTAGTCAAAGGACCGCAATCGCTGCCAAGCCGCCGTTCCCCCACCCTCACCACCGCCTCAACCGGCTCCCAAACACCGCGTAGAACAGGATCAGCCCGTACCACGGCAACATGACCCAGTAGGCCGGCTGCGGGCCGCTGACGTCGGCCAGATGGCCGTAGAGCATGGGCACCAGGGCGCCGCCCGCAATGCCCATGATGAGCAGGGCCGAGCCGGCGGCCGTGTACTTGCCCAGGCCTTCGAGCGCCAGCGGCCAGATGGCCGGCCAGACCAAGGCGTTGGACAGGCCCAGCAGCGCGAGGAAGAACACCGTATCCGGCACGGCGGGTACGCCGGCCCAGCCGAGCAGGGCCTGGGACAGGCCGGTGCTGCTGGCCGAGCTGAGCGCCGTGCCGCTGGCAAACAGCAGGCCGGTGACGGCCGACGCGATGAGAGCACCGCGCTGCGACAGCCAGCGCGGGATCAGCAGCACGCCGAGCAGATAGCCCAGCACCATGAAGCCCATCGTGTAAGACGTCAGCACGCCGTAGTGGGCCACGCCGAGCTGGCGGCCGTAGAGGCCGATGGTGTCGCCGGCGATCACCTCGACGCCGACATAGCCGAACAGCGCGAGTGCGCCCAGCACCACCTGCGGGTGCCGGAACACGCCCCAGCGCGTGATCTCGCCGGCCGGCGCGTCCGCAGCCTCCAGCTCGGGCTCGCGCAGCGACGAGAAATGGATCAGCGCCATGAACAGCACCAGGCCGGCGGCCATCACCGCGTAGGGGAGGACGAGGCGCTGCGACAGCTCATTGCGCAGGGCCTCGCGGCCGGCAGCGTCCAGCGCGGCCAGGGCCGACTCCGAAAACCTCTCCATGCCCGACAGGATGAGCGCCGTGAACACCAGCGGCACCACGATGCCGGCGCCCTTGTTGAACAGGCCCATGATGGAGATGCGCATCGCGGCGCTTTCGCGCGGGCCGATGCAGACGATGTAGGGGTTGATGGCCGTCTGCATCAGCGTCATGCCGCTGGCCAGCGTGAACAGCGCCACGAGGAAGATGGCGTATTCACCGGAGCGTGCCGCCGGAATGAAGGCCAGCGCGCCCAACGCCATCACACCCAGCGCCGCCGTCATGCCGCGCTTGTAGCCGATGCGCGCCAGTATGGCCGCCGACGGCAGGGCCATCACGGTGTAGGCGATATAGAAGGCGAAGGTCACCCACAGCGCCTGGAAGTTGTTCAGCTCGCAAACCACCTTGAGGAAGGGGATCAGCGAGCCGTTCAACCAGGTCACGAAGCCGAGGATGAAGAACATCAGCCCGATGAAGATCATCGGCAGCAGCACGCCCTGGCTAGCTGGGGGAGAGAGGGTTTTGGTGTGCATGAATACGAACGCAAGGAATGAACTGCGGGCCGAGCGCCGGGCCGCCCCAAGCCGGCCCGCGGGCGATGTGCGTGCGGCTCAACGCCGCACGCGTCGCCGTCCCCTCGGGGGCTGAGGCCGGACACAGGGAACCCGCTGGGCTCGCTGTGCCTGCCTAAGGGCTGCGCCGCAAGGCGCGGCGCGGTCTGCAAGACCGACTGGGCTGGCCCGCGTTCAGCGCGGCCAGACCAGGCGAGGGGCTCAATACTTCGCCCGCACCCCGAGGCTGTAGCGCGGCCCGTTCTCGTAGACACCGATGGGGATGCCATCCACGGTGTTGGAGCGGATCACCGCGTTGTTGAGATTCACCGCACTGGCGTAGACGGTGATCTTGTTCGTCACGTCCCAGCCGGCCGACGCATCCCACTGGCCGTAGGCTGCGTTGACGACCTGGCCGCCCATCTCGACATTGCCGTAGCTCTTGGAGCGGTAGTTGTACGAGATCCGCAGGCTGATCGGACCCTGCTCGTAGTAGCCGCTGAAGTTGAACTGGTCCTGCGAGTTGCCGAGCACCTTCAGGCGCGGCTGGCCCGCCACCGAGCCGGCCTTGGCATCGGTGTAGGTGTAGTTCACGACGGTGCCGAAGCCGGTGCGGCCAAAGGGCTGTTGCCATTGCAGCTCGAAGCCCTTGATGTCGGCGCCGTTGTCGGCGTTGTAGGGGCGCTCCACCGTCAGCGTCTCGCCGCCCACCACCTCGGACTTGGACGCCTTGTAGGTGAAGGTGTCGAGCTTCTTCACGAAGAAGGTGCCGGACAGCAGGGCCGCATCGGCGTAGTACCACTCGGCGCCGAACTCCGCCTGGTTGGCATGCACGGGCTTGAGCAGCGGATTGCCGGCGTAGGCCTTGGACAGCACGGTGCCGTCTCGGCGCAGGCCAGGGCTGAGCAGGTCGAAGGTCTGGCGGGCCATGGTGCGGGCGATGGCGCCGCGCAGCAGCACTTCCTTGCTCAGCTCGTAGGTGGCGTTGAGGTTGGGCAAGGTGTCGGTGTAGGTGTTCTTCACGCTGGTGGGCGAGAAGCCGCCGCTGGCATTGCCCAGGAAGCCGTCCGAGGTCTGCTCGGTGCGCACCACGCGCAGGCCGAAGTCGCCGCGCAGCTTGCCGACCGCGAAGTCCGCCCGGCCGTAGACGGCCGTGATGCGCTCCTTGATGCGGTAGTTCTCGTTCGGCACGTCCTTGTAGGCCATCGCCTTGTCGTACATCGGGATGGCCTTGCTGGCCACCAGGCCGTCGTCGAACCAGGCGTACTGCGTCAGCGCGTCCGAGGTGGCCGCCTGCTGGCTGAGCAGCGGTGAGGGGCCGGTGGACAGGTCCGCCAGCGAGAACGACTGCCAGCCCGGCGAGGTCGGGCCTGCGGTGCCCTGGGTGCGCTGGTTCTTCAGCGTGTTGTCACGGACCTTGGCACCGAACTTGACGGCGGTGATCGCGCTGTTGTCGATGTCGAGGGTCACGTCGCCCTGGGCGTAATTCTCCTTGCCCTCCATGCGGCGCACGCGGTCGTCGCCGGCCTTGAGCGTCAGCACTTTCGGGTCCAGCGGGCTGATGTCGAGGTACTTGACGCCGTAGTGGTCGGGGCCGAGGCCGATCTGGGTGCGGGTGTCGCCTTCCATCCAGAAGTGGCGGTCATGCGAGCTGCCGCCCTCACTGGACGTGGTGCCCAGCTGGCCGTGGAACTTCCAGTTGCCGGCCTGGTAGTTGCCGTCGAGGTCGGCCACGCGGGACTTGATATAGCTCTCGCGGTAGATGGGCTCAAAGGACACGCCGGTCTTGGGGCCGACCGTGCCGGCCACCAGCGCCTTGCCGCCGTCCGACGTGGGGATGAACTTCGGGTCGGTGACGCTGATGACGCCGCCCACCGCCAGGCCGCCGGCCTGCCAGAGGTAGTTCTGGTTGTTGTTGTTCATCTTCATGTCCGAATCCATCAGGTTCAGGACGATGTCGGTGGCCGGGTTGGGCTGGAACTGCAGCGCCAGGTTGGTGGTGGTGCGCTCGCGCTGCTGGCGGAAGATGGCCGAGCCACCACCCCAGGAGGCGTAGGCATTGGTGACATTGCCGTTCTGGTCCTTGATGTCGTACTTGCCGTCGGAGAACTGCTCCAGGCCATCGCGGCGCATGTGGCGCTTCTGGCTGCTGATGGCCAGCAGCACGCCGAAGGTCTTGTCGTCGCTCTTCCAGTTCAGCAGGCCCGACAGCTGCGGGTCGGTCTTGCCGGGGAGCTTGCTGTACATGGCCTCGGCCGAGGCTTGCACGGTGAGCTGGTCCTTGAAGGCCAGCGGCTTGCGCGTCTTGACGATGACCAGGCCGCCGATGGAGCCCTCGTCCAGGTCGGCCGACGGGCTCTTGAAGACGTCCAGGCTGCCGACGATTTCAGATGGCAGCACGTCGTAGTTGAAGCTGCGGGTCTGCGGCTCGTTGAGCCACCACTCCGACGACGCCACGGCCTGGCCGTTGAGCTGCGTCATGTTGAGGTTCTTGTCCGTGCCGCGCACGAAGATGGCCTTGCCCTCGCCCCAGATGCGGTCCACCGAGATGCCGGGCACGCGCTGCAGCGAGTCGGCCACGTTCTTGTCGGGGAACTTGCCCACGTCCTCGGCACTGATCGAGTCGACGATATTGCCGGACTCACGCTTCTCGGACAGGTTCTTCTTCAGCGTGGCCCGCACGCCGCGGATCTCGACCGCCTCGAGCTGCTGGGTGCCGGTCGATGCGGGGGCCGCTTCCTGCGCCACGGCCGGCGCGACGGCGGCGCTTCCCAGCGCCAGGCCGATGAGATGGGGCAATAGGTTCTGCTTGAAATGAGGCTTGGCCACGTGGTGCTCCTGGGCAACGAGTTCTGTCGGACAACAAGGCGCCCGTGCCGGCAGAGGCCCCACCGGCACGGACACGGCTCACAAAGACCCAGGGCCGGCTTGTCTCCGTGCTCTACCCCGAATCTGTACCGGCAATCTAGCGGCGCCCACCCTCCCGGGCGCAACACGTTGCGCTTTGTTGGACTTCATTGCGCCGACGTTACGTGGGCGCAAGACTGCCTCAGATCGCAGGCGTGATCTGGCCCTCGCAGGGCCCGAATCCGATGCGCCGGAATCCGGGTTTCTCCGCAAACGCGCGCAGGCCGAGCTGGTCGCCGTCGAGCATGAAGGTGCGCTGCTCGCCGTTGGGCAGCGTGATCGGCTGCTTGCCGCCGCCGGTGAGCTCCAGCAGCGAGCCGGACTCGGCTTGCGTGGGCCCGCTGATCGTGCCGGTGCCCAGCAGGTCGCCCGGCTGCAGATTGCAGCCATTGCTGGCGTGGTGGGTCAGCATCTGCGCGAGCGACCAGTAGGCATGGCGCAGGTTGGAGCGCGAGATGCGCGCCGGCTCGGCCATCGTGGGCGTCTTGAACCAGACCTCCAGCTCGATGTCGAACGCAGCATTCGCGCGATGGCCGGGCGAGTCGAGATAGGGCAGCGGCTGCGGGTCTTCCGCGGGCCGCGTGAACGGCATGCGGAAGGGCGCGAGCGCGTCCATCGTGACGATCCACGGCGAGATGGTGGTGCCGAAGTTCTTGGCCAGGAAGGGGCCGAGCGGCTGGTACTCCCAGGGCTGGATGTCGCGGGCGCTCCAGTCGTTGAGCAGGGTCAGGCCAAAGGCATGCTCGTCGGCCTCGTCGATGGAGAAGGGCTCGCCCAGCGCATTGCCGGGCCCGACGAACAGGCCCAGCTCCAGCTCGCAGTCGATGCGGGCACTGGGCTTGAACACCGGTGCGTCGGCATCCGGCGGCTTGACCTGGCCCTTGGGCCGGCGCAGCTTGGTTCCGCTGACGACGATGGAGCTGCTGCGGCCGTGGTAGCCGATGGGCACCCATTGGTAGTTGGGCAGCAGCGGGTTGTCCGGGCGGAACAGGCGGCCGATGGCACGGGCATGGTGGATGCCGGTGTAGAAGTCGGTGTAGTCGCCGATATGACAGGGCAGCGTGAACTCGGCCTCGGCCTGGGGCAGGAGCTCCTGCACCGGGGCGCCCTCTTTGAGCGTGTCGAACAGCCGGTGGCGCAGTGCGCGGCGCTCGCTGCTGGAGCGGGCCATCAGCGCGTTGAGGTCGGCGATGCCCCAGGCGGACAGGTCGAGGATCTGGTCGCCGATGCCGACGCCGACACGCCAGGGCTCCAGCGTGCCGGCACGGCGGAAGCGGCAGAAGGGCAGGTTCTGCAGCGGGAAGTCGGTGGCCGGGTCGTTGGCCGTGGCCACCCAGGAACGGGCGGCGGGGTCGTGGGTATGGTCAAGCATTCTTGAACTCGTCCTTCAGGCCTTGCCAGCATTGAGCGTAGGTGGTTTCGAGCGGCGCGTCGCGCAGCGCCCAGGCGGTGGGTTTGAGCGGCCAGCGGGTCTCGAACATGAAGGCCAGCGTGGCGTCGAGCTTGTGGGGCTTGAGCTCGGCGTGGCTGGCCTTGTCGAAGGCCTCGGCGTCGGGGCCATGCGGCACATAGCTGTTGTGCAGGCTGGCGCCGCCGGGCTTGAAGCCTTCGGGCTTGGCATCGTACTGGCCCAGCACCAGGCCCATGAACTCGCTCATCACATTGCGGTGGTACCAGGGCGGGCGGAAGGTGTCCTCGGCCACCATCCAGCGCGGCGGGAAGATCACGAAGTCGACATTGGCCCAGCCGGCTGTGTCGCTGGGGCTGGTGAGCACGGTGAAGATGCTCGGGTCCGGGTGGTCGAAGCTGACGGTATTGATCGTCATGAAGCGCGCCAGGTCGTAGCGGTAGGGCGCGAGATTGCCGTGCCAGGCGACGACGTTGAAGGGGCTGTGGGCCTGCGTCGCGCGCCAGAGCTGGCCGCCGTGGCGTTTGACGATCTCGTAGGCGCCCTCCTCTTGTTCATGCCATGCGGTGGGTGCCTCGAAGTCCCGCGCATTCGCCAGGCCGTTGGAGCCGATGGGGCCCAGCTCCGGCAGGCGGAAGGCCGCGCCGTGGTTCTCGCAGACATAGCCGCGGGCGGGTGTGTCCAGCGGGTCCACCTTGAAGGCCAGGCCGCGCGGCAGCAGCGCGATGAAGCCGGGCGCCACGGCCAGGCGGCCCAGTTCGGTGGTGATCAGCAGGCGGCCCTGCTGCGGCACGATGAGCATCTCGCCGTCCGCGTTCACCAGCGCACGACGCCCCATCGGCCGGTGGGCGACGAAGGCCAGGGCCGTCATGCCGCCGTGGCCGGGCTCGCCGTTGACCGCATAGCTGCGCAGGCCGTCGATGAAGTCGCCCTGGTGGGCATCCGCGTCCAGCGGCGTGGGGCCCCAGCGCAGCGGGTCGGGCGGCGCGGCCTCGCCCTGGGCGGCGCCGCTCGTCCAGTGCGCATGCGGCAGCGGCTGGTAGCCGCCCACCACCACCGAGGGCTGACGGCGGTAGAGCCAGCTGCGCTGGTTGTCGGCACGCGGCGCGGTGAAGGCGCTGCCGGACAGCAGCTCGGCGTAGAGGCCGTGGGCGCAGCGCTGCGGGCTGTTGCGGCCCACGGGCAGAGCGCCGGGCACGGCCTCGCTCTGGTGCTGGTTGCCGAAGCCGGCGAGATAGGTCAGTTCAGTCATGGTGTGGTGAGGCCGGGTGGGCCGACGGGTCACGGGATGCGTGCGGTGGCACGCCGTTCGATTCGCGCGCAAGCGCAGCATCCGATTCACGCGCAAGCGTGGCATCCGATTCGCGCGCCAGGGCGAAGGCCTGGCGCAGCACCTGGCGGTCGCCGATGTGGTTGCACAGGATCAGGGTCAGACGCGCCAGCCAGTCGGCGGCGGCCTCGTCGCTGAGGCCGGCCTGCGCGGCGATGAGTTCGGCATAGAAGGCATCGGCCGCGTCGCCGAAGCGGGCTTGGAGATGGAGTTCGCTCATTGGGGCCTCCCGAGGGCGCGGTCCAGCGCGGCTTGCACGGCGGCGGCGTCGAAGCGGTGCCAGCGCGCCGCGACGATGGCATCCGGCCGCAGCAGCACCACGCTGCCCGGCGCCAGGCCGTAGCGCTGCGCGGCCAGACTGTCGGCCGGCAGCGTGAGGCAGCGCAGCCCCGGCAGTTCCACCGCCCAGCCACAGGCCAGCAGTGCGAACCGGCCGGCGATGGTCTGCAGCAGCCAGCGGCCCTCTTCCAGCGGCGCGTCGGGCGCTGGCCAGCCCGGGGCCGGGCCATGGGCCCAGGGCGCGCCATCCGGCGTGCTGAGCGGCGACTCCAGGTGCTCGGTCGGCAGCGACAGCCGCCCGCTGTTGACCAGGGGTTTGGCGAAGTCGGCCTGCGCCGCCAGGTCCAGCGCGGCCTTGCGCAAGCGACGGCTCAGCGCGCTCTTGGGGCTGATGAAGTCGGTGGCACGTGTCGAGTGGCCGATGTTGTCGTCCGCCGCCTCGATGCGCTCGAACTCGTAGGTGTCGAGCAGCGCGTCGGCGCCCTCGCCTTTCAACACGGCGGCCAGCTTCCAGCCGAGGTTGTCGGCGTCCTGCACCCCGCTGTTGGCGCCGCGTGCGCCAAAGGGCGAGACCTGGTGGGCCGCGTCGCCGGCCAGCAGCACCCGGCCGACGCGGAAGCGCTCGGCGCGTCGGCAGGCGAACTGGTAGATCGACGACCAGGCCAGCTCAAAGGGCGCGCCATCGAGCATCGTGGCCACGCGCGCCTTGATGCGCTCGGGCTGCTTCTCGGCCTCCACATCGGCGTCGCGGCCGAGCTGGAAGTCGATGCGCCAGAGCCCGTCGGCCTGGGCATGCAGCAGCACGGACTGGCCCGGGTGGAAGGGCGGGTCGAACCAGAACCAGCGCTCGGGCCGCGCCGGGTCCAGTCCGCGCGGGCGGGCGCCGGGGGCCAGCCGCACGTCGGCGATCAGGAAGCGGTCCTCGAACACCTGGCCGGTGAAGCCCAGGCCCAGTAGCGTGCGCGTGGGGCTGCGGGCGCCGTCGCAGGCCACGACCCAGTCGGCCCGCAGGTCGAACAGGCCGTCGGGCGTGCGGACGTTGAGCGTGACGCCCTCCCCGTGCTGTTCCAGGCCGATCAGTTCATGCCGGCCGCGCAGCTCGATCAGCGGCTGCAACTGCACGGCCTGCACGAGGCGGGCCTCGACCTGGTCCTGCTGCAGGTTGACCATGGCCGGCATCTTGTGGCCCGGCTCGGGCAGCAGGTCGAAGGCATAGGCCTCGCGCTCGCCGTGGAAGACGCGGCCGCGCTGCCAGCGCACACCTTCGCGTGCGATGGCCTCGCCCACGCCGAGGCGGTCGAAGACCTCCAGCGTCTTCTTGGCCCAACAGACGGCCCGCGAGCCGCTGCCGATGTGGTCGTTGTCGTCGATGACGACGACCGGCACCTCGCGGCGGGCGAGGTCCAGCGCCAGCGTCAGGCCCACGGGCCCGGCACCGACGATGACGACCGGATGGCGCTGCGGCTGGCCGGAGCGCTGCTCCAGGCTCTGCCGATAGGGGTAGCGGGGCAGCTCCACGGCTCTCAAGCGCCTTCGAGTGCCTTCCACATCTCAAGGTCGCGCTCGGCCGTCCAGATGCGCGGATGGGCGGTGCCGCCAGCCTCGTCGTAGGCGCGGGTCACGTCGAAGGGCATGCAGTGGTCGAAGATGACCCAGTGGCCGTAGGTCGGGCGCAGCGCGGCCATCGTGCGCTGGTAGACGGCCTTGAGTTCCTCACCCGCCTGCACGCCGGCCTGCACGGCAGCGAACAGTTCGCTGACAAAGGCCCGCGTGCCGTCCAGGCCGGCAGCCACCTGCGCCGCGCCCTTGAGCGCCGGGCCGCGGCCGGGCAGGAGGGCCTCGGCCTTCAGCGCGGCGATGGCATCCAGCGTGGCCGGCCAGTCCGCAAAGTGGGCATCGCCGCAGTAGGGCGTGGCATCGAACTCGACGAGGTCGCCGCTGAACAGCACGCGCTCCTCGGGCAGCCAGGCCACCGTGTCGCCCGCGGTGTGGCCGCGGCCGGGCGAGAACATCTCGACCTTGACGCCGCCGAGGTCCAGCGTGAGGCGGCCGCTGAAGGTGAGCGTGGGCCAGGTGAGGCCGGGCGGCACCGACTCGACATTGCGGAACAGCCGCGGGAAGCGGCCGATCTCGCTGGCCTTGTCCTGCTCGCCGCGCTCCCGGATCAGGGCCAGAGTCGCATCACTCGCGATGACCTGCTCCAGGCCCTCGGCCTTGAAGGCGCTGGCGCCCAGCACCCGCACCGCGTGGTAGTGGCTCAGCAGCACGTATTTGATCGGCACGGCCGACACCTCGCGGATGCGGCGGATCACATCGGCCGCCATCACCGGCGTGGCCTGGGTGTCGATCACCATCGCGGCATCGCGGCCGATGACGATGCCGGTGTTGGGGTCGCCCTCGGCGGTGTAGGCCCAGCCATGTTCGGACAGGCGCTCGAAGGTGACGCGCTTTTCGTCCAGGTCGGCTTGCGAGGCAAAGGCTTTGGTGGTCATTGGCGGTCTCCTTCGGCAGCGGGCCTGAAATTTAACCTATTCCAAATCAATTCATCAATATAGAATTTTGAACATGAACGACGCCAGCTCGCCAGGCAAAGCGCCGCGAGGCATCCAAAGCATCGAAGTGGGCGGCCAGCTGCTGCTGGCCCTGGCCCACCACGGCCGGCCACTGGCGCTGAAGGACCTGGCCCGCGAGGCCGGCATGACGCCGGCCAAGGCCCACCCCTACCTGGTGAGCTTCATCAAGCTGGGGCTGGTGGAGCAGGACGGCGGCAGCGGCCCTTACGGGCTGGGCCCGCTGGCGCTGCAGCTGGGCCTGATCAGCCTGCAGCAATACGACCCGGTGCGGCTGGCCACGCCGGTGATCGAGGAGCTGGCACTGCGCCTGGGCCACACGGTGGCGATTGCGGTCTGGGGCACGCGCGGCCCGACCATCGTCCGCGTGGCCGAGGGGCCGACGCCGGTGCACATCAGCATGCGCCACGGCACGGTGATGAGCCTGGCCGGCACGGCGTCGGGCCGGCTGTTTGCGGCCTGGCGGGCCGAGGAGGCCGAAGCGCTGGGCGAGGCCCTGCCCGATGCCGCCGCCATCGCCGCGGTGCGGGCGGCGGGGCTCGCGACATCGCGCGATGGCGTGGTGCCGGGAGTCAGCGCCGCGGCAGCGCCGGTCTTTGACGCCGCCGGGCGGCTGCTGCTCGCGCTGACGGCGATCGGCCCGAGCGCCAGCTTCGACACGGCGCCAGACGGCGCGCTGGTGGCCGCGCTGCGCGAGGCGGCAGCGGTGCTGTCGAGGCGGCTCGGACGCTGAACGGCGCCGCGCCGCTGTGCGGCCGTCAGGGCAGCTTGGCGAGCATGGCGGCCTCGGTGGCCGTATCCCAGAACAGCGGGTAGAGGCTGCGCTGGGTGGCCATTTTTTCGGGCTGGCCGCCGAGCAGGGCGATCCGGTCGCGGATGGTGTTGAAGTCGAGGCTCATCAGCACGGCCGGCGCATCGACCCGCGGGTTGTGCCGCGGCGTGGTGTAGGGCAGCAGGCCAAGCCAGCGCCGGTAGAAGGCGACATGGCGGGGGTTCACCTCGATGACGAGGCGGTCGCAGCGGGCGCGACGGTGGGCATGCAAATAGCCCAGGTGGAAGATCTGCGCGAGCACGCGCTTGGAGCCCGGCGCATGGCGTTCGACCGCGAGGCTGCCGAATTCACACAGCTTGATGCCGGCCTCCCGCCATTCGGCCAGCTCGTTGCCGAACAGCAGATCGGTGTGCAGCCCCCCCGTCCCGTCAAAGCGCACGCTCATCGTGCCGACGATACGTTCACCCTCGCGGGCGGTGCAAACAATGTCGCCGTCTTCGGTGCGGCTGCTGTAGCGCTCGCGGGTCAGCAGGCCGCGGTCACTGAAGCGGCGCTCCATGAGCTCCAGTGCATCCCCTTCGATCGCGCCGAAGTCGCTGTCCAGCTCCAGGGGCGGCCCGTCGATGGGGCTCAGCGGGCTGCGGCGGCTGTCTTTGAGGATGGGGATCATGAACTGCGTCGATGGCGTGGCGCCCGAACGGCGGGCGCTCGAGTCTAGGGATTGCGGCGTGAATTTTCCCGAACTCTCACCAACCGATACATCTGCGTTCCCGCCCCCCCGGGCTTGACAGCGCGAGGCGCGGCCGGGTGGCGCCAGCGACGCGCCGCCAACGCGCCCGGCGCAGCCCGGGACCGGCCACGGCGGCCGTGGCCCGTCCCGGTGCGCCGGGGTCAGCCTCAGGCTGCGTAACGACCGGCCAGGCGGTTCATATTGCTCATCGACAGGCGGTGCAGTTCGATCAGCGCGATCAGGCCATTGCGGTGCAGTTGCAGCACCTTGTCGTCGGGCAGCTCGCTGTACTTCTTCTCGTCCAGCGCCAGGAAGCCTTCGACATCAAGCTTTTCGCCGTTGGGCAGCGTGGCCTCGAAACGCATGTCCTGCAGCAGCTCCATCTCGACCAGCAGGTTGCAGATCAGCCGGGTGCGCTCGGATTCCTGTTCGAAGTTTTCGAGGAAGCCCTTGGCGTTGTTCAGGAACTCGGTCGGCTGGCCGTCCTTGAACAAGGCCTCGCCGGTCGTGTCGTTGAAGCCCTGCCAGCGGCTGTCGAAGCAGACCGCGAGGTTGTCGGCGTTGCCGTCCAGGCGTGCCATCGCGAACGGGTAGCGGCGCACATAGGCCGGCACGTAGTTGCCGGTCCACTTGTCGCCATCCACAAACAGGTTGGAGCCCTGCTTCAGGCCCAGCACGGCCAGCGGGGCCACGGCCGGCTTGTTGTCGGGGCCGGCTTCGCCAGCGCGGACGAAGACGATGGGGTACTCCTTGCAGGCGTCACCGAACTCGACGGCGGCGAGGAAGACCGAGTTCTGGTTGGCCACGCGGGCCACGACGGCCTGGCTGGTGTCCAGCTTCAGGTTCTTGTGGGCTTCGCGGTCCAGCGGCTGCAGTTCGCCGTACATCGGGGGATTGCTCATCTTCATTCTCCAGGTTCTTCGGCCAGACGACTGACCAGCACTTTGTCTACACGCTTGCCGTCGAGGTCCACGACCTCGAATCTCCACGCGTCCCACTCCACGATGTCGGTCGTGCGCGGCAAGCGCCCGAGCAGCAGCATGATCATGCCGGCCAGGGTGTTGTAGCGCCCACGATCCTCTTCGGGCAGTTCCTTCAGGCCCAGGCGGTCCTTGAGCTCGGGCACCGGGATCAGGCCATCGATCAGCCAGCTCCCGTCCTCGCGCTGCACCGCCCACGCATCGCCATCGCTCGGGGCATTGAACTCCCCGGCGATCGCCTCCAAAACATCGCGCACCGCGATCACGCCCTGCACCTCGCCATACTCATCGACGACGAACACCAGCGGCGCATCCGACACGCGGAAATGCTCCAGCAGTTCCATGCCCGACAGCGTCTCGGGCACGAAGAGCGGGGCCTCCAGCCCCTCGGTCAGGCTCAGGGACTGACCATCCAGCAGCCGCGCCAGCAGCGCGGGCGCCGAGGCCACGCCGAGCACGTCGTTCAAGCCGCCGCGGCACACCGGGTAGCGGCTGAAGCCGTGCTCGCGCAGCACGGCCAGCACCTCGGCCGGCGCGGCGTCGGCATCGAGCCAGGCGATCTCGGCGCGCGGAATCATCATCGAGCCGACCTGGCGTTCATCGAGCCGGAACACATTGCGCACCATCTGGTGCTCGTGCTCCTCGATGACGCCGGCATCCAGCCCCTCTTCGAGGCTGGCGGCGATCTCCTCTTCCGTCACCCCCCGCGTGGCCTTGTTGCGCAGGCCCAGCAGGCCCAGCGTCGCCTCGGTCATGAAGCTCAGCGAACGCACCAGCGGGCGCGCGGCGATGGAGATGAAATTCATCGTCGGCGCCACCAGACGCGCCACGTTCTCCGGGTAGATCTGCCCGATGCGCTTGGGCACCAGCTCGCCGAACACGATGGTCAGCAGCGTGATGATGATGACGACCAGTGCGGTGGACGCGATCTCGGTGGCGTGCTTGTGCAGGCCGAAGGATGCGGTGAGCCATTCCGACAGGGGCCCCGAGAAGGCCGCGTCACCGACGATGCCGTTCAGCACGCCGATGCCGGTGATGCCGATCTGCACGGTGGACAGGAAGCGGGTCGGGTTGTCGTGCAGGTCCATCGCGGCCTGCGCACCGCCCTCACCGCTCTCCACCATCACCTGCAGCCTCGCCTTGCGGCTGGCGGTCAGGGCCATCTCCGACATCGCGAACAGGCCGTTGAGGAGGATCAGAAACAGAACGAGAGCGGTGTCCATCGAGAGCGCCGCACGGCCACAGCCGGCTGGCGCAGGGTCAAAACGAAGCCCGGGAGACTAGCAGATGGTCATGACAGCGCCCAGCGCGGATTCCCCGAGCGGCGGCGGCACGCCCGGCGCCGCGCGTCCGCATGCCCTACCGGCCGGCCGCCTTAGCATGCGCCCCACTCCACCGAATACCGCATGAACTACCTGATCGGCGACGTCCAAGGCTGCTGCGATGCACTCGAGCGATTGCTCGCGCAGATCGACTTTTCACCCTCGCGCGACCGCCTCTGGCTGCTCGGCGACCTGGTCAACCGCGGGCCACGGTCGCTCGCGACGCTGCGCCGGCTCCAGGCCCTCGGCAGCGCGGCCACCTGCCTGCTCGGCAACCATGACCTGCACCTGCTCGCCGTCGCTCACGGCGTGCGCCGGGTCAGCGGCGGTGACACGCTGGACGACATCCTCGCGGCGCCCGACCGCCCGGCCCTGGTCGACTGGCTGCGGCAGCAGCACCTGGCCCGGTATGAGGCCGGCTGGCTGATGGTGCATGCCGGCGTCGTGCCGACCTGGTCGCTGCAAGACACCCTGGCCCTGGCCGGCGAGGTCGAAACCGTGCTGCGCGGCCCGGACCTGCCCGGCTTCCTGCACGCGATGTACGGCAACGAGCCGGAGCGCTGGAGCCCGTCTCTGACCGGCACCGACCGCCTGCGTTTCACGGTCAATGCGCTGACGCGGCTGCGCTTTTGCAGCGCCGACGGCAGGCTGGATCTGAAGACCAAGGACGGCGCCGCTGCCGCGCCGGCAGGCTTCATGCCCTGGTTCGACGTGCCCGGCCGTGCCAGCCGCGGCACGCCCATCGCCTTCGGCCATTGGTCGACCCTCGGCCTGCTCGACCGCCCCGACCTGCTCGGCCTGGACACCGGCTGCGTCTGGGGCGGACGCCTGACCGCCGCCCGGCTGGACGGCGCCGAGCGCGAGATCATCCAGGTCGATTGCGAACAGGCCCGGCGGCCGGGCCCTTAGAATGCGCGCCTCCCGGAGGCTTGGGGGAGCGGTTTAACCCAACGGTCTTGAAAACCGTCGGCCGGTCAAACGGCCCGTGAGTTCGAATCTCACAGCCTCCGCCAGAACGCCCAGCGGCGCGGGACCGCGACCGAGGCGGGCGCCCTGGCTGGCAGCCCGCGAAGCATCATGGCGGCGGCAGAGCGACCGCTGCGCAGCGGCTAGTGCTTTGGGTTCCACAGGTCTTCGAGATGCTCGAAGCCCCAGTTCTCGGGCGGCTCGCGGCCGACGATGCGGTCGGTGGTGCCGGGTGAGCCGAGGTCCAGCAACTGAACCGGGATGGGCAGATTGGACTTGGTCGAAAAGAAGACCTTGACCCGCGGCGTCACCAGCGAACTCGAGTTCTGGTCAACGACGACGGCCAGCCGGCCCGACTGCAGGCGCACCAGCGTGCCGGTCGGATAGATGCCGACGCTCTTGACGAAAGCCTGGAAGATCACCGGGTCGAACTGCCCCTTCCATTGCGCCATGCGCTGCAGCGAGCCGGCCGGGTCCCAGGCCGCCTTGTAGGGCCGCGTCGACGTGATCGCGTCGTAGACATCGCAGACGGCGCCCATGCGCGCCATCAGGCTGATCTGGTCACCCGCCAGCTTGTGCGGATAGCCCATGCCATCGATTCGCTCGTGGTGGTGCAGGCAGACGTCCAGCGCCGAGGCGGGCACCTTGGCGCCGTCCTTCAGCAGCTCCCAGCCGCGCTGCGGGTGGCTGCGCATCACATCGAATTCGGCATCGGTCAGGGCGCCGGGCTTGTTCAACACCTCCAGCGGCATCTGCATCTTGCCGACATCGTGCAGCAGACCGGCCAGGCCCGCCTCGCGGGCCTCGGCGTCGGACAGCCCCATATGGCGCGCCAGCGCCACCATCAGGCCGCAGACCGCCACCGAGTGCATATAGGTGTAGTCGTCGCGCGTCTTGAGCCTTGCCAGGCTGATGAAGGCCGCCGGGTTGCGCGCCAGCGAGGACGCGACCTCCTCGACGATGGGCAGGCAACTTTCCGTATCGATCGCTTTGCCAAGCCTTGCCTCGTTGAACAGCGCGATCACCGCGACCTTCGAACGCTGCAGCACCTCGGCGGCGCGACCCACCTCGTCTTCGAACCGTGCCCGTGGCACCTGGGCCGGAGCCGGAGCCGGAGACGGCGTCGCCGCGGGCGGTGGCGGCGTCACGCTCATGACGGCCGGTGCCGCTTCGGGCGCCGCTGGCTCGGGCGGTGACGCCGGTTGACTCGCGGCCTCGACATCACTGCCCTTGCTGATGTCGATCCAGACCGCCGGCACCCCGCTGGCCTTGAGTGCGGCCAGGTCGGCCGGATCCGTCAGCACGAACTTGGTCTTCCAGAACGGGTGCGACAACCACGACCCTTCCAGAGCCTGGAGGTACATCCCGAGCTTGACCTCAGAGGTGGGAATCTTTTTCAACATGGGCAACCTGGCGCGCCCCGAAGTATCTCTGTCGACGCGACGATTCCCCTAGCGCCGACTGTGCAGGTCCGCACATTCGGCGCACTTCCCGACCCCAAACAAAAAGCCGCCCGAAGGCGGCTTGTCGATGTCGAGGCGACGCGCGGATCAGCGGAACTTGCTCTGCGGCACGGTGCGCAGTTCGCCGGGCAGGGAGCCGATGTAGGCCGCCAGGGTCTTCAGCTCAGCGGGGCTGAACTGCTTCACCTGGCCCGCCATGATGGCGTTGCTGCGACCGACCAGCGGATTGCCCTCGGTCTTGTAGGCCTTCAGCGCGACGGTGAGGTAATCCGGGAACTGGCCGGCGAGCTTGGGGTAGCTGGCGTCGATCGGCTTGCTGAAATTGCTGCCGTGGCAGGACACACAGGCGCCCTTCTTCAACAGCTCCGCGACATGGGCCGGTGCTTCGGCCGGCACCTCAGGCACCGCCGGCACCTGGGCCTGCTGCTCGTAGAACGCCGCGATATCGGCCATGTCCTGGTCGCTCAGCGTGGCGGCCTGGCCGTGCATCGTCGGATGCTTGCGGTCGCCCTTGGCATAGGACTTCAGGGCCGACACGATGTACTTGGCGTTCTGCCCGGCCAGCATCGGCACCTTGTGGATCTCGGGGAAGCTCGCTTGGTAGCCCGGAATGCCGTGGCAGCCGATGCAGTTCGAGATCTTCTTTTCACCCGCCTTGGCGTCCTGGGCCTGGGCGGCAAATGCGCCAAGCAAGGCGGCCAGAACGAACGACATCTGCAGCAGTTTTTTCATGTCTCTTTCGGTGTCGGGTGCATCAGCGGCGGCGATTATAGGAGGCCTCCTATACTGATCCGGCCTCCTCCAAACCCCGGTTTTCCCGATGAAATTTCAAGGTTCCGACCAGTACGTCGCCACGGCCGACCTGATGCTCGCGGTGCATGCCGCGGCCACATTGCAGCGCCCGCTGCTGATCAAGGGCGAGCCCGGCACCGGCAAGACGATGCTGGCCGAGGAGGTCGCCGCCGCGCTCGACATGCCGCTGCTGCAATGGCATATCAAAAGCACCACCAAGGCCCAGCAGGGCCTGTACGAGTACGACGCCGTCAGCCGTCTGCGGGACTCCCAGCTCGCCGGCATCGAAGGCAGCGAGCGCGTCCGCAACATCGAGAACTACATCGTCAAGGGCGTGCTCTGGCAGGCCTTCGAGGCCGACCGGCCCGTGGTGCTGCTGATCGACGAGATCGACAAGGCCGACATCGAGTTCCCGAACGACCTGCTGCGCGAAATCGACCGGATGGAGTTCTACGTGTACGAGACGCGCCAGCTGGTCAAGGCCAAGCACCGGCCGCTGGTCTTCATCACGTCCAACAATGAGAAGGAGCTGCCGGACGCGTTCTTGCGTCGCTGCTTCTTCCACTACATCAAGTTCCCCGATGCCGAAACGATGGCCAAGATCGTCGGCGTGCATTTCCCGACCCTGAAGGCCGACCTGCTCGCCGCCGCGCTGAAGAACTTCTACGCGGTGCGCAACCTGCCCGGCCTGAAGAAGAAACCGAGCACCTCGGAGCTGATCGACTGGCTCAAGCTGCTGCTGGCCGAGGATGTCCCGGCCGAGGCCCTGCAGGCGCACGACGAGAAAGTCAGCATCCCGCCACTGGTCGGTGCGCTGCTGAAGAACGAACAGGACCTGACCCTGTTCGAGAAACTCGTGTTCATGCAGCGGAACAACCGCTGAGCATGGGCCCGGACCTCGACCGCGCGCTGCGCGAGGGACTGGCCGACGCCTGCGGTTTCGTCGCCGGGGCGCTGGCCGGCTGGTGGCTGGGCCGCCAGTTCGGCATCGACTTCGTCGCCAGCCCGGAATGGAACGCCAGACAGTTGCTCGGCCTGGCGCTGATCGTGGCCGGCTGCGGCGCAGGCCGCTGGCTGGCGCGCCGGCTGTTGTTGAAGGGCAAGCCATGAACCAAGAACTCGCGGCCGTCGGCCCGGTCACGCTGGCGGCCGGCCCGATCCGCCTGGTGCCGCTGACGCTGGACCATGTGCCCGGGCTGCAGGCCGCCGCCGCCGATGGCGAGCTGTGGAATCTGCGCTTCACCAGCGTGCCCGAGCCGGAGCAGACCCGCGCCTATGTCGAAGCCGCGCTGAAGGGCCAGGCCGAGGGCCATCGCCTGCCCTTCGCGGTGCTGGACGCCGCCAGCGGCGAGGTGCTGGGCTCGACCAGCTACCACGACATCGTGCCGGCGATCGCGCGGGTGGAGATCGGCTACACCTGGTATGCCCGGCGTGCGCAGCGCAGTGCCGTCAACACCACGGCCAAGCTGCTGCTGCTGACCCATGCCTTCGAGACCCTCGGCGCCCGGCTGGTGGGCTGGCGCACCGACAACTTCAACCACGCCTCGCAGCGCGCCATCGAACGCCTCGGGGCCAAGCGCGACGGCGTGCTGCGCCACCACGGCCTGCGCCGTGACGGCACGGTGCGTGACACCGTGATGTACAGCCTGACCGCCGGCGAATGGCCCGAGGTCAAGGCCCACCTGCACTGGCAACTCCAACGACCCCGACCATGAGCAAAACCGCGAAGGCCCGCAACGCGACGTCCGGCTCCCCCTTCGACATCGACGCCCTGTGGGCCCTGGACCGCATCGGAGAACCCAGCCTGAGCCCGGATGGCGCCCAGGCCGTCGCCAGCGTCACCCGCCACAGCATGGAGGACAACCAGTCGCGCAGCAGCCTGTGGCTGTTGTCGACGCTGGGGGGCGAGCCGCGCCGGCTGACCGAGGCTGGCGACAAGGACGCCAACCCGCAATGGAGCCCGCGCGGCGACCTGATCGCGTTCACGGCGCGGCGCGAGCACGGCGGCGTGAAGGACGCCCAGACCCAGCTCTACGTCATCGCGCCGGACGGTGGCGAGGCGCGCCGCGTGGGCCAGGTGGCCACCGGGGTCGAGGCGTTCAAATGGTTTGCCGACGGACGGCGCATCGCCTTCGTGTCCTGGGTCTGGCCGGACCGCAAGGCCTCCGCGCAGGCACAGGCGCTGAAGGACTTCCAGGCCCGCAAGGACACCGCCTATGTCACCGAGCAGACCCTGTATCGCTACTGGGACCATCAGATCCCGATGGGCCGGGTGCCGCATCTGCATGTGATGGACGTCGCCACCGGCAAACTGGTGGACCTCTTTGAAGGCACGGACTGGGAGCTGAGCCGCAGCGAGCCGAACGCGATCTGCTTCGACGTGTCGCCGGATGGGCGCCGCATCGCCTTCGCCTGCGACCCCAGCGCCGAGAAGCGCCTGGACAACCGCTTTGCACTCGCCGAGGTCGAGGTCAAGACCCGCAAGGTGAGAACCCTGCTGAAGGACGACGACTGGAACTTCAGCGCCCCTCGCTACAGCCATGGCGGCGCGCACCTCGCCTTCCTGGCCAGCGAGCAGGCGGCCGGCCACAACCGGCCCGACCAGCTCGCGGTGCTGGACCAGCAGGGCCGCTGGGCCGTCTTCAGCGCCGACTGGGACCGCGAGGTCGCAGCGCCCCTGGCCTGGGCCGCGGACGACCAGTCGGTGTTCTTCGCGGCCGAGGACCGGGGCCGCCGCCACCTCTGGCAGTTCGCGCTCGGCGAGCGGCTGGCCGAACCGATTTTCGAAGGCGGCCATGTCGGCAGTTTCAGCGCCGGCACGCACGCCGTCGTCATCAACCACGACAGCGTGCAGTTCCCGCCGCGGCTGTCGGTGCTCAGCGAGGACGGCCTGCGCCGCATCGAGTCCTTCAATGACGCGCGTCTGGCCACCCACCGTTTCGGCCGCCACGAGGAAGTGACGTTCAAGGGCGCGCGCGGCGACGAGGTGCAGATGTGGCTGGTCTACCCGCCCGACTTCGACGCCAAGAAGAAGTGGCCCGTGATGCATGTCATCCACGGTGGCCCGCACACGGCCTTTGGCGACAGCTGGCACTGGCGCTGGAACCACCAGGTCTTCGCGGCCCCGGGCTATGTGGTGGCCTGCGTGAACTACCACGGCTCGTCGAGCTTCGGCTTCGAGTTCCTGGACAGCATCACCGGCCACTGGGGCGAGTTCGAGCTGCAGGACATCGAGGCCGGCACCGACTGGCTGCTGAAAAAGCCCTGGGTGGCCAGCAAGCGCATCGTCGCCACCGGCGGCAGCTATGGCGGCTACATGGTCGCGTGGATGAACGGTCATGTGACGCCCGGCCGCTACCAGGCCTATGTCTGCCACGCCGGCTGCTTCGACTGGCAGGCCATGTATGCCGACGACGCCTACCACTGGCATGTCAAGGAGCTGGGCGCCTACTACTGGGCCGACCCGGCCCGGGTCGCGTCGCAAAGCCCGCACGCCTTTGCCGCGGCGATGCGCACGCCCACCCTGGTGATGCACGGCGCCCTCGATTACCGCGTGCCCGACACCCAGGGCCTGGCCTACTACAACACCCTCAAGACCCTCGGCGTGCCGGCCCGGCTGGTGTGGTTCCCCGACGAAAACCACTGGGTGCTCAAGCCGCGCAACAGCAAGCTCTGGTATGGCGAGTTCTTCGCCTGGCTGGACCGGCACGGCGGCTGATCCCGGCGCCGGTCGGAGCGTCGATCACCGGCGGGTCTGAGGCCCTGGAACGCGCCACGCCAGGGGCTGGCCTGCGCGGCATGACGACCCAGATGTTGGCACCGCGGCGGCGTGCCGGCTCTGCATAATCGCCGCCACCGCGAGCTTCGCCCCGCCGCATGCCCATCCCGCTCCCCCACATCCTGTGCGCCGCCAGGCCCGGACCGAGCCGGGCGCTGCCATGAGCGACGAGTCGCTGGAGCCGACGGTCGCGCTGCCGGACGGGCCGAAGAGCCACACCCTGGCGCCGGGCACGCGCATCCATGACTACCGCATCGAACGGGTGCTGGGCGAGGGCGGCTTCGGCATCGTCTACCTCGCCACCGACATCGCGCTGGAGCGGCAGGTGGCGATCAAGGAATACCTGCCGTCATCGATGGCCGAGCGCGCCGCCGAGGGCCTGACCGTGCAGGTCAAGTCGGCCGCCCATGCGGAGACCTTCGCGATCGGGCTCAGGAGCTTCGTCAACGAGGCCAAGCTGCTCGCCCACTTCGACCACCCGGCGCTGCTGAAGGTGCATCAGTTCTGGGAGGAGAACGGCACCGCCTACATGGCCATGCCCTACTACCAGGGGCAGACACTGAAGGCCGCGCTGGCCCGCCTCGGCCGGCTGCCCACCGAACGCGAGGTGCGCGCCTGGCTGATGCCCTTGCTGGATGCGCTGGAGGTGATGCACGAGGAGCAGTGCTACCACCGCGACATCGCGCCGGACAACATCCTGCTCACCGACCAAGGGCCGCTGCTGCTGGACTTCGGCGCCGCGCGGCGCGTCATCGGCGATCGCACCCAGTCCCTCACCGCGATGCTCAAGCCGGGCTTCGCGCCGATCGAGCAGTACGGCGCGATGCCGGGCGTGACCCAGGGCCCCTGGACCGACATCTTCGCGCTGGCCAGCGTGCTCTATGCCGCGATCAGCGGCAGCCGCACGCTGCCCGCGGTCGAACGCCTGCTGGACGACCCCATGCCCCGCCTGGCCTTCGTCGCCACGGGCCGTTGCGGCGACGCATTTCTCGCCGCCATCGACGCGGCACTGGCCATCCACCCCAGGGACCGACCGCAGTCGATCGCCGAGTTCCGGGCCCTGCTGACGGCGGAGGACACCCAGGCCCTTGATTCGCGACAGCTCGCCACCTGGGCCGGCACGCCGCCCGTGGCCGCCACCGCCCTGTTGCCCGACTTCGACCCCACGCAGCCGACGCAGCCGGTCGCACCACGGCAGCCCGCCGCGCCGGCCGCTGCAACGGCTCGAACGACGGCTCCTGTGGTGGCCCATGTGGTGGCCCCTGTGGCCGCTGCTGTCGCGGCTGCTGTCGCGCCCCCTGCGGTGCCACCGGCCTCAGCCGCCGCGCCACGGCGCGCCGTGCTGCTCGGCCTGGCCGGCTCGGCCGGCCTGGTGCTGCTGGGTCTGGGCACCTATCGGCTGCTGTCGGCACCGGCACCGGTGCCGCCGGCACCCGCACCGCTGGTCGTCGCACAGCCGCCTGCCGCCGAGCAACCCGCGGCCTCGGCCGCCGCCTCGCTGCCCGCCGACGGCGCCGCCAGCACGGTGTCCGGCACCGCCCAGCTCACGCCTGAAGCGGCACCGGCGCCAGCGTCGACACAGGATTCGGCGGCCGCCTCGGCGCCGCCATCGGTCGCCGCCGCGCCGGCGGCGTCCAAGCCGCGCATCGCCGCGCCCGCACGGGCCAAACCCAATGGCAGCCGGTGCAGTGATATTCTTCAAAAGGCCTCACTGGAAGCCCTGACTCCGGCTGAGACTGACTACCTGAAGAAGGAATGCCGATGAGTCGCGCAAGCACCACGAATCGCATCAGTTTTTCAGCGTGGCTCGGGCCGGCTGCGGTGCTGGGCTGCCTCTCGCTGCTGGCCGGCTGCCTGGCCACCGCGCCGCAGCAGGCCGCCGTGTCGACCCAGGAGCTGTCCTTCAGCGAAGCGGTCGTCGTCGCCACCGACGGCCTGGCGAACCAGACCCAGAAGTTGCCCGCCTTGCTGGCGATGGTGGAGTCCAAGCTGGTGCGCAGAAACGTCGTCGTGGACGCGCCGATCGACGCGGCCAGCGGCCAGCAGACCCAGGCCACCCAGCTGCTGGAACGGCGCATCGCCGAGCGGCTCGCGGCGCGCACCGAAGGCAAGTTCGAGCTGCTGCCGTTCAAGACCGAGAACCTCGCCAAGGTGCAATACCTGCTGACCGGCACGCTGACCCGTCAGGGCGGTCCCGCCAAGCCGCTGCTCAACATCAACCTCGCGCTGGTGGAGCTCAAGACCGGCCAGGTGGTGGCCCAGGCCTCGGCGCTGGCCCGCGACGAGGGCCTGAACCACACGCCGCTGCCGATCTATCAGGACAGCCCGGTGCTGGTGAAGGACAAGGTCATCGACGGCTACATCGGCACCGCCGCCACCGCGCCCGGCGCCGCGGCCAACCCGGTTTATATGGAACGTGTCGCGGTGGCCGGCGTCATCAGCGAGGCCGGCACTCTGTACAACGCCGAGCGCTATCCGGAGTCCCTGGCCCGGTATCAGGAGGCCCGCGGCCAGGCCGGCGGCGAGCAGCTGCGCACGCTCAACGGCATCTATCTCAACAACGTCCGCCTCGGTCGCATGGCCGAAGCCGAAAACGCCTTTGGCCAGATCGTGGCCTATGGCCTGCGCGCCAGCAAGCTGGACGTCAAATTCCTGTTCAACCCAGGCAGCACCGAGTTCTGGTCGGATGCCCGTCTCAGTGGCGCCTATCCGATGTGGCTGCGGCAGATCGCGAAGGAAAGCACCGGCGCACGGGTCTGCATGGTCATCGTCGGCCACACCAGCCGCACCGGCTCGGAGCAGACCAACGACGTGCTCTCGCTGCAGCGCGCCCTCTACATCCAGCAGCGCCTCGCGGCGGAGTCCCCGGCCCTGGCCCAGCGCACCAAGGCCAGCGGCAAGGGCTGGCGCGAGAACCTGGTGGGCAGCGGCACCGACAACGCGGTGGACGCACTGGACCGGCGGGTCGAGTTCCGCGTCGAGCCCTGCTGAAACCTCGCCGGCTGGCGCGGCGCGCGCATCGTCAGCGGCTGCACCGCACTGCCCTCAACCCAGGGGAAGGGCCGGTTTACCCGGCATGACGAAGTGCTTCAGAATCGGCCTGCCCAGCATGCACGCGCGGCGTCGCGGTGATGGGCTCGGAGGGCACGCATGGGCAGCACGCCTTGGTTCCTGGAAAGCATGGCCGCCGACGGCGCGCGGGTCACGCACCGCATCGAGCGGCTGCCCTTCAGCGTCGGCCGCGATGCGGGCAATGACCTGGCCATCGAGTCGGCCGGCCTGTCCCGCCGGCATGCCGAATTGCGCGCAGACGACCATGGCGGCCTGCTGATCGTCGACCTTGGCAGCACCAACGGCACCTTCGTCAACCGCGAGCGCCTGACCGCCCCGCGGCGGCTGCAAGCCAATGACATCCTGCATTTCTGCACTGCCGAGTTCCGGCTGACCCATGACGAGGTGCCGGCCACCGGCCCGCTGACGGAGCCGCCATCGGCACTCACACGGATGGTGTCGCAGAACGTCAGCCAGCTCAGCCAGAACTTCGTGCGCCACGAGGCCCAGTTCCTGGAGTTCCTGGCCGGTCGCGGCATGGCCGCCGCGGCACAGCCCATCGTCGACGCCCATGGGGGCCAGTTGCGCGCCTACGAGCTGCTCGGGCGCTGCTCCCACCCCGAACTGCCCGGTTCGCCGATGCATCTCTTCATGATGGCGGCCGCGCTGCGCCGCGAGGCCGAGCTGAGCGCCGCGTTCCGGTCCTATGGCGTGGCCGCGCTGGCGCCCAAGGTGCCCGGCGTCGCGGTGTTCGTCAACACCCATCCGCTCGAAACCTTCACGGACGAGTTCTTCGAGTCGCTGCACGGCCTGCTGGCCCTGCCCGGCAGCCCGCAACTCGTCGTCGAAGTGCACGAAAGCGCGGTGGTCGAGGTCGAGCGCATGCGCGAGCTGGCGGCGCGCCTGCACAGCATCGGTGTGAAGTTCGCCTACGACGACTTCGGCGCCGGCCAGGCGCGGCTGAACGAGCTCGCCGAGGTGCCGGCCCATGTCGTCAAGTTCGACATGGGCATCGTGCGCAATCTGCACCAGGCCAGCGAGCGCAAGCAGCGCATGGTGCGCGACCTGGTGCGCATGGTGCTGGAGCTGGGCTCGGTGCCGCTGGCCGAGGGCGTCGAGCAGGAGGCCGAAGCCGAGATCTGCCGCGACATGGGCTTCCAGCTGATCCAGGGCTATCTGACCGGCAAGCCGGTGATGGTCGACCTGCTGCAGCCGCCGGGCCCGGCGCACTGAACCCGCCGGGCCCGGGAGGCGCGCACCGGCTCTGCATAATCCACGGCAGCCCGATCCCGCCCGCCCCATGCTGATCCAGTTCTTCTACACGCTGCGCGCTGCCAAGCTCAAGGTGACGGTGCCCGAGTACCTGACGCTGCTGGAAGCGCTGCAGGCTGGCGTGATCGCCGGTGCCGAGGACGGCGGGGTGGCGCGCATCGACGACTTCTACCATCTCGCCCGCGCCAGCCTCGTCAAGGACGAGACCCAGTTCGACAAGTTCGACCGCGCCTTTGCGGCCTACTTCAAGGGCGTCGAGCTGCTGACCGACTTCACGGCCGAGGTGCCGCTGGAGTGGCTGCGCAAGCAGCTGGAACTGGAACTCACGCCGGAGCAGAAGGCCGCCATCGAGGCGATGGGCTGGGACGAGCTGATGGAGACGCTGAAGCAGCGCTTCGAGGAGCAGAAGGAGCGCCACGAGGGCGGCAACCGCTGGATCGGCACCGGCGGCACCAGCCCCTTCGGCAACTCGGGCTACAACCCCCAGGGCATCCGCATCGGCGGCAAGGGGGGCAACAAGAGCGCCGTCAAGGTCTGGGAGCAGCGCGCCTACCGCGACTACGACGACACGCTGGAGCTCGGCACCCGCAACATCAAGGTCGCGCTGCGCCGGCTGCGCCGCTTCGCGCGCGAGGGCTCGGAGCTGGAGCTGGACCTCGACGGCACCATCCACGGCACCGCCGCCAAAGCCGGCATGCTGGACATCCGGATGCAGCCCGAACGCCACAACAAGGTCAAGGTGCTGCTGCTGATGGACGTCGGCGGCACGATGGATGAGCACGTGCACCGCGTGGAGGAACTCTTCAGCGCCGCCAAGAGCGAGTTCAAGCACCTCGAGTTCTATTACTTCCACAACTGCGTCTACGACTTCGTCTGGAAGAACAACCGCCGCCGCTTCGCCGAGAAGCTCAACACCTGGGACCTGATCCGCAAGTACAACCGCGACTACAAGCTCATCTTCGTCGGCGACGCGACGATGAGCCCCTACGAGATCCTGCAGATCGGCGGCAGCGTCGAATACAACAACGACGAGGCCGGCGCCGAATGGCTGCAGCGCCTCACCCACGCCTTCCCGAAATACGCGTGGATCAACCCCGAGCCGCAAGGCGTCTGGCAGTACCGGCAGAGCATCGCGCTGATCCAGCAACTGATGCAGCAGCGCATGTTCCCGCTGACCCTCTCCGGCCTCGAAGGTGCGATGCGGCTGCTGAGCAAATGACCCGCTGCTTCGCACTGCCCGGTGCAGTGCTGCTGGCCCTGCTGCTGTGCGGCTGCGCCGCCTCCTTGCCGCCCGCCGCCCCGCCAGCGCCGCCCGCCGACACGCGCGCCGAGGCGGCGGCCGTCTACAGCCTGGACATCCGGGTCGACGGCGACCGCAGCGGTGAACTGCGTGCGCTGCTGATGCAGCACCTCGACCTGGCCCGCTACCGGGCCAGCGAGGCCGCATTGAGCCGTGTCGAGCTGGCTCGCCTGGCCGCTGCCGCACCGGCCCAGGCCCAGGCCCTGCTCGAGACCGAGGGCTATTTCAGCGCCCAGGCCAGCGTCGAGCGCGACCCGGCCGATGAGGCCCGGCTGCGGCTGCTCGTCACGCCCGGGCCGGTGGTGCGGGTCGGCAAGGTCGACCTCAGCTTCAGCGAAGGCCTGGCCGAAGACGAGGCGCGGCCGCTGCGCGAGGCCCTCACCAAGTCCTGGTCGCTGGGCGAAGGCATGCCGTTCACGCAGCCGCACTGGGCCGCGGCCAAGAGCGATCTGCTGCTGCGCGCCCGCACCGGTGGCTTCCCGCTGGCGCGTTGGCAGGAGACGGCCGCCCGCATCGACCCCGACACCCAGACCGCCACGCTGCAACTCGTGCTCGCCAGCGGCCACCAGGCCCGGTTCGGCGTGCTGCGCATCGAGGGCCTGCAGCGCCAGCGGCGCGAAACCGTCGAGCGCCTGGCCGGCTTCAGCCCCGGCGATGCCTACACCGAACAGCATCTCGCCGAGTTCCAGGAGCGCCTGGCCAAGACCCAGCTCTTCGACGCGGTGCGTGTGCAGCTGCTGACCGACACCCGCGACGCCGACGGCACTCACCCGGTGCAGGTCAGCGTCACCGAGTCCCCGCTGCAGCAGGCCACCGTGGCGGTCGGCTACCACAGCAACAACGGCCAGAGCTTCAGCATCGAGCATCTGCACCGCCGCCCCTTCGAGCTGCCCCTGCGCGCCCGCAGCAAGCTGCAGCTCAGCCGCAACCTCAACAGCGCCGAGCTCGAACTCAGTTCCCACCCGCAAACCGACCTGCACCGCAACCTCGCGTCGCTGCAGGTCGACCAGAGCCGCTCGGCCGATACCGTCGCCACCAACCTCGGCCTGCGGCTGGGCCGCCTCTACGAAGCCCCGCAGGACGAGCGCCTGAGCTATGTCGAACTGCTGCGCGCCCGCGAAACCACCGGCAGCGAGGTCAACACCAATCTGGCGCTGTCGGTCAACCAGCAGTGGATCCGCCGCCGCCTCGACAGCAGTCTGCTGCCGACCGACGGCTACCAGAGCCTGGCCCTCATCGGCCTGGGCTATGCGCGCGGCGGCGGCAGCGAGGACAGCGGGCCCTTCGCCCGGCTGCAGCTCAAGCTCGGCGCCTACCGGCCGCTGGGTGCGCACTGGTACGGCTCGGCGCGTGCCGAGGTCGACCAGGTCGTCGTGCATGACAACGTCGGCGTGCCCGAGAAGCTGCTCTTCCTGGCCGGCGGCGACGACTCGGTGCGCGGCTACCGTTTCCGCAGCCTCGGCCCGCAAAGAAACGGCCTGACCGTGGGCGGCCGCGTGCTCGCCGTCGGCAGCCTGGAGGTCGCCCGCCCGTTCACGCTCAGCCTGCCCAGCCTCTGGGGCGCGCTGTTCGTCGATGCCGGCAACGCAGCCTCCAGCTGGGCCGACTACCACGCCGTGGTCGGCGTCGGCGCCGGCGTGCGCTGGCGCAGCCCGGTCGGCCCGCTGCGCGTGGACCTCGCCCGCGCGATGGACACCGGCAAGTGGCGGCTGCACTTCAGCGTCGGGATCACGCTGTGACGCCGGACGCGCCGGCCTCACCCGGTCCGCAGGCCGCTGTCGCGGCCCGGCGCCGCCGCAGCCTGCTGCGCAGCGGCCTGGCCCTGCTGGTGCTGATCGCCGCGCTGGCCCTGGGCACTGGCACCTGGCTGCTGACCCGCGCCAGCGGCAGCGCGTGGCTGCTCACGCATCTGCCCGGCGTCGAGGTCGAAGCACCGCAGGGCTCACTGCTCGGCGACTTCAGCGCCGGCCGCGTCCTGCTGCACTGGCCCGGCGGTTCACTCGAACTGCGCGGCCTGCGGTGGGCCGGCCTCGGCGTTCGCGCCGGCGCGCGCCTGCTGGCCGCCAGCGAACTCGTGGTCGACGAGGTCACCCTGCACGACGAGTCCGGCGACACGCCGGTCGAGGCGCCCACCGACCTGAGCCTGCCGGTCGGCGTGCATGTCGAACGCCTGCGCATCGGCCGGCTGAGTTGGGATCCGGAGCTGGCGCCGCTGCTGGAGCTGGAAGGCGGCCTCGACCTGACCCGCCAGGGCAGCCACGAGCTCCGCATCGGCGCGGCCCGCTGGCGGCAGCTGAGCGTGGCCGGCGATGCCCGCATCGCGACCGCCGCGCCGCTGCAGACCGTGGCCACGCTGCGCCTGCAGCCGGCCGAGGCCGGCGCCCTGCCCTGGGTGGCCATCGCCACCGCGACCGGGCCGCTGGCCAGGCTCCAGGCCCGAGCCGAATTGCAGGCCGCCGGCCAGAGCCTGAAGGCCCAGGCCGAACTCCTGCCGTTTGCGGCCTGGCCGCTGCAGGCGCTGCGGGTGCAGGCCGATCGGCTCGACCTGGCCGGCCTGGCCGCCGGTCTGCCCCACACCGCCCTGTCGGGCAGCGC
>RXJV01000042.1 GCA_003963075.1 Burkholderiales bacterium
TGCCATCCACGTCCAGCGACGCGATGCGCTTGCTGACCACGGCCACGGCCTTGATGAAGCCGCGGTTGCTGCTCACCTTGACCCAGTCGCCGTTGGCGATGCCCTTCTCCTTGGCCAGCTCCTCGCCGATCTCGACGAACTGCTGCGGCTGCACCACCGCCGACGTGCGCACGTTCTTGGTCCAGTAGTGGAAGTGCTCGGTCAGCCGGTAGCTGGTGGCCACGTAGGGGAATTTGTCGGGCGTGCCAAAGGCCTCCCGGTCTCCCTTGAAGACGCGGCCGGCCGGGTTGTTCTTGGCCTTGGCGTTCTTGGGGTGCATCGGGTTGGCCGGCAGCGGCGACTCGAAGGGCTCGTAGTGCTCCGGCAGCGGGCCCTCGGCCATGCCGGTGGGCGCAAACAGCCGCGCCACGCCCTCGGCGGTCATGATGAACGGCCGCACCGCGTCGGCATCGGTCGGGTTGGCATCCGGCCGGATGTCGGGCACATCGGAGCCCCCCCATTTCTCGCCATTCCAGGCCACCAGCTTGCGCTTGGCGTTCCAGGGCTTGCCGGATGGGTCGCAGGACGCGGCGTTGTACAGCACCCGTCGGTTGGCCGGCCAGGCCCAGGCCCAGGCCAGGGTCTGACCGATGCCGAAGGGGTCACTGTTGTCGCGGCGGGCCATCTGGTTGCCGGCCTGGGTCCAGGCGCCGGAGTAGATCCAGCAGCCGCAGGACGTGGAGCCGTCATCGCGCAACTGACCAAAGCCGCCGAGCTGGTCACCGGCCTTGACGAGCACCTTGGTCGGGTCCTTGGGGTCGGTCACGTCGGCCAGGGCCTTGCCGTTGAATTCCTTGGCCAGCTCCTCGGCCGAGGGGTTGGTGGGCTGGGCGTAGGGCCAGGTCAGGTTGAGGATGGGGTCGGGGAAGGCACCGCCCTCCTTGGCATAGGCGGCCCTCAGGCGCGTGAACAGCTGGGCGATGATCTCCGGGTCGCCCTTGGCCTCGCCCGGCGGCTCGGCGCCCTTCCAGTGCCACTGCAGCCAGCGGCCGGAGTTGGTCAGCGAGCCATCTTCCTCGGCAAAACAGGTGCTGGGGAAGCGGAAGACCGTGGTCTGGATGTCCTCACTCTTCACATCGTGATGCTCGCCGTGGTTCTTCCAGAACTCGGCGGTCTCGGTGATCAGCGGGTCGATGATGACGAGGTATTTGAGCTTGCTCAGGCCGTCGACGACCTTTTTCTTGTTCGGGAAGGAACCGACCGGGTTGAAGCCCTGGCAGATATAGCCGTTGAGCTTGCCCTGGTTCATCAGCTCGAAGGTCTGCAGCACGTCATAGGCCTTGTCCCACTTGGGCAGGTAGTGGAAGGCCCAGTCGTTCTCGGCGGTGGCGTGCTTGCCCCACCAGGCCTTTTGCATGCTGACGAAGAACTTGGGGTAGTTCTGCCAGAAGCTCATCTGACCCGGCCGCAGCGGCTTGAGCGCGCGCGGCTTGTAGTAGGTCTCCAGATCCTGCTCGCTCTCGCGAGGCAGGCTCATATAGCCGGTCAGCGAGGTCGACAGCAGGCCCAGGTCGGTCAGGCCCTGGATGTTGCTGTGCCCGCGCAGCGCGTTCATGCCGCCGCCGGGCAGGCCGATGTTGCCGAGCAGCAGCTGGACGATGGCGCCGGTGCGGATCATCTGCGAGCCCTGGCTGTGCTGGGTCCAGCCCAGCGCATACATGATCGTCATGACCCGGTTGGGCTTGGAGGTCTCGGCGATCATCTCGCAGACCTTCAGGAACTTGTCCTTCGGCGTGCCGGTGATCTGGCTGACCAGCTCGGGCGTGTAGCGCGCGTAATGCGCCTTCATCACGTTGAGCACGCAGCGCGGGTGGCTGAGTGTGGCATCCACCTTCGCGAAGCCCTTGTCGTCCAGCTCGTAGCCCCAGCTCTTGTTGTCGTAGCGGCGTTTGGCCTCGTCATAGCCGCTGAAGATGCCGTCTTCGAACTTGTAGTCCTCGCCGACGATGAAACTGGCGTTGGTGTAGGCCTTGACGTACTCGGTCTGGATCTTGTTGTTGCTCAGCAGGTAGTTGACGACACCGGCCAGGAAGGCGATGTCGGAGCCCGCGCGGATCGGCGCGTAGTAGTCGCTCATCGCGGCCGAGCGCGTGAAGCGCGGGTCGACGACGATCAGCTTGGCCTTGTTGTGGTGCTTGGCTTCAATGACCCATTTGAACCCGCAAGGGTGGGCCTCGGCGGCATTGCCGCCCATGATCAGCACGAGATCGGCGTTCTTGATGTCCACCCAGTGGTTGGTCATCGCACCGCGCCCAAACGTCGGGGCCAGACTGGCCACCGTCGGGGCGTGTCAAACGCGCGCCTGGTTGTCGAAGACCAGCATCCCCAACGACCGCATCGCCTTGTGGGTGATGTAGCCCGATTCGTTGGACGATGCGCTCGCGCAGAGCATGCCGGTGGTCAGCCAGCGGTTGACCGGCTTGCCGTCGGCGGTGGTGGCCTGGAAGTTGGCGTCGCGGTCGGCCTTCATCAGCTTGACCAGACGATCCATCGCCTCGTCCCAGCTGACGCGCTTCCACTCGGTGCTGCCCGGCTCGCGGATCTCGGGCCACTTCAGCCGGTTGGGGCTGTGCACGAAGTCCAGCAGGCCGGCGCCCTTGGGGCAGAGCGTGCCGCGGTTGACCGGATGGTCCGGGTCGCCTTCGATATGGATGATGCTGGAGGTGACGTTCTTGGCCTTGTCCCCCAGGCTGTACATGATGATGCCGCAGCCCACCGAGCAGTAGGGGCAGGTGTTGCGGGTTTCAGTGGCCCGGGAGAGCTTGAAATTGCGCGTTTCCGCCAGGGCCGCCGTTGGCGAGAACCCCAGGGCCACCAGGCTGGATGCCGCCAGCCCCGCACCGCTCACCCGGAAGAATTGCCTCCGGTTCATGTCCATGAGTCTTGTCTCCTGAGGCCTGGGCCTCATGTCTCTTACACGCAAAATCATCGCCGACGGACGGCGATGCCTCGGATTTCTCCACAATCGGTAGGACTTGTCCAATAGGGAATTGACCCCCTGACCGATAGGTAGGGCCTTGCATGAGCGTCAGGGTGACGTCAGCTTGCTGCCCCGTCTCAAGTGGACTTGGAAATCGAGATGCTCGGGAACTTGGCCGAGTAGTCCTTGGACTGGGCCGCAATCTTGGCCGCAACCTTGCGCGCCAGCGCCTTGTACAGGCCGGCCACCTCGCCATCGGGCTCGGCGGCAACGGTCGGTTGCCCTGCATCGGCCTGGGCACGGATGCTCAGGGCCAGCGGCAGCGAGGCCAGCAGCTCGGTGCCATATTGGGCCGCCATCTTCTGCCCGCCCTCGGCGCCAAAAACATGCTCGGCATGGCCGCAGTTCGAGCAGATGTGCACCGCCATGTTCTCGACGATGCCCAAGATGGGCACGCCCACCTTCTCGAACATCTTCAGGCCCTTTTTGGCATCGATCAGCGCGATGTCCTGCGGCGTCGTCACGATCACGGCGCCGGTCACCGGCACCCGCTGTGACAGCGTCAGCTGGATGTCGCCGGTGCCGGGCGGCATGTCGACGACGAGGTAGTCCAGCTCCTGCCAGCGGGTCTGGCGCAGCAGCTGCTCGAGCGCCTGCGTGGCCATCGGGCCACGCCAGATCATGGCCTGATCGTCGTCGACCAGGAAGCCGATCGAATTGACCTGCAGGCCATGCGCGACGTGCGGCTCCATGGTCTGGCCGTCCAGGGTCTCGGGGCGGCCGCTGGTGCCCAGCATCAAGGGCTGGCTGGGCCCGTAGATGTCGGCATCCAGCACGCCGACCCGCGCGCCTTCCGCCGCCAGCGCCAGCGCCAGGTTGGCGGCCGTCGTGCTCTTGCCCACGCCGCCCTTGCCCGAGGCCACGGCGATGATGTTCTTGACACCGGGCAGCAATTGCACGCCGCGCTGCACCGCATGGGCGACCACCCGGGTCGTGATGCCGACGCTGACATTGCCCACGCCGGCCAGGGTCTTGGCCGCCGCCACCAGGGCCGAGCGCAGCGCCGGGTGCAGGCTGGCTGCGGGGTAGCCCAGTTCGACCTCGATCGTCACATCGGCGCCGTCCACACGGACGTTTTTGAGCGCCTTGGACTCGCCCAGCGTGCGACCGCTGCCGGGGTCCGTCACGGCTTGCAGCAGGGGTTGAAGCTGGGCTTCGGAGATCTGGGGCATGGCAGGCAGGAGTTCACGCAAAACAGGGTCGGCAGTCTAGCCCGCGGCCCATGCGGCCTGCGTGGCGGGGATTTGTGCTTAGAGTCGCGCAGCACCGCCATCTGCAGCACCGACGCCATGTACCGCTCCCTCCTGTTCTTCGTCAGCGCCCGGCTCCGCAGGCGCGGCCTGCTGGCCGGCGCCGGCCTGCTGCTGGCCTGCAGCGCCCGTCTTGCCCAGGCGGCGCCGCCCACCGATGACAGCCTCTACCAGGCCTGGGGCGGCAAGGCCGGCATCCGGGCCGTGATGGACGACTTCGTGCCCAGGCTCTATGCCGACGCGCGCATGGCGCCCTTCTTCAAGGGCGTGGACCCGGAGCACCTGGGCGCCCAGCTGACCGAGCAGCTCTGCCAAGAGGCAGGCGGGCCCTGTCGGTACACCGGCGCGTCGATGAAGCTGCTGCATGCCGACCTGAACATCCAGCGCCGCGACTTCCTGGCCCTGGTCGAGATCCTGCAGCAGGCCATGGTCGCTCAGGGCATTCCCTTCCGCGCCCAGAACCGCATGCTGGCGCGGCTGGCGCCTATGCATCGCGACATCATCAGCGAGACCAACGAGGCGCCGGCGGCCCGGTAAAGAAGCATTTCATTCACACACCGGAAGCGAGCCGGCATAGCAGCGATGTCAGGCTGACAGCATGCATGCCCTCTCCATGACCGTGGCCACCGCGCTGGTGGCCGGCTCCAGCCTGTCGCCCGCCGCCGCACAGCTCCCGCCCCCCGAACCGGCCGCGTCCGCCGCGCCGCGAAGCGTGCGCCCCGATCAACCCACCGCGCGTCCGCCCGCCGCAGACGCACCGGCCCCGGCCGCCGAGCAGTTGCGGCGCGTCGAGGTCGAGGGCCGCGCCAGCGACGAGTCCATCCGCCGCGCCGCGACGGCCAGCAAGATCGTCATCACCCGCGAGGAGATCGACCGCTTCGGCGACTCCACGCTTGGCGAGGTCATCAAGCGCCTGCCCGGAGTCACCACCGGCGGCCGCCCCGGCCGCGGCGGCGACATCCGGATGCGCGGCATGGGCGGCGGTTACACCCAGATCCTCGTCAATGGCGAGCGCATGCCGCCCGGCTTCTCGCTGGACCAGCTGCCCCCCGACCAGGTCGAGCGCATCGAGGTGCTGCGCGCGCCGACCGCCGAATTCGGTGCCCGCGCGATTGCCGGCACCATCAACATCGTGCTGCGCGAGGCGCTGCAACGCCGCGTCAACGACCTGCGCCTGCAGCTCTCCGAGGAGCGCGGCCTGCTGCGTCCCAACCTGGGCTGGACCCGCAACGACAAGTTCAGCCCGACCGGCGCCTACAACCTGGCGCTGAACGCGACCCGCAACGCGCGCATCGACGACATCAACACCAGCTCCAACACCCAACTGCTCGGCACCGGCCAGGACAGCAACATCATCAGCCGCGGCCGCAACGAGTCGGCCAACGAATCGCTCAACCTCAGCGCCCGGCTGCAATGGCGCGAGCCGGGCGGCGACAGCTTCGCGCTGCAGCCCTTCGTCGTCGTCAACCGCAGCTCGGGCCACAACACGCTTGACCAGACGCAGGGCGCTTGCAGCAGCGACCCCGCCAGCCCGGTCCGCTGTCTGAACTACGACCATGCCGACACCGACAGCCACAACCGCTCGGCCATGGGACGGCTGCAGGCCCAGTGGCAGCATCGGCTCGGCGAGGGCACGACGCTGGAGCTGCGCGGCGCGGCCGGCCGCATGAATGCCCACGGCCAAAGCCTTCGAGAGGAACGTCTGAAAGGCCTGCCGTCGCGCAGCCAGGACGACACCACCGACAGCCGCTTCGACATGTGGAGCTTCAACGGCAAGCTTTCCCACCCCCTGGGCGACGATCACAGCCTGGTCGGTGGCCTCGAAGCCGAGGGCCAGACCCTGGACCAGACCCGCATCACGCTGCAGAACGGCCTGCCGCTGCCGGCCCTGCAGGACTTCGGCGACAACCTGTCGGCCTCGACCCGGCGCTATGCCTACTACGCGCAGGACGAGTGGAGCGTCGGCAAGCGCTGGAGCTTCTACGCCGGCCTGCGCGGCGAGACCATCCGCACCGCGAGCAGCAACGCCGGTAACCCGGTCAGCAACCGCTCCTCGGTCTGGACGCCGCTGCTGCATGCCGTCTGGAAGCTGGGCGACAACAGCCGCGACCAGCTGCGCGCCAGCCTGACGCGCTCCTACCGCAGCCCCAACCTGTCGGACCTGATCGCGCGGCCCAGCATCAACGCGCAGTACGCCTGCCCCGACAACGGCCTGTGCGGGCCCAATGTCGTCAACGAGCCCGACCGCATGGGCAACCCGGCACTCAAGCCCGAGGTGGCCCGGGGTCTGGAGCTGGCCTACGAGAACTACCTGAGCCTGGGCGGCATCCTCAGCGTCAACGCCTTCTACCGGCGCATCGAGAACCTGATCCGCGTCGAACCGCAACTCGAAACCGTGCCCTGGGCCGCGGTGCCGCGCTGGGTGGCGCGGCCACGCAATATCGGCGACGCCACAACCTATGGCCTGGAGCTGGAAGCCAAGTTCCGGCTCGACCAGTTCGTCAGCGACGCCTGGCCGGTCAATCTGCGCACCAACCTCAGCCTGTTCCACTCGGAGGTCAGGCAGATTCCCGGCCCGCACAACACGCTGGACCAGCAGCCTCAAGGCACGCTCAACCTCGGCTTCGACTACCGGCTGCGCAGCCTGCCGCTGACCGTCGGCGGCAACCTCAACTACACCCCGGGCTATCAGATCCAGCAGACCGAGCTGCAGCTGACCACGCTCGACAAGAAGCGCGTGGCCGATGCCTTCGCGCTGTGGACCTTCAGCCCGACGCTGGGCGTGCGGCTGTCGGCCGCCAACCTCGCGCCGCTGGACTACTTCACCGGCAGCGTCATCACCACCGACAAGACCGTCATCAGCACGCGCAGCGGCGGCCCGAGCTACACGCAATGGCAGCTGCGGCTGGAGATGAAGCTCTGAACGCGCTCAGCCGCGCAGGCTGGCCGTCACCCACGGCCCGGTCAGCCCGTCCAGCTCGCAGTCCCACAGCGCCTGGGCATCCATCGCGTCGACGACGCCCTCGCCATAGACCTTCAGCGCCAGGCTGCGCAGCATGATGACCATGCCGCGCACAAAGGCCGCGCGGCCAGCCTCGCCGGCCACGCCGAGCAGCACCGACGCATCCAGCTTCACATAGTCCAGCCCGGCCTGGTAGAGCTTGTCGACCTGGGCCAGGCCGGCGCCGGCATGCTCCAGGCCCAGCTTGACGCCGAGCGGGCGCAGCTGGCGGCCCAGTTCCAGCAAACGGTCGAAATGCTCGGTGGCGGCCGCCTCGGCCAGGTCCAGCAGCAGCGCGCGGGCCGCCTGCGGCGCATGCCCGAGCAGCTCGCGCAGCTGCGGCAGGAAGGCCGCATCGGCCAGCGAGGCCGGCGCGACATTGATGCAGCGCGGCTGGCCGTCGGCCGCGATGGCCTGCAGCGCCAGGTCGACCGCGAACAGGTCAACCTGGGCCGTCTGCCGCGCCCGTACCGCCAGCGGCAGCCAGGCCGCGGCGGGCAGGAAGTCGGCGTCCAGGCGCAGCTGCAGCGGGCATTCCAGATGCAGCAACTGCCCGGCCGCGTTGCGCACCGGGAACTCGATCAGCCGGCCCTGGCGCTGTGCGACGGCCTGCTGCAGCTGGCTGCGCCACAGGCCCTCGCCCTGCTCGCGGCCGACGCCGGGGTCGGACACGATCTCGACGACGAAGCCGCCACGCGCCTCGCTCAGATGCTCGGCACGCGCCAGCGCCGCATCGGCCTCGCCCAGCCAGACGCTGGCGGGCCGCTCGCGCGGCAGCTCGATGGCCCCGAGCGCGACCTGCACGCCGGGACCGAAGGCCGGCAGGCTGGCACGCAGTGCATCGGCCAGCGCATGCGCCGTCTCGGCGGCCACGCCCGGTGCCGGCAGCCACAGCGCAAAGTCGCCGCCGTTGAGCCGGCCGACCCGGCAGCCGGAGACCGACTCCGGGTAGGCGCGCAGCGCCGCCACCAGCGTCAGCAGCACATCGTCGACCCCGGCGCGGCCCAGCCTGGCATTCAAGCCCGGCAGGTCGCGCAGCCGCACGAGCACCAGGCCCGCGATCGCCGGCCCATCGTCGCGCTGCAAGGCTGCATCCAGCTCGGCCAGGAAATGCTTGCGGGTGGAGACACCGGTCAGCGCGTCATGGTGCACCTGCTCGCGCAGCACCAGCAGCTGGCCGGCCTGGGCCTCGAACAGGTCGCGCACGCGCTGCACCATCGCGTTCATCGCACGGGTCAGGCGCTGCAGCTCGGGCACCCGTGGCTCCAGCACCTGGCCATAGCTGCCGGCCAGCACGCCCTCGGCCTGGGCGACGGCCGCATCCAGCGGGCGGCGGATGCGCTTGAGGCCGGCCCATGCCACGACCGCTGCGGCAATGCCGACCATCAGCAGCCAGGCCAGCAGCCGCCGCGACGCCAGCCACAGCTCGTCATGCGCGAAGCTGGCGTGGCTCTTGAGCTCGACCGAGCCGATCGCGTTCCAGCCATTGGACAGCTGGGCGACGCCCGGCGCCGCCTCGATCGGCACCAGCCCGCGGAACCAGGCCGGCGCCCGCCCGGGCCGCGGCGGTTCGGCGCGCTCGAAGCGGGTCTCGCCATCCACGCCACGCCAACGCACGAACTCATAGGCCCCGGTATCGAACTGGGCCGACACGAGCAGCTTGATCAGCTCGGCATCGCCCTGCTGCTGCGACAGGGCCAGGGCCAGGGCCTGCGCGTTGTCCGCGTTCTTCAGCTCGAGCTGCGCACGCATCAGCTGCTGCGCCGACCAGGTGGACAGGCCCACCGCACCCACCAGCGCCGCCAGCACAACGCCCAGCACCAGCCAGGCAATCTGACGCATCAAGGACATGTCTGCTCCCTCAAAAGAAACCCTCGACCTTCACCTTGGCCACCAGTTCACGCCACAACGACAACCGCGCCAGCGGGTCGCCCTGGGTGACCTGCCCGACGCCCTGCCACAGCCCTTCGGTGTTGAAGCTGAACACCGGCGTCAGGTCGGGCCGCTGCGATGCCGGCAGCACCTCGGGGCGCAGGTTGTCCAAGATCAGCGGCTCCGCGCCCGGCTGGGCATAGTAGGCCAGCACCATATGCGCCAGCGACTGCCCGCCCAGCCGGGCCCGCACATAGACCATGCGCAGCTTGGCGGTCGGCACGCCTGTGGCCGCCAGGCTGAAGTACTTGCCGATGGCGTAGTCCTCGCAGTCACCGGCCCGCTTGTCCAGGCTCTCGAGCGGCGAGGCCCAGTAGTCGGGCACCCCCCAGACCACCAGGTCCTCCTTGAACTCGAGCCGCCGGTTGAAGAAGTCGTTGATGTCCTTCAGCCGCTGAAGTTCGTCCAGCGCGCTGTCGCGCTCGATCTGCGACACCAGGGCCTGGGCCTGCTCCGCGAGCCGGGGGTTGCGCGCAGCGGCCACTTCCAGCACCCGCGCCGCGTCATAGGCGGCCAGCGCCGGCCAGGCGCAAGCCAGCAGCGCGCCCCACCACCACAGGCGTCGGCGCAAGGCATTGGCGAAACAGATCGGAGAAGTCGGCAAGATTGACGGGCGCAGCGTTGGAAATCACTGTACCCGGCCCGGACTCACCTAAGATTTCCTCGCCGCCTCAACCGCGTGAACCGAGGATCGCCGACACCTGCTCGCCGTGCCCCGCCTCTGGCGGACCGAGCCCCGCGCCACCCAACCACTCCAGACCATGCAGCAACCGGCCCCACCACCGGCCCGCCCAGGCCGCACCGAGCAGATCCGCGACGACCTCGACCAGTCGCGCCGCCGCGGGCCCTTGCAGCACATCCAGATTCCCCCCTGCCCCGCACTGCTGGCGGAGTTGCAGCAGGCCATGAGCGCCGACGAGCCGGACCTCGGCGTGGTCGGCCGGATCGCCTCAAGCGATGTCGCGATGGCGGCCACGCTGCTGCGCATCGCCAACGGTCCGCTGTTCAAGCCCGTCGGGCTGCCCTGCTCGACCGTCGGCCAGGCGATGACGCGCATCGGCCTGCGCGAAAGCGTGGCGGTGATGACCGGCTTTCTGGCCGAGCACGCCATCCCGGTCAATGCACCCCAGCTCACGCGCTTCTGGCAGCGCAGCACCAAGCGGGCGATCGCGATGACCACCGTCGCCCGCGAGTTGCCGGGCCTGTCGCCCGACCTGGCCCACAGCTTCGGCCTGTTCCTGCACGTGGGCATGCCGGTACTGCTGCAGAGCGTGCGCGGCTATGGCGCGACGATGGTGGAGGCTGCGGCGCGCATCGACCGCCCCTATGTCGCGACCGAGAACGCCAACCACAAGACCGACCATGCCGTCGTCGGCGCACTGGTGGCGCGGGTCTGGAATCTGCCGCCCACGCTGATGGCGGCCATCCGCCTGCACCACGACTACTTCGCCCTCGGTCACGCCGACATCGAGCCCGAGGTCCACACCCTGATCGCTGCCGGGCTGATCGCCGACCATCTGATGCGCCGCCACGAGGGCCTGCCCGAAGACGCCGACTGGGCCGGCCACCATGCCGCCGCGATGGAATGGCTGCAGGTGAGCTGGGACGAACTCGCGCAGTGGGAAGAGTCCATCGCCACGCAGTTCGAAGCCGCGGCCTGAGCCCTGGAGCCCCGCAGCCCCCCCGGAGCCCCAACGCGGGGTCGCGCGGAGCAGCCGACCGCCGCGGGCATGGCCCGCCTGGACAATCGTGGCATGCCAATGCTCGCTGCCGCCCTCCGTTCGCGCCTCACGCTGGCCTGGCTGGGCCTGGCGCTGACGCTGCCGCCGCTGGCCTGGTGGGTCTTTGGGCCGACCGGCTTCGCGGTTGAAATCGTCCAACGCCGCTGGCACGCGGACATCGAGGTCGAACGCCTTCGGCTCGAGGCCGGCACGGACTGGTGCGACGAACTGCCGGCCGAGGCCTTCGACGTGACACGCCGCGTCATTGCCGATCCACATGGGCGGCGCGCAGGGCCTGCCGAGCATTGCCGCTACCGGTTGCTGGCCTGGCGGCGCCAATGGATCGCGCGCGAGGACGGCGATGCAGCCAGCGTGGTACGCTGGCCCAGCCCGCCCTTGCGCGTGGAGCCGCCCGGCCAGCCCGGCAGCGAGCGTCTGGGCCGACGCGAGCTCCACTACGAACTGCAGTTGCGTAACGGCTCCGGCCAGGTCTGGACCTGCCGCACGACGCCCGACACCTGGCAGCGGCTGCAGACCGGCCAGCGCCTCCGGATGCCGGTGGACCGTTGGGGCACGGCAGACTGCGGGCTGCTGGGCTGAGGCCGGCAACGGCTCGCTTAACATGACCGCGCAGACCGAGCGACCCTGCATCAAGGGCCGCATGCCAAGGAGGAAACCATGTCATCGAAGCTGAGCCCATGGCTGCTGAGCCTGGCCCTGTGCGCCGTCGCCGCGCATGCGGCCGACACCCCGCCGCCGCCCGTCGTCGTGCAAAAGCCGGCCCTCAGTGCCCAGGGCGCCGATCTGAAGGTCACCCTGGCCGTGGACAAGCTCAAGGTCTCGATGCTGCAGGGCGACGACATGGGTGGCAGCAGCTTCGGCTGGTTCTGCATCAACCGCCAGCCGATGACGGTCAACGAGAACTACATCAAGAACTACGGCGGCTTCATGAGCAGCGTGGCCACCCAGGAGCTCAAGCGCCTGGGCTACCCGCTCGCCGGCAAGGGGCAGGCCAATGCCTTTGACGTGGACGTCGCCGCGGCGCCGGATTTCCGCATTGGCGGCATCCTGACCGAGGCCAAGCACGAGGTCTGCTGGCTGGACAACCGCGCCGAGGGCTGGATCTATTACAAGGTCGACTGGGCCCTGTTCTCGGAGAAGCAGCAGAAGGTCGTCTACCAGGCCACGACCGAGGGCCTGGCCGCGAGCAAGGACAAGATTCCCGATCTCGCCAAGCGCGCCATCGTCTCGTCGCTGAGCAATTTCCTCGCGGCGCCCGCGGTGCTGGATGCGCTCAAGGGCGGGGACGCTGCGCCGGCTGCGGCAGCTTCCGCGGCGACGACTGCGGCGACCACTGCGGCGACGAATGCGGGTGTTGCGCCGGCAGAGCCTGCCAATGCGAGCGTGATGAGCTTCAAGGGCGTCGCGCCGGCCGGTGGTGGCGCACTGAAGAACCAGGCCCAGCTGCGCAATGCCGTCGTGACGCTGGAGACCGCCGCGGGCTCCGGCAGCGGCTTCTTCATCGACAAGGCCGGGCATTTGCTGACCAATGCCCATGTCGTGAAAGGCTCCAAATACGCCCGGCTGAAGCTGCAAAACGGCGACAAGGCGGTGGCCGAGGTGGTCAAGGTGAATGAGCAGGCGGACGTCGCCCTGCTCAAGACCGCGCTGACCGATGGCGATGCGCTGGCACTGCGCAGCGGCCCGGCACCTGAGGTCGGCACCGATGTCTATGCGATCGGCTCGCCACTCGGCGTGCTGAACAACTCGATGACGCGTGGCGTGCTGAGCGCCGACCGGGTGATGCAGGGGCGGCGCGTGCTGCAGAGCGATGCGGCCGTCACCTTCGGCAGCAGCGGCGGGCCCTTGCTCGACGCGGATGGTCGGGTCATTGCGATCACCCAAGGCGGCATGGAGTCGGGCAAGGGCTTCAATTTCTTCATCCCGATCGAGGATGCGCTGAAGGCCCTGCAGCTCAACGTCACGCCCTGAACGGCGGACCGGTCGGCCCCTGCGGCCGGCTCAGCTCAATGCGCGAGCTGCCAGAGGCCGACCGCCACATGGCCCCAGACGGTGATATTGAAGCCCAGCAGCGTGAACGCGCGCAGGAAGTTCCACAGCTTGCGCGCGCGGTCCAGCGCCTCGTCGGCGCCGGTGAACACATAGATGCCCATGTACAACGCCGAGGGCAGCAGCGTGGACGTCATCACGACGACCATGAACCAGTAGAAGAAACGCATGGCCGCATTGTGGCCATGCGCGGCACCGGTGTAGATTGACGTTAGCCCTGGGCCGACCCGCCCCGACGCCGGGCTGAATGGGCCGGCCGTCCGCGCCTATTTCTTGCGCACCGGCGGCACGTCCGTGCAGGAGCCGTGGGCCACCTCGGCGGCCATGCCCAGCGACTCACCCAGCGTCGGGTGCGGGTGGATGGTCTTGCCAATGTCGACCGCGTCGGCGCCCATCTCGATGGCCAGCGCGATCTCGCCGATCATGTCGCCGGCATGCGTGCCGACAATGCCGCCGCCGATGATGCGGTGGCTGGCCTCGTCGAAGATCAGCTTGGTGAAGCCCTCGTCGCGGCCGTTGGCGATCGCGCGGCCCGAGGCCGTCCACGGGAACAGGCCCTTGGTGATGGCGATGCCCTTGGCCTTGGCCTCGTCCTCGGTCATGCCCACCCAGGCGACCTCGGGGTCGGTGTAGGCCACGCTCGGGATCACGCGGGCGTCGAACTGGCTCTTGGCCAGCTTCTCATCACCCAGCAGTTCGCCGGCAATGACCTCCGCCGCCACATGGCCCTCATGCACCGCCTTGTGGGCCAGCATGGGCTGGCCGACGATGTCGCCAATGGCGAACACGCTCGCCACGTTGGTGCGCATCTGCACGTCCACCGGGATGAAGCCGCGGTCACCCACGATGACGCCGGCGTTCTCGGCGCCGATCTTCTTGCCATTGGGCGTGCGGCCCACGGCCTGCAGCACCAGGTCGTAGCGCTGCGGCTCCGTGGGAGCGCCCTCGCCTTCGAAGGTCACCCAGATGCCGTCCGGCCGGGCTTCGGCTGCGACCGTCTTCGTGTTCAACAGGATGTTGTCGAAGCGGTGCTGGTTGAACTTCTGCCAGACCTTGACGAGGTCGCGGTCGGCGCCCGTCATCAGCGTGGGCAGCATCTCGACCACATCCAGGCGCGCACCCAGCGTGGAGTACACCGTGCCCATTTCGAGGCCGATGATGCCGCCGCCGACGATGAGCATCTTCTCGGGCTTGACCTGCATTTCCAGCGCGCCGGTGGAGTCGACGATGCGCGGATCGCTCGGCAAAAAGGGCAGGCGCACCGCCTGCGAGCCCGCCGCGATGATCAGGCGCTTGAAGGCCACCGTCTGCACCGAACCGGTCTTGGCCTGGCCGACGGCGCCCTCGGTCGCTTCGACCTTCAGGTGCTGGGCATCGAGCACGGTGCCGACACCGCGCAGCACGGTGACCTTGCGCATCTTGGCCATGGCCGCGAGGCCCCCGGTCAGTTTGCCGGTGACCTTGTTCTTGTGGGCGCGCAGCTTGTCGATGTCGACCGTGGGCGCGCCGAAGGCCACGCCCAAGTCGGCCATGTGGCTGACCTCGTCCATGACCGCCGCGACGTGCAGCAGTGCCTTGGACGGGATGCAGCCCACGTTCAGGCAGACACCGCCCAGAGTCGCGTAACGCTCGACCAGCGCGACCTTGAGGCCGAGGTCGGCGGCGCGGAAGGCGGCCGAGTAGCCGCCGGGGCCGCCGCCCAGCACGACGAGGTCGAACGCCTGGTCGGCACTGCCGGTGTAGGTCGCAGCGGCAGGCGCAGCCACCGGGGCCGCAGCGGCCGATGCCGCTACGGGAGCCGCCGGTGCGGGTGCCGGCGCCGTCGCAGCGGTGGACTCCAGCGACAGGATGACCGAGCCCTTGCTGACCTTGTCACCCAGCTTGAGCTTGAGCTCCTTGACCACGCCCGCAGCAGACGACGGAATCTCCATCGACGCCTTGTCGCTTTCGACCGTGATCAGGCTCTGCTCGACCTTGACGGCGTCGCCGGGCTTGACCAGCACCTCGATGACGCCGACTTCGTCGAAGTCGCCAATGTCCGGAACTTGAACTTCAATGAGTGCCATTGCGTCAGCTCCTGATCACAGCGCGATCCGACGGAAGTCGGACAGCAGGCTGGCGAAGTAGACGTTGAAGCGGGCGGCCGCAGCGCCGTCGATGACGCGGTGGTCCCAGCTCAGGCTGAGCGGCAGGATCAGGCGCGGCACGAACTGCTTGCCGTCCCACACCGGCTCGGTGCTGCTCTTGCACACGCCCATGATGGCCACCTCAGGCGCGTTGATGATGGGCGTGAAGTACTTGCCGCCGATGCCGCCCAGGCTGCTGATCGAGAAGCAGCCGCCGCTCATGTCGGCCGGACCCAGCTTGCCGTCGCGGGCCTTCTTGGCCAGCTCGGACATCTCCTGGCTGATCTGGAAGATGCCCTTTTTGTCCGCGTCCTTGATGACGGGCACGACCAGACCGTTGGGCGTGTCGGCCGCGAAGCCGATGTGGAAGTAGCTCTTCAGCACCAGGGTGTCGCCGTCCAGCGAGCTGTTGAACTCGGGGAACTTCTTCAGGGCCGCCACCGCCGCCTTGATCATGAAGGCGAGCATGGTCACCTTGATCCCGGTCTTCTCGTTCTCCTTGTTCAGCTGCACGCGGAAGGCTTCGAGCTCGGTGATGTCCGCGTCGTCATGGTTGGTGACGTGGGGAATGACCACCCAGTTGCGATGCAGGTTGGCGCCCGAGATCTTCTTGATGCGCGAGAGCTCCTTGCGCTCGACGGCACCAAACTTCTCGAAATCGACCTTGGGCCAGGGCAGCAGGCCGGGGAAAGCCCCACCCGACGCGGCCGCAGCGGCTGGCGCCGCCGCCTTTTGCGCTACGGTCTGCACCGCACCCGACATCACGGACTTGACGAAGCCCTGGATGTCCGCCTCGACGATGCGGCCCTTGGCCCCACTGCCTTTGACCTCGGCCAGCGGCACGCCCAGCTCGCGTGCCAGCTTGCGGATGCTGGGCGAGGCATGGGGCAGTTGACCGGTGGGCGACGCCGGCTGGTGGGCCGGCAGCGCAGCCGCTAGCGCCGCGACGGGCGCCGACGCGGGCGCCGCAACCTGCACCGCAGCGGCGGGCGCAGGGGCTGCCGCCGCCGGGGCGGGCACCGCCGCAGCGCCGCTTGCCTTCACGCGCGCCAGCGGCGTGCCCTTGCTGACCTTGTCGCCAAGCTTGACGAGCAGCTCCTCGACCACGCCCGCGGTGGACGACGGAATCTCCATCGAGGCCTTGTCGCTCTCGACGGTGATGAGGCTCTGCTCGACCTTGACGGAGTCGCCCACTTTGACGAGCAGCTCGATCACGGCGACCTCGTCGAAGTCGCCGATGTCCGGCACCACGACGGTCACCGGGCCGCCGGCGGGCGCGGCCGCCACCACCGGTGCCGCGGCCGGCGCAGCAATGGCTGCGGCCACCGGGGCCGGCGCAGCAGCGGCAGGCGCAGCAGCAGCAGCGGCCCCCTGGGCCTCCACCAGCACGAGCACGCTGCCTTCCTTGACCTTGTCGCCGAGCGCGACCTTGATCTCCTTGACCACGCCTGCGGCCGACGACGGGATCTCCATCGAGGCCTTGTCGCTTTCCACCGTCACCAGGCTCTGCTCGACCTTGACGGTGTCGCCGACCTTGACCAGCACCTCGATGACGCCGACCTCGTCGAAATCGCCGATGTCGGGAACCTTGACTTCAACCAATGCCATGACCCTGATCTCCATTGTTTGCGGATGTAGTGCCTTACCAGGCGGCACCCGTGGAACTGGCTTTGCCAGGCCACTGGGTGCGCCCCCTTGAGGGGGAGGCGCGTCAGCGCCTCGGGGGTGGGTTAGGCATACAGCGGGTTGATCTTGTTGGCGTCGATGCCGTACTTGGCAATCGCCTCGGCCACCTTGCTGGCGGGGATGGCCCCGTCCTCGGCCAGGGCCTTGAGCGCGGCGACCACGATGTAGTGGCGATTGACCTCGAAGTGCTGGCGCAGCTTGGAGCGGAAGTCGCTGCGGCCAAAGCCGTCGGTGCCCAGCACCTTGTAGGCGCGGCCCTTCGGGATGAAGGCGCGGATCTGCTCCGCGTAGTTCTTCATGTAGTCGGTGGACGCGATCACCGGGCCGCTGGTGCGGCCGAGCTGCTGGGTCACGAAGGGCACGCAGGCCAGTTCGGTCGGATGCAGCAGGTTCCAGCGCTCGGCGTTCTGGCCGTCGCGGGCCAGCTCGTTGAAGCTCGGGCAGCTCCACACATGGGCGCCGATGCCCCAGTCCTCTTCGAGCAGCAGCTTGGCCACTTGGCTTTCGCGCAGGATGGTGCCCGAGCCCAGCAGGTTGACGCTGACGGTCTTGCTGGCGTCGGCCTCTTCCAGCAGATACATGCCCTTCAGGATCTGCTCCTCGGTGCCGGGCTTCAGGCCAGGCATCGGGTAGTTCTCGTTGAGCAGGGTGATGTAGTAGAAGACGTTCTCCTGGTCCTCCACCATGCGCTTGAGGCCGCGGTGCATGATGACCGCCACCTCGTGCGCGAAGGTCGGGTCGTAGGAGATGCAGTTCGGGATGGTGCCGGCCAGGATGTGGCTGTGGCCATCCTCATGCTGCAGGCCCTCGCCGTTCAGCGTGGTGCGGCCCGAGGTGCCGCCGAGCAGGAAGCCGCGCGCCTGCATGTCGCCGGCGGCCCAGGCCAGGTCACCGATGCGCTGGAAGCCGAACATCGAGTAGTAGACGTAGAACGGGATCATGATCCGGTTGCTCGTCGAGTAGCTCGTGGCTGCGGCGATCCAGCTGGCCATGCCGCCGGCCTCGTTGATGCCTTCCTGCAGGATCTGGCCGGCCTTGTCCTCGCGGTAGTACATCACCTGGTCCTTGTCGACCGGGGTGTAGAGCTGGCCCTTGGGG
>RXJV01000147.1:0-491 GCA_003963075.1 Burkholderiales bacterium
GGATGGCCAACGACGCCTTGGAGAAGGTGCGCAAGGGACTGCGGGAGCAGCTCACGCCCAAGCAGCGCCGCGGCCTGATGCATGACCGCTTCGTGCTGCTGAAGCGTGAGCGAGACCTGAACGATCAGGAGCTACTGCTTCTGGACGGCTGGACAAAGAACTACCCCGAGCTGGGCGCCGCGTACCGGCTCAAGGAAGACTTCTGCGCGATCTACGAGCAGTCTGTCAACCAGCGCGCCGCCATTGCAGCTTACGAGGCCTGGAGCAAGGCCGTGGTGCCCGAGGTCAGGGATGCCTTCAGCGACCTGATCCGCGCCTTCACCAACTGGCAGCCCTTCATCCTCAACTACTTCGAGCACCCGGTCACCAACGCCTACACGGAGAGCCTGAACAGCCTGATCCGCGTGATGAACCGGTTGGGCCGTGGCTACAGCTTCGAGGCGTTGCGCGCGAAGATCCTCTTCACCGAGGGCGCCCACAAAAAGTCGCTG
>RXJV01000147.1:541-17460 GCA_003963075.1 Burkholderiales bacterium
GAGCTTCCTCCGGGCCACCTTGCCAGGTCCTTCGCCGTACCGATGAACACCAGGTGGCGAGCCGAAGAACCACAGCGAGAGTACGAGCAGTCGAAGAACTTCGGAGCCGACATAACCACACTGATCGCGCTGCTTGATTCAGGCCGGCTCTGACGGCTGAAACACAGCCAAATCCGGATACCCGTTGTTTTCAAGCTGATTCACGTAGCTCGGCGAGAGCTTGAGCACTTGTGCCAGGGCTACCTGGGTCAGGCCACGCTGCTCTCGCAGCGTCTTGAGCTTCACGCCCAGAAAGGTCTTGCGCATAAGAATGGGGCTCTGAATATTCGCAAATATCGCAAACTGCATCAAAAACCTTCGCATTCATTGGCAATTTTAGTCATTGAGTACCAAAGAAGTGGATGCGAAGATTGCGAATAATACGACTTTCCCTCCCCACCATGGACTGGATCAAGACTTTGGCTTCCACACCGCTGAACGAGTTGAACCGCACTGAGCTGGTGCTGCCTCAGCAATCCAACCACTACGGCACGCTCTTCGGTCCTGAGGCCTTGTCGATGCTCGGCAAGACCGCGTATCTAGCCGCTGCACGCTTCAGTCGTCAGTCAGTCGTGATGGCCGCATCGCGTGGCATCGAGTTCCTGGCCCCGATCGCCATCGGCTCGCTGTTGCACCTGCATGCGCGCGTCACGCGGCTGGGCCGCAGCTCAATGACGGTGGACGTGCGCGCCGCGCTGGATGCGGCGCCCGGCACCAAGCCGCAAGAAGTGCTGCGCGCCAGCTTCGAGATGGTGTCTGTCAACGCCAATGGCCGTCCGGTGCCGCTGGAGCCCCGCGATGACGGCCTGATGCCCGCAGCTCTGAACGATCAAGCCCACTGAATTTCCTGGAGAACATGCCCATGAGCGAAACCCCGACCACCGGCTTCAAGCCGAAGAAATCTGTGGCGCTGTCCGGCGTGACGGCCGGCAATACCGCGCTGTGCACCGTCGGCCGCAGCGGCAACGACCTGCATTACCGCGGCTACGACATCCTGGACATCGCCGAGGTCTGCGAGTTCGAGGAGATCGCCCACCTGCTGGTGCACGGCAAGCTGCCCACGCGCGCCGAGTTGCGCGCCTACAAGGCCAAGCTCAGGGCCATGCGCGGCTTGCCTGCCAGTGTGAAAGAGTCGCTGGAACGCTTGCCCGCTGGCGCCCACCCGATGGACGTGATGCGCACCGGCGTGTCGGCGCTGGGCTGCATCCTGCCCGAGAAGGACGACCACAGCCTGCCCGGCGCCCGCGACATCGCCGACCGGCTCATGGCCAGCCTGGGCTCCATGCTGCTGTACTGGTATCACTGGAGCACGCAGGGCCGCCGCATCGAGGTGGAGACGGACGACGACTCCATCGGCGGCCACTTCCTGCGTCTGCTGCACGGCACGACGCCGCCTGAGAGCTGGGTGCGCGCCATGCACACGTCGCTCAACCTCTATGCCGAGCATGAGTTCAACGCTAGCACCTTCACCGCGCGCGTCATCGCCGGCACGGGCAGCGACATGTACTCGTCCATTGCCGGCGCCATCGGCGCGCTGCGCGGCCCCAAGCATGGTGGCGCCAACGAGGTGGCCTTCGAGATTCAGAAGCGCTATGACAACCCGAACGAGGCTGAGGCGGACATCCGCCGCCGCGTGGAGGCCAAGGAGGTGGTCATCGGCTTCGGCCACCCGGTCTACACCGTCAGCGACCCGCGCAACGTCGTCATCAAGGGCGTGGCCAGGAGCCTATCGGACGAGGCGGGCTCCACCAAGATGTTTGACATCGCAGAACGGCTGGAGTCAGTCATGTGGGACGTCAAGAAAATGTTCCCCAACCTCGACTGGTTCAGCGCCGTCAGCTATCACATGATGGGCGTGCCCACGGCGATGTTCACGCCTCTGTTCGTCATCTCCCGCACCAGCGGTTGGGCCGCGCACGTCATCGAGCAGCGCGTGGACAACAAGATCATTCGCCCCAGCGCGAATTACACCGGCCCTGAAGACCAGCGCTTCGTGCCCATTGACGAACGCGCATGAGTTCCCAGTTCCGCAAGCCCCTGCCCGGCACGGCGCTGGACTGGTTCGACGCCCGCGAAGCTGTTGACGCGATCCGCCCGGGCGCGTGGGCGATGCTGCCCTACACAGCGCGTGTCCATGCCGAGAACCTGGTCCGATGCGCGGACCCCGAACATCTGAACAGCTACCTGCTGCAACTCATAGAGCGCCGACGTGACCTGGACTTCCCATGGTTCCCGGTTCGCGTGGTCTGTCACGACATCCTAGGTCAGACTGCGTTAGTGGACCTGGCCGGTTTGCGTGACGCGATCGCGGCCCAAGGCGGCGACCCGGCCGCGGTGAACCCCGTCGTGCCTGTGCAGCTCATTGTGGACCATTCGCTGGCCGTGGAGTGCGGCGGCTTCGACCCCGATGCCTTCCGCAAGAACCGTGAAATCGAGGACCGCCGCAATGAGGACCGTTTCCACTTCATCGAGTGGACCAAGTCGGCCTTCGACAACGTGGACGTCATCCCGGCGGGCAACGGCATCATGCACCAGATCAACCTGGAGAAGATGTCGCCGGTGGTTTATGTCCGCGAGGGCGTGGCCTTCCCGGATACCTGCGTTGGTACCGACAGCCACACACCGCACGTCGACGCCTTGGGCGTCATCGCCGTGGGCGTGGGCGGGCTGGAGGCGGAGAACGTCATGCTGGGCCGCGCATCGTGGATGCGGTTGCCGGACATCGCTGGCGTCGAGCTGACCGGCTGCCGCCAACCAGGCATCACGGCGACCGACATCGTGCTGGCGCTGACTGAGTTCCTGCGCCAGCAGAAGGTCGTGGGTGCCTACCTGGAGTTCTTCGGTGAAGGCGCCGAGAGCCTGTCCATCGGAGACCGCGCGACCATCGCCAACATGTGCCCTGAGTACGGCGCGACCGCCGCTCTGTTCTATATCGACTCGCAGACCATCGACTACCTGAAGCTCACCGGCCGAGACGACGCGCAGGTGCGCCTCGTAGAGCACTACGCTCGCACGGCAGGTTTCTGGGCCAGCGAACTGAAAGCGGCCCAGTATGAGCGCACGTTGCGCTTTGACCTCGGCAGTGTGGTACGCAACATGGCCGGTCCGTCCAATCCACACCGCCGGCTGCCGACCTCGGCGCTCCGCGAGCGAGGCATCGCGGTGGATTTGGACAAGGCTCACGCCCAGGAGGCGCGGGGCCAGATGCCCGATGGCGCTGTCATCATCGCGGCGATCACGAGCTGCACGAACACCAGCAACCCGCGCAACGTCATCGCCGCCGGCTTGCTGGCGATGAAAGCCAACCGCCTGGGCCTCGTGCGTAAGCCATGGGTCAAGACCTCGCTGGCGCCGGGCTCAAAGGCCGTGGAGCTGTACCTGAAGGAGGCCGGGCTGCTGCACGAACTGGAAAAGCTCGGCTTCGGCATCGTCGCCTTCGCCTGCACAACCTGCAATGGCATGAGCGGCGCGCTGGACCCGAAGATCCAGCAGGAGATCATCGACCGCGATCTGTACGCCACTGCCGTGCTGTCCGGCAACCGCAACTTCGACGGCCGCATCCATCCCTACGCGAAGCAGGCTTTCCTCGCGTCTCCGCCGTTGGTCGTCGCATACGCGTTGGCTGGCACGGTGCGTTTCGACATCGAAAACGATGTACTGGGCACCGTGGACGGACGAGAAGTACGCCTGAAGGATCTCTGGCCCGCTGACGAGGAGATCGACGCAGTGGTGCGTACCGCCGTGAAGCCGGAGCAATACCGCGCGGTCTACGACCCAATGTTTGCCATCCGCCCCGTGGAGGCCGAGCGCGCCGCGCCGCAATACAACTGGCGCCCGCAGTCCACCTACATCCGCCGCCCCCCGTACTGGGACACTGAAGGCGTCGGCGCGCTGGCCGCCAACCCGCGCACGCTCACCGGCATGCGGCCACTAGCCATCCTGCCCGACAACATCACGACCGACCATTTGTCACCGTCCAACGCCATCCTGCTCGACTCGGCGGCCGGCGAATACTTGGCAAAGATGGGTCTGCCCGAGAAGGACTTCAACTCTTACGCTACCCACCGCGGCGACCACCTCACCGCGATGCGCGCCACTTTCGCCAACCCGACGCTGAAGAACGAGATGGTACGCAACGACGATGGCAGCGTGCGCGCGGGCTCGCTGGCGCGCGTGGAACCCGAAGGTCGCGTCATGCGCATGTGGGAGGCTATCGAGAGCTACCTGACCCGCCGCCAGCCGCTCATCGTCATCGCCGGCGCCGACTATGGCCAGGGTTCGTCGCGCGACTGGGCGGCCAAAGGAGTGCGCCTGGCCGGCGTCGAGGTCGTGGTGGCCGAGGGCTTCGAGCGCATCCACCGCACCAACCTGATCGGCATGGGCGTGCTGCCGCTGGAGTTCCAGTCCGGTACCAATCGGCTGACGCTGGGTCTCGACGGCAGCGAGACCTTCGACGTCATCGGCGAGCGCACGCCGCGGGCCGTCCTGACGCTGCGCATTCGCCACAAGAACGGCGAGACCGCCTCCGTGCCGGTGAAGTGCCGGCTGGACACCGCCGAGGAAGTCTCGGTCTACGAAGCCGGCGGCGTGCTGCAGCGCTTCGCGCAAGACTTCCTGGCCGCACGGAAGACCCCCTGAGGACGACATGACGCATCCCGCACAGATTCGCATTCCCGCCACCTATATGCGCGGCGGCACCAGCAAGGGTGTGTTCTTCCGCCTGCAGGACTTGCCCGAGCCCTGCCAGCAGCCAGGTCCTGCGCGAGACCAACTGCTGCTGCGCGTGATCGGCAGCCCGGACCCCTACGGCAAGCAGATCGACGGCATGGGCGGCGCCACGTCGTCCACGTCCAAGACCGTCATCGTGGCGCCGCCGACAAAACCCGGCCATGACGTGGACTACCTGTTCGGCCAGGTTTCCATCGACGGCGCCTTCGTGGACTGGTCTGGCAACTGCGGCAACCTGTCCGCCGCGGTCGGTCCGTTCACCATCGCGAGCGGCCTGATGCCGGCCGACCGCGTGCCCGAAAACGGCATCTGCACGGTGCGCATCTGGCAGGCCAACATCGGCAAGACCATAGTGGCCCATGTGCCCATCACAAACGGCCAAGTGCAGGAGACTGGCGACTTCGAGTTAGACGGCGTCACCTTCCCGGCCGCCGAGGTGCAACTCGAATTTCTCGACCCCGCTGACGAAGGCGATGACGACAGTGGCGGTGCGATGTTCCCCACGGGCCGACTTGTCGATGACCTGGAAGTGCCGGGCATCGGTACGTTCAAGGCCACGCTCATCAATGCCGGCATTCCCACCATCTTCCTGAACGCGCAGGACATCGGCTACACCGGCACCGAGTCGCAGGATGCGATCAACGGCGACGCCCTGGCGTTGTCCCGTTTCGAGACCATCCGGGCCCGGGGCGCTGTGAAGATGGGCCTCATCCGCGATGTGGCCGAGGCAGCCCAGCGCCAGCACACACCCAAGGTCGCTTTCGTGGCACCGCCGGCCAGCTACACGGCCTCCAGTGGCAAAGCCATTGAGGCCGGTGATGTGGACTTGCTCGTGCGCGCGATGTCCATGGGCAAACTGCACCACGCCATGATGGGCACGGCAGCCGTGGCCATCGGCACGGCGGCCGCCATCCCCGGCACACTGGTCAATCTCGCAGCCGGCGGCGGCGAGCGTCATGCCGTGCGCTTCGGCCATCCATCCGGCACGCTGCGGGTTGGTGCCGAGGCCCGGCAGGTCGATGGCCAGTGGACCGTCACCAAGGCCGTTATGAGCCGCAGCGCTCGCATCCTGATGGAAGGCTGGGTGCGTGTACCCAGCGACAGTTTCTAAACACGGAATTCCAGATGTCTACCCGCAAGCAACTCAAGTCCCTCGTCGGCGCGCGCCGTGGCGTGCTCGTGCCGGGCGCTTTCAACGCCTTGTCCGCTAAGGTCATAGAAGACCTCGGTTTCGAGGCTCTGTATGTCACCGGCGCCGGCGTCACCAACATGTGGTTTGGCATGCCTGACCAGGGCTTCATGGGCTTAGCCGAGATCGCCAACGACACGGCTCGCATCCGCGATGCCGTGAGCCTGCCGCTCATCGTTGATGCCGATACCGGCTTCGGCAATGCGCTGAACGTGTATCACTCCGTGCGCACGCTAGAGCGTGCCGGTGCCGACTGCATCCAACTCGAAGACCAGGTTGCCCCTAAGCGCTGCGGCCATTTCTCGGGTAAGGAGGTTATCTCCACCGAGGAGGCCGTCAGCAAGATCCAAGCTGCCGTAGATGCGCGTCGTGATGCCGACTTCATGGTCATGGCCCGCACCGATGCTGCCGCCACGCTGGGCTTCGAGGCTGCCATCGAGCGCGCACAGAAGTTCGCCGAGGCGGGTGCGGACATTCTGTTCGTCGAAGCCGTCACGAAGGAGGACGAAGTGCGAGCGTTGCCCCAGCGGCTGTCCACGCCTCAGCTCATGAACATGGTCATCGGCGGCAAGACGCCCATCTTCAGGGCCGAGGAACTAGGACGTTTGGGCTACGGCATCGTGCTGTACGCCAACGCGGCTCTCCAGGGTGCCGTGATGGGCATGCAAAAGGCGCTGACTGCGCTGCGTGACGACAAGCAGGTTCTTGAGTCGAGCGGCTTGGTTGCATCCTTCGCCGAGCGTCAGCGCCTGGTTGGCAAACCGCAATGGGACGAGCTTGAACGTCGCTACACCTGAGAGAGCCATCAAGGTGGACAACTCGTTGCCTCGCGGCGTCGCTGGCCGCGCGGCAAACAACACGATCTAAGCAGGAGGTGATCGCAACACCAGCCGCTCGCATGGGTTTGAAATCAAATGGGTTGGAACGGCGGAGCCAGAACAACGAACAAGGAGGCCGCCATGGAACTGAGACTACTGCGCTACTTCGCGGCGGTGGCCGAGGAGTTGCACCTGGCGCGCGCTGCCGAGCGGCTGGGCATCGACCAGTCGCCTCTGTCGCGTGCGATGCGTGACCTCGAAAAGCTGCTGGGCGTAGCGCTGTTCGACCGTAGCAGCCGCCAGACGCGTCTGACCTGGGCCGGCCAGGTGCTGCTCGTGGAGTGCCGCCGCGTTCTGGCGACCGTCGATCAGGCGATCAAGGCCACCAAGGGCGCCGCGCAGGGCTACCAGAACTACGTGCGCATCGCCATCTGCGACAGCTTGGCCCAGCCGCGCATCGCCACCTTGCTCGCGCGCAGCCGCGAGGAAGAACCGGAACTGGAGATTCGCGTCTTCGAGCTGCCATTCTCACAGCAGCTCAAAGGGTTACACACCGACCTGCTGGACGTGGGCTTTGCGCTGTCGGCGGCGGTCAACCATGGCTTGGTGGCCGAGCTGGTGTGGACCGATCCGCTATCGGTGATCGTGCCGGCGCGGCACCCGCTGTTGGCACACACGCAGGTCAAGCTCGCCGACGCGCTGAAATTCCCGCTGGTGCTGTGCCACCCGGACGCGGCCTCGGGATGCCACGACCAGATCAAGGCGGTGCTCGATGATGCCGGGCTGCCGCTGAAAGTTGTGGACCACGTGACCAGCCTGGGGGTGATGCTGACCCTCGTGGGCGCCGGCTACGGCATCGGTTTCGCTATCGCTTCGCAGGTGCAGGCGCTGAATCGGCCGGACATTGCGACACGGCCGCTGGCGGGCACGCCACCGATCCTCTCGACTTACCTGGTGCGTCGCGGTGGCGAGCCCTCCGAGCCGCTGGCGCGGTTCATCAAGCGAGTGAAGAGCATGAGCAAGGCACCGAATGGTGAGCCCAGCACGTACTTGAGCGAACCTTGATGGCTGCCGCTGGCCGTCACCGGACGGCAGCGAAAGTACCTCGCGTTCGAGCGAGCGGCTGCGGTACACTAAGCGGCCATATCCCGAGGAGCGAACGGGATAAATCCGTTATCAATCAACGGGTTGGATGATTGGAACTGTTCCCATCACCCGCTCCACATGCCAACGGCCCACGACGGGCCGTTTTTCTTGGTGCAGCGATCCGCGTGCCAGGGCAGTTCAGCCGAGACGGTGTGCTCGACGCGCGACCTTGGCCGCGCTCAGGCCTCCTCAGGTCCGTCGACCCAACTGACCCGCCCGCGCCCGTTGGCCTTGGCCAGGTACAGGGCCTTGTCCGCGGCGTCGACCAGCCCCTGGCCGCGGCTGGCGGCCGCGACGCCGAGGCTGATCGTCACGCAGCCCGCCGAGCCCGGGTGGGGCAGGGCGAGCGCGCGCACCGTGTCCTCCATCAGTTGCGCGACGCCGATCGCGCCGGCCAGGTCGGTGTCCGGCAGCAGGCAAACGAATTCCTCGCCGCCGTAGCGGGCGAGCAGGTCGGTCGGGCGGCGCAGGCAGGTGCGCAGTGCCGCGGCGACTCGGCGCAGGCAGTCGTCGCCGGCCAGGTGGCCGAGCGCGTCGTTGTAGCGCTTGAAATGGTCGACGTCGGCAAGCACGACGGCCAGCGGCGAGCGGCTGCGCTGGGCACGCCGCGCCTCGGCCAGGAAGCGCTCGTCGAAATGACGCCGGTTGTGCACGCCGGTCAGGCCGTCGATGAAGGCGAGCTCGCGCAGCAGGTCGGACTGGTGTTTGAGCATCAGCTGGGTCCGCACGCGCGCGCGGACCACCGCGGGATTGAACGGTTTGGTGATGAAGTCGGCGGCGCCAGCGTCCAGCCCGCGCGTCTCGTCGTCCGGGTGGTCCTGGGCGGTGACGAAGACCACCGTGATCGCGCGCAGCAGCGGGTCGGCCTTCAGTTCGGCGCAGAGTTCATGGCCGTCCATGCCGGGCATCTGCACGTCGAGCAGCACCAGGTCGGGCTGGCGGTCGCGACAGAGCTGCAACGCGCGCGCGCCGCTCGTGGCCATCAGCACCTGGCAGTCGCTCGCGAACACCCGGTGCAGGGCCTGGATGTTGGCGGGCTGGTCGTCGACCAGCAGCAGGCGCGGTCGGCGCCCGGGCATCGACTGGCTGCCCAGCGCCGTCGGCATCATGCGGCCGCCGCCAGCGTGCCAAGCAGCTCGTGGCAGAGCAGCGCGGCGCGGTCGAAGTCGAGGGCGGCCATGGCCTGGTCCAGGGCGTCGGCCTGTGGCTGTGGCAGGCCGGGGCGAAGCGCGGCGTGGCAGTCCAGGGCCTCCAGGTCGGCGCCGTCCAGCAGATCGATCAGGCGCTGCAACTGCACCGCCAGGCTGCCGGGTGGCGTTGGCGGCGCCGCGCCCGCCGCGGATGGGGCGGGCGACACCGCACGCAGGCCCACCGGCGCGGCGTGGCGGCCGCTCAGCTTGGCGGCCAGGCGGTCCAGTGCGGCCAGGTCGGCGTGGCGGCGCTCCAGGAAGCGGCGCTGCCAGTCCTGGTCGGGCGCTGTGGCGTGCTCGCCCTCGGCAGCAAGGGCTGCGAGGTCCTGGGCACCGAGCATTGCGGCCAGGCCGCGAAAACCATGCAGGCCGCGCGCCGCGGCGCTGCCGCCCTCGACCAGGGCCTGGGCGAGCCGGTGGTCCTGCTCGTGCAGCGCGGCCAGCGTGCGTTCAAACAGTTCGATGCGGCCGGACATGCGCGCCAGGGCCTCGGCCAGCGCGATGCCGGCGCGGCCCGCGTCGGCGAGCACTGCCGCCGGCAGCACCGGCTGCGTGGGCGGCGGTTCGTCGCCCAGGGGCTCGCCACAGCGGCGCCTGAGCACGGCGACCAGGGTGTCGGGGTCGAAGGGCTTGCCGATGTGCTCGTCCATGCCGGCGTCCAGGCAGGCCTGGCGCTCGGCCTCCAAGGCACCGGCGGTCATCGCGATGACCGGCAGCTTCAGGCCGAGCTGGCGGCGCAGCAGCCGGGTGGCGGTCGTGCCGTCCATCACGGGCATCTGCACATCCATCAGGACGGCGTCGAAGCCGCGCCGGCCGCGGGTCTGGGCGAGCAGGGTCAGCGCCTGCTGGCCGTCGCCGGCCAGCGTGACCGTGGCGCCTTCGAGTTCGAGCAGTTCCTGGGTGACCTGCTGATTGCCAGGGTTGTCCTCGACGAGCAGCAGCCGCAGGCCGGCCAGGCGACGTGGCATCGGCCGCGGCAGCTCGCCGCCCTGGCTGCGGGCCTGCCGCGCCGCGGCAACGGCCTGCGCCAGCATCGTTGCCGTGACGGGCTTGACGAGGAAGCCGTCCAGCAGGGCCTGCTCGCTGGCGCTGCGCTGCGCCAGGCGCTCGCGGTCGTGGCCGGTGACCATCAGGATCAGCGGCCCGCTGCCGAGGCGTTGGCGCAGGCGCACCGCGGTCTGCCAGCCGTCGAGGCCCGGCATCACCCAGTCGAGCAGCACGATCTCGGGGGCCTGGGCCGCGGCCAGTTCGAGGGCCTCGCCGCCGCCAGACGCCGCGCGCACTTGCCAGCCGAGCGACGCCGCCAGCGCGCCGATGATGCGGCGGGCCTCGGCATGGTCGTCGATCACCAGCGCTTGCAGAGGCTCGCGCGCCGGCAGGTCGAGGCTGCCCGGGCCATGGGGGTCATCGGGTTCGGGCAACGGAAAGCTCAGCGTGAAGCTGAAACGGCTGCCGTGGCCGGGCCTGCTGTCGACAAGGATGTCGCCGCCCATCAGGCGCGTCAGCCGGCGGCTGATGGCCAGACCCAGCCCGGTACCGCCGAAGCGGCGCGCGGTGGACGCCTCGGCCTGGCTGAAACCCGCGAAGATGCGCTCCTGCTGCTCGGGCGCAATGCCGATGCCGGTGTCGCGCACCCAGAACGCGAGCGTGATGTTGCCGGGGCTCTGGTTGACGCGCTGGATGCCCAGCACGACCTCGCCCCTTTCGGTGAACTTGACGGCGTTGCTGGCCAGGTTGACCAGCACCTGCTGCAGCCGCAACGCGTCGGCGATCACGACCGGTGGCAACTGCGGGTCGATGTCGAACAGCAGCTCCAGTTCGCGCTTGTCGGCATGGGCCGCGAGAATGACGGACAGGTCTCGCAGCAGTTCGTCCAGGCGCGTCGGATGCGGGTCGAGATCGAGGCGGCCGGCCTCGATCTTGGAGAAGTCGAGGATGTCGTTGAGCAGGCCGAGCAGGCCGCGCGCGGCGCCTTCGCTCTTGGCGGCGTAGTCGCGTTGGCGCGCGTCCAGCGGCGTCTTCTGCAGCAGGCGCAGCATGCCGAGCACCGCATTCATCGGCGTGCGGATTTCGTGGCTCAGGTTGGCCAGGAAGCGAGTCTTGGCCAGCGAGGCGCGCTCGGCGGCGAGCCGGGCATGGGCCTGGGGCGTCAGGTCCTGGCAGGTGAGCACCAGGCCGCCGGGCAGGGATGAAGCCTGGGGCAGCCGCGCGGTGCGGGCTTCGATGACGCGGCCGCCGGCGCGCTGGGTCTCGAGCCGGTCGGCATGCGCGTCGCGGCCCAGGGCCAGGGCGGCTTCAAAAGCAACCTGGCCGCTATCGCCCGGCCCATAGTCGCCGCGCGCAGCGAAGAAGCTGATCAGGTCATCGAAGCGCAGCGGCGGCTCTTCGAACAACGAGGCCGGCAGATTGAGCAGCCGCTCGAATTCGGCGTTGTGGACGATCAGTCGGCGTTCGGCGTCGAAGACCGCGACACCGCATGGCAGATGCGCCATCACCTCGCCCATCAAGGGGCTGGGCCCGGGCTGGCCCCTTGGCTCGGGCGTGCGCCCGGCGTTCGCGCCAACCTGCATCTCCCAAGCCGCCATCGCTCCCCCGACCCGCCCGCGCCCGGCGTTTTTGCCCGGCGGTTTTGAGTCTAGGGCGGCACTGCCGCGCGGTTGCAGCCGGGTCGCTACAAGCAGTTACAGGTTAGCCCTAGTCTCGGACGATCCGGCCCGGCGCAACCCGGTGCAGAGCGTCGGGCTCTTCGCGCAGCTGCTCGGTGAGGGCGTCGATGTCGGAGCCCAGCAGGCTGCGGTCGCGGCCATGCCTGAAGCCCGCCTGTGCGTCGCCACCCTCGGCCAGGAAGTTGTTGACGACGATCCGATAGTCGCGGGCGAGGTCCAAGGGCTGGCCGTGGACCAGCACCTCGCCGAGCTCGGCGCCGCCATCGGGGCCGCTGCGCCAGTGGTAGCGCAGCGTGGACGAGGGCTGCAGCAGGCGAGGCGTTGCGTCGCCCTTGGGCAGCTGTCGCTGCAGGATGTCGCGCAGTTGCTGGCCCGAGAGGGTCAGTGCCACGAGGTCGTTGCCGAAAGGCTGGATCGCGATCAGGTCGCTCATCGTGGTGGGCCTGCCCGGCTCGACGGTCAGTTCCGCCCTGATGCCACCCGGGTTCATCAAGGCGATGTCGGCCGGGCCCTGCTTGCGCGCGTAGGCGAGCTGGCTGTCGGCGATCAGATTGCCCAGTGGCGAGTCGCCGAAGGGGGCCTGAGCGTGGCGGCTTGCACCCATGGGCAGCATGGCCACGGGCTTGTTGCGCTGCTCGGCGGTCAGTGCGGCAGCTCGGGCCACCAGCGCGGCCAGGGCCGGGTTGGGGGCGTAGACCGATTGCAAGACCGGGTGGTTGATCGCCTGTGCGTCGAGCACCTGGCCGTTGGCGCCGATGGTCAGCCGGCTCTCGGTGATCCAGCCGCCGTAGCTGCCCGCCTGGACGACCAGCCGGCCGTCGATCTTGCAGGTGTAGGCCTGATGGGTGTGGCCGCCGATGATGATGGCGTAGGCCGGATCGAGGCGCTTGGCGATGTCCTGCACGCGGCCGCTGAGCGTCGGGCAGGTGTAGCTCGGGTCGTTGGCCGCGGCGCTCGGGCCCTGCACGCCGCCTTCATGCATGACCGCGACGAGCACCTGTGCGCCCTCGGCCTTCAATTGCGGCACCAGGGCGTTCAGCGTGTCCGCCTCGTCGGCGAAACGAATGCCCTGGATCGCGCGTGCAACGATGACTTTGGGCGTGTCCAGGGTCGCCACCCCGGCGATTGCCAGCTTCAGGCCCGCGGCCTGCTTGATGACGTGGGTGGGCAGCAAGGGCTTGCCGGTGGCGGCATCCAGCACGTTGGCGCCGAGGTAAGGGAAGCCCGGCCCCCTGAAACCTGGCCAGGCGCAAGCGCCGGGGCCGCACTCGCCACGCGCCTTGCGCAGCAGTTCGGGCAGGCCGGCATCGAGTTCGTGGTTGCCCAAGGCGCTGGCACTGATATCCAGTTGCGACAGCGCGGCCAGTGTTGGTTCATCGCTGAGCAGACCCGAGATCAGCGGCGACGCGCCGATGAGGTCGCCACCCGCCACGACGAGGCTGTCCGGCCGGCGGCTTCGCAGTTCGGCCAGCGCGCTCGCCAGGTGGGCCACGCCGCCGGCGGGCTGAGCCTTCAGCTCGCCGCTTGCCGGGTCGGGCAAGCGCGGCATCAGCGGCGTTGGCTGGGCCGGCTGGATGTTGCCGTGGAAGTCGTTGATGGAGAACAACGTCAGCTCGACCGGCTTGGGGGCGGTCGACGACGCGCAGCCGGCGAGCAGCGCCGTGGCGAGCACGATCGCGTGCCGAATGAGCAAGTCGCGGGGGGCCGAACGGCTCATCAAGCGTCGATGGAATCGGTGGTGCATCTCAGAAAGCGCGGTGTTTCATCAATTTGTCGTGCCGTCGCGACACCCAAGCAGGGGGCGTCCATGGCGTGGGGCCGCTCTTCGCATGCCGGCCTGTCCTTCGGGGCGGGTAAGGGGATGGATGCAAAAGGCGGTGAATTGATGTGTGTTGATGTTTTTTGATGGGCGTGTGCGGTGGCTCGGCCGACGTTGCAGTCGCGCAGGCGCCGCAGTCAGGTCGCGGAAGGCCTATTTTTGACTGATCCGTAAAGTACTGTCACGAAAACTCATGACAATTTCGTCACCGTCGCAGCTGAGGTGTGCCTTTGCAGGCAGCTCCACGACGTTCAAGCCGCTTTCTGAGCGGCTTGCGCTTTTTTTGACAAGAAACCCGCGCGCCCCGGCGTGCACAAACAGGAATGATTGGGATGACTGCACATCAATTGACCCGTTTCGCTCGGACGGCACTGAGCCTGGCGGCCGCTGCACTGGCGGCGTCTGCGGCTCATGCGCAGACGACGGGCAACGACGTTGCCGCGAAGGATGAAGCGGCGCCGCGTGCCGTGGACGACAAGGTGCGCCTGGGCACGATCACCGTGGTGGGCTCCGGCGGCAAGTTGGGCTCGGGTCTGATGATCAATGACGATTCCGTCAAGGGTCGCAGCACCGTCACGAAGGCCTCGATCGAGAAGGATCGTGCGACCGGCAACTCCTACCAGACCATTGCGCTACTGCCAGGCGTCAACACCTACAACTACGACGCCACCGGCCTGTTCGGCGGCGGTCTGTCGATCCGCGGCTTCAACTCGGATCAGCTGGGCTTCACCGTGAACGGGGTGCCGGTCAACGACTCCGGCAATTACGCGGTCTATCCGCAGGAATTCATTGACACCGAAAACGTCTGCCAGACCTCGGTGGCACAAGGTTCGACCGAACTGGAAACCGCCAGCGGCGGCGCCTCGGGCGGCGCGGTCAGCATCATCACCTGCGACCCGACCGACCAGCGTCGCGTGCGTGCCTCCCAGACCGTGGGCGGTCTGCACATGACCCGCAGCTATGTGCGCTTTGACACCGGCCGTTTCGCCAACGACATGGCCAAGCTCTTCATCAGCGTCTCGCACACGGAAGCGGACAAGTGGAAGGGGCAGGGCAAGGCCAAGAAGGACCATGTCGACTTCGGCTTCTCGCTGGACCTGTCGGAAGACAACAAGATCCTGGGCTCGGTGCTCTACAACCGCGCGGTCAACAACAACATCTTCAACCCGACGCTCGCGCAGTTGAACGCCAACGGCTACTCGGGTGACTTTGCGACGACGTTCAAGCCGCGCCTCGCGCCGGTGGCTGGTACGGCGCAGACCGAAACCGGCGCCAGCGGCCCGGCGGTCTACTACGGCACCTCGCTGAACCCGTTCGAGAACGTGATTGCCTCGGTCTCCGGCTCGTTCAAGATCGCCAAAGACACCTATCTGAAGGTGCAGCCCTACTTCTGGTACGGCTTCGGCAACGGCGGCTGGTCGGACCTGGCCCTCAGCGAGCAGACCGGCCTGCTGGGCGGTGCCAAGGACATCAACGGCGACGGCGATACGCTGGACACGGTTCGCGTGGCGCGCGCCAGCGTGACGCGCACCCAGCGTCCTGGCGTGACCTCGGAGATCAGCACCACCCTCGGCGACCACACCCTGAAGGCCGGCATCTGGTACGAACGTGCCCAGCACCGCCAAACCCAGCCGGCGGTTCAGTTCAATGCCGATGGCTCGCCGTCTGACACTTGGCTGCGCAACGGTTGCGTCCAGCGCGTCGACGGCAGCTGCTACCAGGGCCGCGACTGGAAGACCATCAGCACCTCCTACCAGGTCTATGTCAACGACCAGTTCAGCTTCATGGGCGACCGTGGCCTGCTTTCGCTGGGTGTGCGTCTGCCGACCGTGTCGCGCGATGTCACCAGCTTCGCCAGCGAGGGTGCGATCCGCGCCTACGCCGACGCTGCCGCGACGAAGTTCACCAACGTGAACCAGGGCTACCAGATCAAGCGTGACTTCCACGAGGCCCTGCCGCAGATCGGTGTGCGCTTCAACCTGGATGCGCGCCAGCAGGTCTTTGCCAACGTGGCCAAGAACTTCCGCGCGCCGGCCAATTTCGCCTTCACGGGTGCCAATGTGCGCTTCGTCGGCGGCGTGATCCAGCCGATCCAGGACATCAAGGCCGAGACCTCGATCATGACGGACCTGGGCTACCGCTTCCAGTCGCGTGACCTCTCGTTCACGGCCACGTTCTTCAACTCCGATTTCAAGAACCGTCAGGCCAACGTCACCGACCCCAACACCCTGGTCAGCGTGTACACCAACGCCGGTCGTGTGACCAACCGTGGTGTCGAGCTGGAGGCCGGCAGCGGCGTGTTCGGCGGCTTCTCGGTCTACGGATCGCTGACGGCTCAGAAGAGCGAGATGAAGGACAACCTGGTGGTGTCGTCGGCGACGAACGGTGCCGCGCCGGTGGTGCTGCCAACGGCCGGCAAGCAGTTCGGCACGACGCCGCGCTTCATGGCCGGTCTGGCGGTGCAATACGAGCACGGCCCGTTCTATGCCCGCCTGAAGGGCAAGTACACCGGCTCGCAGTACGCCACGCTGATGAACGACGAGCAGGCCCCGGGCTATCTGGTGGGCGATCTGGACGCCGGCTACAAGTTCGGCGACTTCGGCATGGTCAAGAACACCAAGCTGGCGCTGAACATCAGCAACATCGGCAACGTCCGCTACCGCAACCCGTCGTCGGGCACGGTGACCAATGCCGTGGCCTACCAGGGCTCCACCGTGTCGGCGCCGACCTACTACCTGGGTGCGCCGCGCCTCACCACGCTGACGCTGAGCGCCGACTTCGAGTAAGCGCCTCAAGCACCGATGCCCGCGAGGGCATCGCGCCAGCGACCAACCGCGAGCGCAGCGATGCTGCCTCGCGGTTTTTTACTGCCCGCTTCAGCGCTGGAGATCGCCCAGGCAGAGGTATTTCACCTCGACATAGTCCTCGATGCCCTGGCGCCCGCCTTCGCGGCCGAGGCCGGACTGCTTGATGCCGCCGAAGGGCACTTCGGCCGTCGAGATCAGGCCGGTGTTGATGCCCACCATGCCGTACTCCAGCGCCTCGCCGACGCGGAAGATGCGGCCGATGTCGCGGCTGTAGAAGTAGCTGGCGAGGCCGAATTCGGTGGCATTGGCCAGCTGGATGACATCGGCCTCGGTCTGGAACTTGAACACCGGCGCCACCGGGCCGAAGGTCTCCTCGCGCGAGCACAGCATCTGCGGTGTGGCGTCGGCGAGCAGGGTCGGCTCGAAGAAGCTGCCGCCGGCGCCTTCGATGCGCTTGCCGCCGGCCAGCAGCTTGGCGCCGAGTGCAATGGCGTCGGCGACATGGGTCTCCACCTTC
>RXJV01000160.1:0-7751 GCA_003963075.1 Burkholderiales bacterium
TGGGACGCTTCGGCCGCATCAGCGAAGTCGCCACGCGCATCGCGGGCCAGCTCTCCGGTGAAGGCAACAGCGCGGCTTTCCGCGAGTTCGCCTGGCGCTTCGTCAACATCATCGCGCGGGCTTTGGTGGAGTTGGGACAGCGGCCCGACTACCTGCTGATCCAGCGCCACGTCATCAACATCGATGCGCTGTTCATCGAGTATGCCCAGCACTACTTCGCACGGGAAGAGCCGAAAGCCTGGGAGGTCATCGTCCAGCTCGAAGCCAAGCTGAACGACAAGAACATCCCGCGCAACATGATCGGCCGCGAGAAGCGCGTCGTCGCGCTGGAGCAGTACCTCTCGCAGGTACGCATCTACGACCCGGTGCTCGACGGCCTGCGCAGCGCTGTGCGCTACGACCGAACCTACTTCGACAAGATCGTCGCGTCGCTGCTGCCGCTGCTGGAAAAGCTCACCACCGGCAAGATCGCGCAGTTGCTCGCGCCGAACTATTCGGACCTCTCCGACCCGCGACCGATCTTCGACTGGATGCAGATCATCCGAAAGCGGGCCGTGGTCTACGTCGGGCTGGATGCGCTGTCGGACGCGGAAGTCGCGGCGGCGGTCGGCAACTCGATGTTCAGCGATCTCGTCTCGGTCGCCGGGCACATCTACAAGTTCGGCATCGACGACGGCCTGCCGGGCGCTGCGACCGGCGTGAAAGTGCCGATCAACGTGCACGCCGACGAGTTCAACGAACTCATGGGCGACGAGTTCATCCCGATGGTCAACAAGGGCGGCGGCGCAGGCGTGCAGGTCACGGCATACACGCAGACCCTCTCGGACATCGAGGCGCGCATCGGCAACCGTGCGAAGGCGGGTCAGGTGGTGGGCAACTTCAACAACCTGTTCATGCTGCGCGTGCGCGAGACCGCCACGGCCGAGCTGCTGACGCGGCAACTGCCCAAGGTCGAGGTCTACACGACGACGGTGATGAGCGGTGCCACCGACAGCTCCGATCCGACCGGCAACACCGCTTTCACGTCCAACACGCAGGACCGCATCAGCAGCAACAGCGTGCCGCTGATCGAGCCCGCGCACGTCGTCAGCCTGCCCAAGGGCCAAGCCTTCGCGCTGATCGAAGGCGGTCACCTGTGGAAGGTGCGTATGCCTTTGCCGGCACCGGACCCCGACGAGGCCATGCCCAAGGATCTGCAGGAGCTGGCCGGCTACATGCGCCAGCACTACGTCGAGGCCGGCGACTGGTGGGACAACAAGGGGCTTCCCGGCCTGCAGGACCAGGCGCTGCCCGACGATCTGCTCGCCGACTTCAAGCAGATGGCGAGCGCGGATGAAGGGGCCACGGCATGAGCGACCCCGCCGTCGCCGTCCAGCGCCAGCAGGTTCGCCAGCAGGGCCTGATCGCGGGCCTCATCACGCTGCCGTTCCGGCTGTTCGGGGTGTTGGCCGGTTCGCTGGTGCTGTGCATCGCGATCGAGTGCATCGGCATGCACTTCTTCTGGCCCGAGCAGGGCTGGCGCCACGCGCAGGGCATGCTGGACTACGAGTTGTCGCAGGTCTCGGAGCATTTCACGCAAAGCGTGCTGGTGCAGGAACCGGGGCGCAGTGCACGCCAGCTCGTCGAGTGGGCCTACCAAGGGCTGTTCGTGAAGACGGGCCTGCTGGACTGGATACGCGACGCGGCGGCGCAATCACGCGCCGGTGCGCACAGCCAGGTACAGGACTTCCGCCACTACATCAGTCAGCTCTACGTGCACGTGGAGAGCTACCTGATCGCCTCGGCCTACACGGTGCTGGTGTTCCTCGTGCGGCTGCTGGTGCTGGTCCTGACCCTGCCGCTGTTCCTGATGGCGGCCTTCACCGGCCTGGTGGATGGCCTTGTGCGCCGCGACGTGCGCGGCTTCGGCGCCGGGCGCGAATCGGGCTTCGTCTACCACCGGGCGAGAGCCAGCCTGATGCCGCTGGCGGTGCTGCCCTGGGTCACTTACCTGGCGTTGCCGGTCAGCGTGCATCCGCTGCTGATTCTGCTGCCCAGCGCGGCGCTGCTGGGCGTAGCGGTGTGCATCGCGTCGGCGACGTTCAAGAAGTACCTGTAGCCGCATCGGCCGCCGCCGCGGAAAGCGGTGGCGGGCCGGTTCCGATTGATTGCGGCGCTGGAAGACCGGCCGTTTGAGCATCGAGCCATCCGCATCCCTCGGAGAACGGCTCGATGGAAACCACTCGCAATCCCGCGCAGGTTCGGCGTTTCGCCGTCGCGGCACCCTGGGCCGTGCGTCTTGCCGCGCTGCTGCTTGCCGCTGCCGGATTGCAGCCCGCCATCGCGGCCGATGCCTCCGACAACGCCGCGGAGCGCGAGATGCTCGCCGCGGTGACGCACCAGCTCGACCTGCTGGACCGTCTCGCCGAGCGTGCCGCAGCCACCGCGCCGCAGGAGCGCGCCCGCTACCACTTCGACTACGTGCGGCTGCGCGCCGACCTGGAGCGTGTGCGCACCGGCGTGCGCGACTACCTCGTTCCGCAACGCGCCCAGCCGCGTGATCCCGTGCCGCTGGCCGGCGGCTACACGCGCAGCAACGCGGCGCCTGCGACGCCGGCCAAGGAGGCGCCGTCGCCATGACGCCTTCCGCCGATCAGGTCGCCGCCTTCACGGCCAACAGCGGCTTCGCGCCCGGGGCCGTCTCCACCGTCGTGCTCGGTTTCGTCTTCGCCGTCCTGCTGCTGTGGGGCGTGTGGGCGATGCGCACCGCCTATGTCGGCTGGGCCGAGCACCACCTGACCCAACGCCAGTTCCTCGGCGTCATCGTGCGCTTCATCGCGATGTACCTGGTGCTGGGCTTTTTCCTCCTGTCCTGACCCCATGAAAGGTACTTCGCCATGAACGCTCCCGCTACTTCTCCCCGTCTCACTTCGCTGCCTTTGCGGCCTTCGCGCATCGCCGCGCTGCTGATTCCGCTGGGCATCGCCGCCACGCCGCTGCCGTCGTTCGCCGACCTTCCCACGCTGGAAGACCCGTCGCGCGGCACCGGCAGCGGCATCATGCAGACGCTGCAAAACTACGGCTACGACATCGTGCTGCTGATCGCGCTGCTCGTCGTCGCCTCGATGTTCGTCGGTGTCTGCTACCACGCCTACACCCGCTACGCCGAGATCCACACCGGCCGCGCGACCTGGGGCCAGTTCGGCCTGACGGTGGCGGTGGGCGCGATCCTGCTGGTCGTCGGCATCTGGCTGCTGACCAAGGCCACCGGCGTCCTGTAAGGCCCGGCAACGATGGCCGGCGCCCTGGAGAGTCCGTCACGCGACGGGCTCGTGACCTTCCTGCCGCACCGCCTCAACCGCCACCCGGTGGTCGTGCGCGGGCTCACGGCCGACGAGCTGTGGGTCTGCGCCGGCCTGTCCGGCGCGGCCGGTCTCGTGGCCGGCGTGCCGCTGGCCTGGCTGACGCGCAGCATCGCGATGGTGCCCACGCTGATCGTCGCCGGCATCGGCATCGGTGTCTTCGTGGGCGGCGGCCTGCTGCGGCGGTGGAAGCGTGGCCGGCCCGACACCTGGCTGTACCGCCAGCTCCAGTGGCGCCTCGCGCTGCGCTACCCCGCGCTGGCTGCGCATGCGGGTGGGGGCCAGCTCATCACCCGGTCGGGCTGGTGGTCCACGCGGCGCCTGCGGCCCGATCCGTCCCTGCGTCGAGGTAGACCATGAGCCGATTCAAGAACGAGGTCGCGCACCTGCAGGCGCACGTGAAGACCTTGCGCCTGGCCGGCGCCGCGCTGTTCATCGTGGCGCTGCTGCTTGGCTTCGGCTGGTGGAGCGCGCCCAAGAGCCTGACCATCCACGTGCCGCCCGACCTGCGCTCGGGCAGCACGCGCAAGTGGTGGGACGTTCCGCCCGAGAGCGTCTACGCCTTCACCTTCTACATTTGGCAGCAAGCCCAGCGCTGGCCGACCAACGGCGAGCAGGACTATCCGCGCAACCTGCATGCGCTGTCTGCGTACTTCACGCCGAGCTGCCGCGCCTTTCTGCAACAGGACTTCGAGTTTCGGCGCAGCAACGGCGAGCTGCGGCAGCGCGTGCGCGGCATCTACGAGATTCCCGGCCGCGGCTACGGCGACGACCCGGCCGCGCGCGTGCGCACCGTGTCGGCCAACAACTGGATCGTCACGCTGGACGTGAGCGCCGACGAGTACCTGGGCGCCGAGCAGGTCAAGCGCGCGCTCGTGCGCTACGCGCTCAAGGTCGTGCGTATGGACGTGGACCCCGAGCGCAACCCCTTCGGCCTGGCGCTGGACTGCCATGCACGCGCGCCGGAGCGCATCGAAACCCCTCCGCCTGCGGCGCCACCCGGCCGGGCCACGAGCGCCGGCTCCAACCTGCAGGGAGACACCCCATGAAGTCCCTCGTGAAGCGTTCATCTGCGGCGGCCCTGGCCGGCCTGCTGCTGTGCCTGGCTTTCGTGCCTGCGGTCCATGCCGTCGAAATCCTACGCTGGGAGCGCCTGCCGCTGGCGGTGCCGCTGGTGGTCGGCCAGGAGCGTGTGGTGTTCATCGAACGCAACGTGCGCATCGGTGTGCCGCCCACGGTCGGCGAGCAGTTGCGCGTGCAGAGCGCCGGAGGCGCGATCTACCTGCGCGCCAATGCGCCAATCCTGCCCACGCGGCTGCAATTGCAGGACGTGGAATCGGGCGCGCTGATCCTGCTCGACATTGCGGCCGAGCCGGCCAAGGCAGGTCAGCCGGCGCTCGAACCCGTGCGCATCGTGGAAGGTGACGTGCCGGCGACCCGCTACGGCGAGCCCGCAAAACCTGCAGCGACTGCGGACGACGATGCGGAACGCACGGCACCTGCTGCAAAGCAGGCCACGCCGGTGGCGGTCGTGCTCACGCGCTATGCAGCGCAGAACCTCTACGCGCCGCTGCGCACCGTAGAGCCCGTTCCCGGCATCGGCCGCGTCAACCTGCGGCGCGGCCTGGAGCTTTCCACCTTGCTGCCGACGCTGCCGGTGCATGCGCAGGCACTGGCCGCGTGGCGGCTCGAAGACCAGTGGGTGACGGCGGTGAAGCTCACCAACATCTCCGCCCGCGGGCTCGACCTGGACCCGCGCGCGTTGCAGGGCGACTTCCTCGCCGCGACCTTCCAGCACCCGAACCTAGCGCCGGCCGGCCGCGCCGCCGACACCACGGTCGTCTACCTCGTTACCCGTGGCCACGGCCTGGCCGAGTCGCTGCTGCCCAAGCTCTCACCGATCGACGCGACGGTGAACCTGCCGCCGGCCGCGGCGGCCGGCCAGGCCGAAGGAGGTGCCCGCCATGAAAAGTAACCCCCTCCTGAAGTGGCTGCTGATCCCGATGGCGCTGGTGCTGCTGTTCGTCGGCATCAAGATGCTCTCCGGGGATCGCGGCGCCAGGCCGGCGCCGGCCGGCAGCGCCAACCCGCTCACGCCCGAGGAGATGAAGGCGTTAGGCATCGAGGGCGACACGCCGCGCGATACCGTCGCGACGCTGGTGGCCCAGGTCAAGCAGTTGCGCAACGAGCTGCAGACGGCGCTCAACGACAACAAGAACCAGAAGAGCGAGAACGAACGCATGCGCGCGCGGGAAAGCGCGATCGACCAACGCATCCAGTCTGCGCTCGACGGCGAGCGCGGCCGCCTGCAGCAGGACCGCGAGCAACTCTCCAGCGACCGCCAGCAGACCCAGGGCCTGCTGCAAGACCTGCAGCGGCGCCTGGACGGTCTCTCCGGCAAGGGCGGCCAGGCCGACCTGCCGGTGGGCCTCGGCCTGGAGGAAGGCGATGGCAAGGGTTTCGGCGGCACCCAGGGCGGCGCCGCGCGCAGCACCAGCGGCACGCGCTGGGTTGAGCCTGACGATGCGAAGCCTTCGGCGAAGAGCGGCAGCGGCGGCGGGCTGAACTTCCCGACCAGCTTCGGGCCGGCGCAGAAGACGCTTTCCGACACGGCCGACAACGTGGCCAGCACGGTGGCGGATGCGGGCAGCCGCGCGGTGGGCGCGTCGGCCAAGCCGGTCTACACGGTGCCGTCGAACTCGACGCTGATGGGCTCCATCGCGATGACCGCGTTGATCGGGCGCGTGCCCATCGACGGCACGGTCAACGACCCGTACCCCTTCAAGGTGCTGATCGGCCCGGACAACCTGACCGCCAACGGCATCGACATTCCCGACGTGGCCGGCGCGGTGGTCAGCGGCACGGCCTCGGGCGACTGGACGCTCTCCTGCGTGCGCGGCCAGATTCGCTCGGTGACGTTCGTTTTTAACGACGGCACGGTGCGCACGATGCCGGAGGACGGCAACCGCAACCAGAACGGCGGCGGGGGCTCGGGCGGCAACGCAAACAGCACCACGCACGGCGGCCTGGGCTGGATCAGCGATCCCTATGGCATCCCCTGCGTCAGCGGCGAGCGGCGCAGCAACGCGCAGCAGTACCTGGGCTCGCAGGCCCTCATCACCGCGGCGGGCGCCGGCGCGGCGTCCCTGATCAAGTCGGACAACGGCAGCGTGGCCGTCGTCGCCAACAGCAACGGCTCGCTCGGCACGGTGGGCATCAGCGGCAACGAGGCCATGGGCCGCATCCTCGCCGGCGGCGTGCGCGACATGGCCGATTGGGTCAACAAGCTCTACGGGCAGGCCTTCGCCGCGGTGTACGTGCGCCCCGGCGCCAAAGTCGCCGTGCACCTGGAGCAGCCGCTCAACATCGACTACGACGCCAAGGGGCGCCGGGTCAATCACCGCATCGGAGGCAAGCATGCGTCGGATTTGGATTGAATCGGCCGCGATCCTGTGCGCGGTCGTGTTGCTGGGCGGCTGCGCCACCAGCAAAGACAAGCTGCTGCCGCACGGCGATCACACCATGCTCGATGTGTGGAACCAGGAGACGGGCGGCAGCGCCGGTGGCGGGCAAGCGGCGCGGCAACTGCTCGATGCGCGTCAGGGCCTGCGCCGGCCGCTGACCGAGGCCGACGTGCAGGCGGCGCCTGCCACCGCTGCTGCCTACACGCGCACCGCGGCCAACGAGATCTACCGCCAGTTCCACCGGCTCCCCAACCCCGATCTGGTCATGTACGTGTTCCCACACCTGGCCGGCACCGATCCGGTGCCGGTGCCCGGCTACACCACCGTCTTTCCCCTGTATCAGAGGGTGCAGTACGCCATGCCCGGCGAACGCCTGGAGGACTACTGATGGCCTGGACCTTGCCTTGGCCGCGCGAGGGCCTCGCATCGGTTGGCCCTGAGCCGCATGGCGAGGACGCCTGGTCGCAGCATCTGACGTCGCTGGCGACGCACGGCATTCCCGAGCCGGGAACCGCAACCGATGACCGGCCGCGCCGTCCGGCCGCCGAGGCGGACCTGCAGGCCCTCTACGGCGTGTCGCCGTCCTTCGCCGATCTGCTCCCCTGGGTGGAGTACCTGCCCGGCTCCAAGAGCATGCTTCTGGAAGACAGTCAGTCGGTCGCGGGCTTCTTCGAGCTGGCGCCGGTGGGCACCGAAGGCCGCGAGATGGCCTGGCTGTGGCAGGCGCGCGATGCATTGGAAAACGCGCTGCAGGACTCCTTCGATGAACTCGACGAGAACCCCTGGGTCGTGCAGCTCTACGCCCAGGATGAATCGACCTGGGACAACTACCTGCGCGGCCTGTCCGACTACGTGCGGCCGCGAGCGCAGGGCAGCACCTTCACAGAGTTTTACGTGAGGTTCTTCGCGCACCACCTTCGCGCCATCGCCAAGCCCGGGGGCCTGT
>RXJV01000160.1:7801-24760 GCA_003963075.1 Burkholderiales bacterium
GTGGTCTACCGGCGCGCGAATGCGGTGACAGCATCGCGGCGCGGCCAGTCCCCCGAGCAGGCGTTGACGACGATCTGCGATCGGCTCGTGGGCGGCCTCGCCAACGCTGGCGTGAAATCCCGCCGCATGGAGGCGGCCGACATCCACGACTGGCTGCTGCGCTGGTTCAACCCACACCCGACGCTGCTCGGCCCCAGCGCCGACGACCGCGAGCGCTTCTATGCGCTCACGCGCTACCCCGAGGCAGCCGAAGACGGCGAGATCGAGCTGGCCAGCGGAGACTTCGCTCAACGCCTGTTCTTCGGCCAGCCCCGCTCGGATGTGGCGAACGGCACCTGGGTGTTCGACGGCATGCCGCACCGGGTCATCGTGATGGATCGCCTGCGCATGCCACCCGCCACAGGCCACGTCACTGGCGAGACGCGCAAGGGCGGCGATGCGGTCAATGCGCTGTTCGACCAGATGCCCGAGGACACGGTGATGTGCCTGACGATCGTGGCAACGCCGCAGGACGTGCTCGAAGCGCACCTGAACCACCTGAGCAAGAAGTCGGTCGGCGAGACATTGGCCTCGGAGCAGACTCGCCGCGACGTGCAGGAAGCGCGTGGGCTGATCGGCAGTGCGCACAAGCTCTACCGCGGTGCGCTGGCCTTCTACCTGCGCGGGCACGACCTGGCGCAGCTCGACAGCCGCGGCCTGCAACTGGTGAACGTCATGCTCAACGCCGGCCTACAGCCGGTGCGCGAGGAAGACGAAGTGGCGCCGCTGAACAGCTACCTGCGCTGGCTCCCGTGCGTGTTCGATCCGGCGCTGGACAAGCGCCAGTGGTATACGCAACTGATGTTCGCGCAGCATGCCGCAAACCTCGCGCCGGTATGGGGCCGCAGTCAGGGCACGGGACATCCGGGCATTACGTTCTTCAACCGCGGCGGCGGGCCGATCACCTTCGACCCGCTGAACCGGCTCGACCGGCAGATGAACGCCCACCTGTTTCTGTTCGGCCCCACTGGCTCGGGCAAGAGCGCCACGCTCAACAACATCCTGAACCAGGTGACTGCCATCTACCGGCCGCGCCTGTTCATCGTGGAGGCCGGCAACAGCTTCGGCCTGTTCGGCGACTTCGCCATGCGGTTGGGCCTCAAGGTGCATCGCGTGAAGCTCGCGCCCGGCGCCGGGGTCAGCCTCGCGCCGTTCGCGGATGCGCACCGGCTGGTCGATACGCCCAGCCAGGTGCAGACGCTGGACGCCGATGCGCTGGACGAGGACGAGGAGCCCGCGGCGCAGGCAGCGAATCGCAGCGAGGAAGCGGAAGAGCAGCGCGACGTGCTCGGCGAGCTGGAGATCACCGCGCGGTTGATGATCACCGGCGGCGAAGACAAGGAAGAAGCGCGCATGACGCGCGCCGATCGCAGCCTGATCCGGCAGTGCATCCTCGATGCGGCCCAGCGCTGCGTGACCGAGCTGCGCACCGTACTCACGCGCGACGTGCGCGACGCGCTGCGCGAGCGCGCCCGGGACTCATCGCTGCCCGAGATGCGCCGCGCGCGCCTGCTGGAGATGGCGGACGCGATGGATATGTTTTGCCAGGGCGTCGACGGCGAGATGTTCGATCGGCCCGGCACGCCCTGGCCCGAGGCCGACATCACCATCGTGGACCTCGCCACGTTCGCGCGCGAGGGCTACAACGCGCAGCTCTCGATCGCGTACATCAGTCTCATCAACACGGTGAACAACATCGCCGAGCGCGACCAGTTCCTGGGTCGGCCGATCATCAACGTGACGGACGAAGGCCACATCATCACCAAGAACCCGCTGCTCGCGCCCTACGTCGTGAAGATCACGAAGATGTGGCGCAAGCTCGGCGCTTGGTACTGGCTGGCAACGCAGAACATCGACGACCTGCCCAAAGCGGCCGAGCCCATGCTCAACATGATCGAGTGGTGGATCTGCCTCTCGATGCCACCGGACGAGGTGGAGAAGATCGCGCGCTTCCGCGAGCTGAACCCGGCGCAGAAGGCCCTGATGCTGTCGGCCCGCAAGGAGGCGGGCAAGTTCACCGAGGGCGTCATCCTCTCCAAGAGCATGGAAGTGCTGTTCCGTGCGGTTCCGCCCAGCCTGTACCTGGCGCTGGCTCAGACCGAGCCGGAAGAGAAGGCGGAACGCTTTCAGTTGATGCAGCAGTACGGCATCGGCGAGCTGGATGCGGCCTTCAAGATCGCCGAGAAGATCGACCGCGCTCGCGGCATCGAATCGCTGGCGCTTGATGCGCTGGCGTAAGGAAAACACCATGCAGGTCGCTCGCTTCATTCCATCCCGCTCAGTCGCATTGGTCTCTGTGCTGCTCATCGTTGCGCTGATCGCGGCGGCCTGGCTGGGCTTACAGCCACAAACGCCGATCGCCGAAGACGCTTCAGCGTCGGCCGAGTTCAGCCAGGCGCCCAAGCTGGCACTCGCCGCCGCGAGCGGCCCGCCTTGGCGCTATGGTCGCGACGATGCGCGCTTCACGGTAGTGGAGTACGCCGACCTCGAATGTCCGTTCTGCCGCGCGTACTTCCCGGCGCTGAAGCAGTGGATCGACGCGCACCCCGAGGTGAACTGGCAGTGGCACCACCTGCCGCTGGCGCCGCACGAGCCTGCGGCGACTGCCAATGCGCGCCTGGTCGAGTGCGTTGGTGAGGCCGGCGGCTCGGCCGCGTTCTGGCGGGCGGTCGAATGGGTCTATGCGCACACCCGCGGCGACGGCCAGGGCCTGCCCGAGGGCCTGGGCTATCCAGGCATCACGCCGGCCGCCCAGCAGTGCCTCGACAGTGATCGCCCTGACACGCTGATCCGCGCGCAGTCGGCGAGCGCCGCGCAGGAGGGCGTCAAGGTCACGCCCACGCTGCGGTTGCAGGATCGCCAGTCCGGCAAGACGCTGCTGCTGCATGGCCCGGTGGAAGGCGATGCGCTGCTGTCGGCCATCGACCTGCTGGCGGCCGGCGGCACCACCGACACTGCATCGAAGGAAATGCCTGCCGAGTCCCTCGGCGACATGCCCAGGTAGCCCCCGATCTTCAAGGCTACGCCGCGGCCTTGGCCGCGCTGATCGACCCCGTTCGCCTCGCATCCTTCGACGCGAACAGCCGCCGCGCTGCGGTGGCGGATGCCCGCTCTTCCATCGCTTGTTGTTCATCCCACGCGGGTCGCCCACGCCCGCAGGGGCGGCATGGCGTTCCGCACCTTCTATGGAGACTGCCATGCAACCCAAGACTCATGTTGTTGATGGTGTGACCTTCGTGGCCACGCCTTACCGCGCCGGAACCTTCGTCCGCGAGGATGTGTTCTGGCGCCAGTTCACGATCACCTGCCAAGGCTATATCGAGTACCCCGAGGACGATCGCGTTTTCGGGACCTGGTGGACACCTCACATCCTTGAGCTGGGCCAACACGGCCTGATCGAGGATGCCCTGGCCCTCGCAGCGGACGAGCTGTCAAAAGACGAGTTCGATCTGAGGTCGGAGATCGAGGCGCTGGACTTTCGGCCGGAACTGGTCCTGATCCGCGATTCGCTCGATCGGCTGGTTGTCACTGGCGAGGTGCAGTGCGGCGGCCGCATCCGCTGGTGCGAACCCACCGCCTCAGATGCGGAAGCCGCCGACGTCGCGAAGCAGGTCGATGACCTGCGCGGCGAGGCGTCCTACGAAGCTGGCTGGGACAACCACAGCACGGCCGAGCGCCTGCGCCTGCGCGCCCGCGTACTGGCCGGCCGGTTGGTCGATCCGTTCTGGCAAGTCCATGCCCGCCGCGCCATTCAGGCCTCGGCTGCGGGCGCCTGATTCCCACGGGAGCTTCGGCTCCCGTTTTTCCTCCTTGTGCCGCTTGCGAAAGCGGGGTGTGCGCGGTGCGCATTCCTTGTCGCAGCAGACATGCCTTCGGCGTTCGACTAGGGGCCTTGCTCTCATTTCCAGGACACCCGCCATGACGGCTCCCTTGTTCTATTCCATTCCGCGGCTGGGGGTCACGCGCATCGCGTGCGCGGGAGGACTTCTGCTGTGCCTGCTCTGCCAGACCGCATCGGCCGCCGACGTGCTCGTCGTGACCGACAGCCACCATCCCGTGCAGCCCGCTGCCGGCGCCCGCGTGGTCGAGCTGGACCTGCCCGAGCGCATCGAGGCCGAGCTGGCGGCCAGTCTGCCCAACGACCCCAACCGCGCAACCGCAATCGTGCAGCAGCGACTGCGTGATGGCGGCCAGGCTTTGCAACGACGCATCGGCAGCGCCTACCAGGGTGTGGCCGATGCCTGGGGGCTGGGCATCGCCAAGGTGCCCGCCGTAGTGGTCGATCGCCGCTACGTGGTCTACGGCGAGCCCGACGTGGCGCGTGCCGTGGCCCGCGTCGAAGCCCATCGGAGGACACAGCCATGAAGCGCCTGCTGTCGGCATCGTCGCGCCGCGCTCGCCTCGCCATCGCCTCGGTGCTGCTGGGCGGTGCGGCATCGAGCTTCGCGCTGAACACGGCCACCATCGTGTCGTCGGCCCTGTCGCCGGACTGCATCGAGTACCGCGTCGTCGGCATCTGCTACTGGCTGTTCTGCACCTGGACGGGCTGCACCGTGCGCACGTCGGTGAAGGTGCGGCACTACGTGCCGGACGCGGTGGTATCGAGCTACAGCAACACCGGCGAGAACCCCTGGGTCGAGGTGCGCGCGATGAGCACGCCGAACCCGACTGCGCAGGCTGGCGACGACGGCACGACGAACCACGACAACGAGAACAACCTCGCCAAGTTCAAGAACGCCGACGTCATCGGCCACCCCGGCGGCTACGTGTTCAGCCAATTCGCGAGTTCGTTCGGCTACTCGTGCGAGGGCGCAGGCACGGCCTTCATGCCGTACCTACTCAGCACGCTGGACACCATCGCCTGGCGCTACAACATCCCCGAAGCCTTCTACCCTGAAGCGCTCATTCCCGGCCGGCGCGAGATCGGCACGCGCACCGGCCTGAATCTGTGGGGCAATGTGTATGCGCGCGGGGGTTTCCTGCACCAGACCGATGACCACAAGAGCGGAGCCGTCGTCGCGCAACGCGCCGGCGACGTCGTAACGCGCCGCAACCAGATCCACGTGTATCAGCCGCTGCTCGCCAGCGCCCGCGACGGCTACTGGCCGGCCGGCGCGCTGATGGAGACCGATGCCTCGACGGGCAAGTGGCAACCGCTGACGCCCACGCTCTCGAACAGTTGCGTCGTCTTCCCGCACAGCGGAAGCCTCACGCAGGCGCAACAGGGCGATTACGCCTGGGCGCTGTGGCGGCCCTATGCCTGCTGCCAGCGCCGCGGCCAGGTCTTCCTCGGCAGCGTCGATTTCAACTGAGGTGTGCCCATGAAAACGTCTCTCTCCCGTCTCGTACAACGTGCCAAGCCCTACACGCTCAGCATCGCGCTCGCCTGCGCCGTCACCGCCGCGGCCGGCGTCGCGTGGGCGCAGACCCGCATCAACCCCACCGGCGTCGGCGTGAGCGGCAGCGTGATCGGCGACGACGTGCTCTACAGCATCGGCGGCGGCCGCGCCGTGTCCATGGGCGGCGCTGGGAACATGCAGAGCATCGGTGTGGGCATCGGCTGGAACAGCAACCTCATCTGCGGCGACATGAGCATCACGACGACGCTGCAGAACCAGTTGAACGGCATCACCAACGGCTTCCAGCAGATCATGAGCAACGTGATCCAGAGCGCGACCAGCGCCGTCGCCTCGTTGCCGGCGCTGATCATCCAGCGTGCCGATCCGGGCCTCTACAACCTGCTGACCAACGGCGTGCTGCAGGCCCGGCTCGACTTCGACCGCAGCAAGCTGACGTGCAAGGCGATGGCCAACCGGATGGCGGACATGGCGGGCGGCCAGGCGGGCTGGGACCAGCTCGCCGAAGGTTTCGCGCTGCGCGATGCGGTGAGCAGCACCGATGCGGTCTCCGCCGTGGAGCAAGCCGAATCCAACAAGGGCAACAACGGCGTGCCCTGGGTCGGCGGCAGCAACGCGGGCGGTTCGGGACAGGGCTCGATCAAGGTGGTTGGCGACGTGACCCGCGCGGGCTACAACCTGCTGAACAGCCGCGGCGTCACGGACACCTCGTCCATCCCGCGCGCATCCTGCGGCAACCGGCTGACGTGCCAAACCTGGTCCTCGCCGCAGGCCGCCGCGGACTTCGCAACCCGTGTGCTCGGCGAGCGCGAGCAACGCACTTGCGAGACCTGCACCAAGACGCAGACCACACCCGGCGTCGGCCTGACGCCGGTGATCCAGGAAGAGTACGAGACCAAGCTGCAGGCCCTGCAGGGCCTCGTGACGGGCTCGACGCCGATGACGGTGGCGAACCTCGAAGCCGCCGGCAGCAACTCGCTGCCGATCACCCGCGGCGTGATCGAGGCGCTGCGCGACGAGCCCGATCAAGACCTGCTCGGCAAGCGCCTGGCGTCCGAGGCCGCGCTGTCGAGCGTGCTGGAGAAGGCCTTGCTGTTGCAGCGCACGCTGCTGACCGGCAAGAAGGAGCCGAACGTCGCCGCCAACGAGCTGGCAGTGAAGGCGGTCGATCAGGAGAACAACGCGCTGGACCAGGAGATCAACAACCTCAAGACCGAGCTGGAGCTGCGGCGCACGCTGGCCGGCAATTCGGCGATGGCGATCGTGCAGCGGCACGGAACGCGCGCCGCCGGTTCACGCGGGATCTTCGAGGGCGATACCACGCGCGACCGGCTCAAGGAAGTGCAGAAGCCGAGGAACAACTGATGGTCACGCGCGCATGGACCTGGCTGCGGCCCGCCTGGTTGTTCAACCGGCGCGTGGCCGTCGCGCTGCTGTGGGTGCTGGCGGTTGCCGGCATTGCCGCGGGCGTGAACGTCGTCGGCCTGCGCGTCGTCGGCAGCATCGATGGCTGGGAGCGGTGGCTGCGCGAGCACTCGGCCCACTTCCTGATGTGGCGGCTGCTGGTCTACGCGGCCACGGCCTACGGCTGGTGGTGGATGCGTCGGCGCCTGCGCGAGCGCGAGCCTTCGCCCGAGGTGCACCAGCGCCTGCTGCGCGTCGAGATCGCGGCCGTCGTCACCCTCGTGCTGCTCGAAGGCAGCCAACTGCTGCGCAGCGGCTGAACCGCCGAAGGCGAGGAGCACGCCATGACCCTCTACACGACCGACTACCTGGAGTATTACCTGACGCTCGTCGGGTGGATCGTCAACAACGGCATCTGGAACATTCTCGTGGCCAGCGGCGTGTTTGCGCTGCCCTTCGTAGTGATCGTCGTGCAGGAGTGGCTGCGCGCACGCGCCGAAGGCGCCGACGAGGGCAACAAGGGCGTGCTGTCCTCGATGCGCATTGAGAACCGCGTGTGGGTGGCGATCGTCGTCATCCTGTTCGCCGGCATCCCCTTCATCCCGGTCGATCTCAGCACGATCAAGTTCGACACAACGCGCTCGGCGCAGTGCCAGGTCAGCGTCCCGCAGCCCAACGACACGGGCTGGTCGAACGCTTACACCACGCTGAACAACCAGAGCGCATTGGTGCCGGTGTGGTGGTTCTTTATGCACTCGATCTCGAAGGCGGTGACGGGCGGCGCGGTAGCGGCGATCCCCTGCGGCACGGACCTGCGGCAGATGCGCATGGACGTGGACGCCACGCGCATCGATGACCCGGTGCTGGCCCAGGAGGTCGGCGACTTCGTGCACGACTGCTACGGGCCGTCGCGGGCCAAGCTGTTCATGAGCCGGCCCACGCTTTCCGACGAGCAGATGAACGACGTCACCTGGATCGGGTCGAGCTACTTCTTGGGCAACACGGGCTTCTACGACACGTACCACTCCAACACGCCCCGCACGGCCTGGCCCTACGACGCGACACGCGATGCGGGGCTGGCCCAGGTGGACAGCGGCGGGGGCTACCCCACATGCCGGCAGTGGTGGTCAGACGGCAACAGCGGCCTGCGCGCGCGCCTGCTGGCCCAGGTCGATCCGGACCTGTTGACGCGCATCGGCCGCTGGGCGGGCTTCCTGTCACAGGCGGAGATGAACGACTCGGTGATCCGGGCCGTGGTGTCGCCGCGGCAGCAGAAGATGAACCAGGGTTCGGTCTACACCGACTACGGCGGGCAGATCGAGAAGACGCTGCCCAACATCGTGACGCGCGGCGCCGGCGACCTCGGGATGACGATGGGCTCGCTCGGCTTCTTCCCGGCGATGGACGTAGTGCGCCAGGCGCTGCCGATGGTGCTGTCACTGCTCAAGATGGCGCTGGTCGTCTGCATCCCGCTGGTGCTGGTCTTCGGCACCTACGAGCTGAAGGCGCTGGTCGCGGTGAGCTGTGTGCAATTCGCGCTGTTCTTCGTGGACTTCTGGTTCCAGCTCGCGCGCTGGCTCGACTCCACCATCCTCGATGCGCTCTACGGCTGGGGGTTCGGCGCAAACCGGCCACACAGCAACTTCGATCCGCTGATCGGGCTGAACAACGCCTTCGGAGACATGCTGCTGAACTTCGTGATGGCGACGATGTTTCTTGTGCTTCCCAGCTTGTGGGTCACTGCACTCGGTTGGGTGGGCGTTCGCGTGGGCGGCGCGCTTCAGGGCTTGGCCAACGGGACCAGGGAAGCCGGTCAAGCAGGCAGCAGGGGTTCAAACATGCTGATCAGCGCCGCCAAGAAGTAGCTCGGGCCACGGATCTGCATCAGTCGTCTTTGAATCGAGGGTCTGGATCATCGTCGTAAGACGCCGGGTGATAGAACAGGCCCTGACGGTGATCGACTTCCTCCGCTTTACGACCGAGAAAGTCAGAATCATCTTCGTCGTGGTCTGGTCGCGCCATCCACGCTACGGCCGCCAGACCAAGGATTAGCAGGGCCAGCCAGAACGCGCTGTAGAGCAACACAGCAAGGACAGCGAGCTTGACGACCAGCAACACGGTCTTGGCAGCGCCAGGCGCCCATCCGCGAGAGAGCAGCCAACCATTGGCCCGCCGATCTAGACGCGCACAGCCTCGCCAGGCCCGACCCAGCGTGTGGCCGAGGCGTTCTGCGAAGGTGGTCTGTGCGGCGGTCTTCACGGTGGCTACCTCATGGTCGTCCTGTGCGCTGCTCGTTTGATTGAATCCTGCATGGGTTTTCAAATCATGGTGGAAATTATGTGCAATATCTAATCATGCCAAACGCCAACCTGAATCCGTGGCCCCACCTCGTAGAACAGCACACCCTGCGGGTGAGCTGCGCAGGAGTTGAGTCCGGGATTGAGGTTGGGATTGCCGGGGTCGCCCGACAATTGGGCGATGCGCCGAATCGAAGTCAAGCAACTGGATTACGACCTGACGCCCGTTGGCGGGCTGGCCTTGGTGGGCCACTACCTGAAGGCGCTGGGGCCGCAGTGGACGGCGCTGGAGCGGGCGCTGCCGGTGCGCGCCGGCGTGAGCAACAGCGACGTGTTGCGCAGCTACCTGGGGCTGCTGGCGCAGGGCAAGAGCGACTTCGACGCGGTGGAGAACTACCGGGGTGACAAGTTTTTCAAGGAATCGCTGGGCATAGGGCTGCTGCCGTCGAGCCCAACGCTGCGCCAGCGCCTGGACGGGCAAGCCCAGGCCTTGTTCGAGCATGTGCCCGGGATGATTGAGCGGCTGCTGGGCAGCCAGCGGCCCGACTACGGCGTGCTGCCCTGCGGCTGGTTGCCGCTGGACGTGGACACCTTCGCGATGGACAACGGCGGCACGCGCAAGGAAGGCGTGGGGCGCACCTACGCCGGGGTGGACGGCTACTGCCCGCTGGCGGCCTATCTGGGCGCACACGGCTTCTGCCTGGAATTGGCGCTGCGCCCTGGCGTGCAGCACTCGGCGCGTGAGACCGACTTCAACCTCGAACGAGTGATCCCGATGGCCCAGCGCCTGAGCGCGGGCGGACCGAAGGCGCCGATCCTGGCGCGGCTGGACGCCGGCTTCGACTCGGTCGCGCTGATGCGCAGCATCGAGGCCTGCAACCAGGCCGGGCAGCCGCAGGTGGACTGGCTGATCAAGTGGAACCCACGCAGCGTGGACCGCGCCGCGCTGCTGGCGCGGCTGGACGTCGACGCCAACACCCAGTGGCACCAGCCGCGCGAAGGCAAGCGCGTGACGGTGTGGGAAGAGGCCCTGCAGATCGAAGACATCAGCCGACCACTGCGTCGCGTGCTCAGGCTGGTCGAGCGCACCATTGACCGACACGGCCAACAGTTGATCGTTCCCGAGATCGACCTCGAAGGCTGGAGCACCAGCCTGAGTGCAGAGCCGTTCAACGCCGAGAAGATCATCGCGCTGTACGCCGACCACGGCACACACGAGCAGTTCCACGCCGAGTTCAAGACCGACCTGGACCTGGAGCGGCTGCCTTCGGGCAAGTTCGACACCAACTACCTTGTGTGCCAGCTCGCGGCGCTGGCGATGGACATCCTGCGCCTGATGGGCCAGCGCGGCCTGCTGGGGCCGGATGCACCGGTGCGCCACGCGGCCAAACGCAGGCGCATCAAGACGGTGATACAGGAGTTGATCTACCGCGCAGGCCGGATCATCGAGAGCGGGCGCAGACTGATCCTGGGACTGGGCGCCAACGACCGGGCGGCCCAGGCATTCGAGCGGCTCAACGGCGAGCTGTTTGCTGCAGCCTGCGGCTGAAGCGAAGAGGCCTGGTGCCAGGCGAGCCCACTCACGGATCCCGAAATACGCGCACCGCGCACGTTGCGGCGTGGTCGATGCAGCGGGAACAGCGGCCAGACCCGCATCCGACGCGCCGCGCACGCAACTAAACGCCACGAGGCGACCGAATTGAGCACCGTCGGCGTGGAAAACAACGCTGTTCATGGCCGGCGTACGACGAACTCGCTCAGGCGGGTATCGGGGTCACGGATTCAGGGCCAAGGCAAGCGGCGTGTCAGCCTTTGTGCTGGCCCAGCCAATCGGCTTTGCTCGCTGCCACCAGCGCCGCCCAATCGTCCGGCGGGTTGCCGCGTCCCAGCATCTTCTCGAACACGGCGTAGGGGTCGGACTTGCTGCCCGCCGACCGCAAGGTCTGCTCGTCGTTGACCCAGGCGTACACGATGACCTTCGCCTTCGAGTCGTAGCGGAAGAACAGCCGATACCGTCGTCCGAGCTTGGCTCGCCGCCAGTGGCGATAGTCCGGTCCCATGGTGTTGCCCTGACGATACTCGTCGCGTGCCGGATCGCTCGGCACCACGTCTTGCATCAATTGCACCAAGGCCCGGAAGAACTTGACGTTGGCGTTGGACGCAAAGCCTTCCGAGTCGTTCTCTTGCGCACGCAGCACGGCTGCGCGCAGCTTCATCAACTGCTCGATCAGGTTATCGTGAAACAGCAGCGTCCAGCCATGCTGCTGCATCAGATTTCCACGTCCTCATCGAAGTCATCGCCCAAGACAACCTTGTGGCCTGCATGCTCCAGCATCGTGCGAGCCAAATCCTCGGGCAGGCCGCGGATGTTCCGGCCAGCCTCGATGTCGTGAGCCAGCAGGGTCAGGAACGCGGCGATGGCAGGGTCTTCATGCTCGGCATCGGCACGGGTCACGACCACTTCGCCGCCGCGAAGGTCGAACGCCACCTTGCCGCCGGTGTCCACGCCCAGCACCTGCCGGATGGACTTGGGCAGCGTGATCTGACCCTTGGAGGTCAGCGTCGCGACTTCGTGGATTTCGGGCATGGCGGCACTCCTGATGGCAATGCCTGGATGGTAAGGAAGTTTCCTTACGCTGTCAATGTGAGGGCGCATAGTGCTGTTTCCGGGTGTATGAATCCAGCTCCATCGTAGGGACGGCACAGCCAGCCTTCCCGCATCAATCCGCCTTGGGCCAGGCCCGCATTGGTTGTGGCTGGCTCGCCTCGGTTGCCCTATATCCAAAGGCTTCCAAAAGGCCAAAGGGCTGGGGAAGGGGCAAGGGAATGGGGCCAAGGGGAATGGCCCTACCCGAAAAGGCCAAAAGGCTCTCCCGACCCGCCCGCCGTCCGGGGTTCGCCATGCTCTCGCTGTTCCAACGCAAACGGCCGCCGTCTACCTCTGGCGCCGCGCCGACACCCACACCTCCCGCCAATCCCGGCAAAGGGCTGATGCGGCCGGAGCCGGCCGCATCGCTGCTGGCGACACCACGCCGGCAGCGGCTGCTGGAACACATCTGGCAGCGCACCTCGCTATCGCGCCGCCAGTTCGCCACGCTGTATCTCGGCCCGCTGGAGCGCTACGCCGAACTGGTCCAGCAGTTCCCGGCGTCCGAATCGCATCACCATGCCTATCCGGGTGGCATGCTGGACCATGGCCTAGAGATCGTCGCCTACGCCCTGAAGCTGCGGCAGTCGCACCTGCTGCCCGCCGGCACCACGCCGGAGGCACAAGCGGCCCAGGCCGAAGCCTGGACGGCCGGCACCGCCTATGCGGCGCTGTTGCACGACGTTGGCAAGGTCGCCGTCGATCTGCACGTGGAGTATGCGGACGGCACGGTCTGGCATCCCTGGCACGGCCCGCTGCGGCGGCCGTACCGCTTCCGCTATCGCAAGGAGCGCGAGTACCGGCTGCACAGCGCCGCCACCGGACTGCTCTACGCCCGGCTGCTCGATCCAGGCATCTTCGACTGGCTCGCCGACTACCCCGACCTGTGGGCCGCGCTCCTGTACGTGCTGGCCGGCCAGTACGAGCACGCTGGCACGCTCGGCGAGTTGGTCGTGCAGGCCGACCAGGCCTCGGTAGCCCAGGAACTCGGCGGCGATCCCAGCAAGGCACTGGCGGCACCCAAGCACGCCCTGCAGCGCAAGCTGCTCGATGGCCTGCGCTTCCTGCTGCGCGAGGAATTCAAGCTGAACCAGCCCCAGGCTTCGGACGGCTGGCTGACCCAGGATGCATTGTGGCTGGTGAGCAAGACCGTCTCGGACAAGCTGCGCGCTCATCTGCTGCAGCAAGGCATCGACGGCATCCCGGTCAGCAACACGGCGGTGTTCAACGTGTTGCAGGACCACGGCATCGCTTTGCCCACGCCGGACGGCAAGGCGATCTGGAAGGCCACGGTCGCGAGTGATGCCGGCTGGTCGCACAGCTTCACGTTCCTGAAGCTCTCGCCCGCGCTGATTTGGGAGGCGACCGAGCGTCCCGAGCCCTTCGCAGGACAGGTGCGGGTCGAACAAGAACAGGGCGAACCGGCGCAGCAGAGTCCCGCGCCCGGTACGCCCTACGTTGCGCAAGGACCGGCGCTGGCAAGCACGGCGCCGCTTGCGCCCGCGGACAACGGCGTCGGTGCGCTGCTCGATCTGCTGGACGCGATACCCGCCGCCTCGGTGCTACCGAGCGTGCCCGAGTTGGCGGCCGACACCGAGGACGAAGCTGTCGTTGCTGCGGTAGCCCCCACAGCTTCGGTCGCGCCCGTCGCGCAGCCCCAGCGCCGGGCCGAGCCTCCCAGCGAGGACTTCATGGCCTGGCTGACTCAGGGCGTGCAGACCCACAAGCTCATCATCAACGATGCCAAGGCCCTGGTGCATACCGTCGTCGGCACGGCCTACTTGGTCAGCCCCGGCGTCTTCCAGCGCTACGCGCAGGAACATCCGCACGTTGCGACCGTCGCCCGGCAGGAGAAGCTGGAGGCATGGCAGTGGGTGCAGAAGCGCTTCGAGAAGCTGGGGCAGCACCGCAAGCAGGCTAGCGGACTCAACATCTGGGCTTGCGAGGTCACGGGGCCGCGCAAGACTCGGCGGCTACACGGCTACCTGCTGGCCAACCCCGGCGCACTGTTCGGGGAAATACCGCCTGACAACCCATATCTAAGCCTCGCCAGCGAAGCCCCGAAGCGCAAAAATTCCCCAGGTAAGCGCGATACCGATAGCGAGCAGTAGGGATAGGGCACGGCCGCGCGTCGGGCCGACTTCAATCCTCGGACTTGGAAGCCGGTTCGGCCAGCTTGGCCTCGGTCAAGGCCATCAAGTGGGCAGAACTGCACTTCAGCGCGCGGGCGATCTTGAGGATCAGGGGGAGTGTGGGGACATGCTCGCCGCGCTCGATCTTTCCCATGTGCGAGCGTTCGATGCCGGCCATGTGAGCCAGCGTTTCCTGGGCGATGCCCTGGCTGGTTCTCTCATGGCGAACGGCGGCCCCAAACGCGATGGCAGGTTCTGCTTCGTAGGTGGTCGTGCCGCTCGGTCGGCCTCTCTGAATCGGACGCTTCTGCATTAGCAAAAGCGTCGGGCATGGCTCCGATATAAACCACGTTAAACTTAACTCAGATGGACGGCTGCACGGTTCATGCTTTCGTCGCCACCAGCTTTCTACCCTGGGAGGATGCAGCTCCGTGACATCAAGCGACGCCGCCACCATCCGGGTGGCCGTAGTGGGCGACTGGGTGCCCTCACAACTCGCCGACGTGCTGGCGCTTCAGCGCTCCCAGGAGCCCGAAACAACCGCCGCTCTGGTTGCATGTTCCGCTGCGGAGCCGGCCCGAGCGCCGTCACCAGGCAGTCGCATCGACTTCGCAGTGTCCATGATTGAGTTGGACTGGCCAGGCTGGGTGTGCGAGCCGCTGTGGACCGACAGGCTCGCGGTCGCCGTTGCCAAACGCTCCCACCTCTTGGCCTACCGCGAAGTGCCTCGCAATGAGTTGCCGAAGCAGCCAGTGATCTGCGCCCAGTCAACTGCCCGTGAACCCTGGGATGCCGTGGTGCACTGCATGCTCGTCGACACGCCACAGGACCAGGGATCGCGAGTCAGCACCTTCGACATGGCGATGACACTCGTCGCCGCTGGATACGGCATCGCCATCGCGCCCGTTGCTCGGCTGGCGGGCTACCAGTGCAGAGGCATTGCAATGCGGCCGCTTGCGAACGCACCAACGATCGTGATGGCTTACCTGCTTCACCCCTGTGCGTCATTGGCGGGCCACCAGCAGAGATTCGCACGTCGCGCCCGCTTGATGTCAGGCGCAAAGAACCAAAGCGCAGAGCAACCAAGGATGAACAAGGCCGGCAGGTCGGAATGAGCACTACCGAGCAGCATACGGCTCAGCTACCCGCTCGTTCTCGTCGATGCGCAACTGCTTGCCCAAGGCGGGAAATGCGCGTTGAGCACAGCCTTCACGATCACAGAGCTTGCAGCCGGGGCCAATGGGTGTTGCGCTGCCAGGTTCGCCCAAATCCAGTCCCTTGGCATAGACGAGTTGGCTGGCATGCCGAAGGTCGCAACCCAGGCCAATCGCAAACTCTCTACTCGGTGAGCCATAGCCGCCCGTGGGTCGAGATTCGCAATGGGCAATCCATAAGTAGCTTCGCCCATCCGGCATGCCAGCGATCTGCGTGAGTACGCGGCCTGGTCGGGCGAAGGCCTCATAGACGTTCCACAGCGGGCAGGTGCCGCCGCTGCGAGAGAAGTGAAAGTCCGTGGCCGACTGGCGCTTGGAGATGTTGCCGGCGCGGTCCACGCGAACGAAGAAGAACGGCACGCCACGGGCCTCGCGGCGCTGCAGCGTGGACAGGCGGTGGCACACCGTCTCGAAGCTCACGCCGAAGCGGCGGGCCAGCAGCGCGATGTCGTACCGCAATTCCTGGGTGGCGGCGAGGAACCGGCCGTAGGGCAGCACTAGCGCCCCAGCGAAGTAGCTGGCTAAGCCAATGCGGGCCAATGCCACCGCCTCGGTGCTAAAGGCGTTGGAGGCAACAAGCCGGTCAATCTCCGCGCCGGCCTCCAGGTAAGCGAGTTGGGTCGCGAGTTGGAACGCGCGCTGACCGGCGGAAAGCGTGTCGGACAGCAGTAGCAGGCGCTGGGCGGGCTCGAAGCGTCGCAGTCGCTCCTCCGGCAGGCTTTGCACCTGGATGCGGTGTGCGGCGAGCAAGTGGGCTTCCAACTTGGGTGCCAGGTCCTGCGTGCTGTCGGCAACGCCGAGTTGGGAGGACAGCGCCTCGGCAGCGCGATCCAATTCGTCCATGTGGTTGTGGTGGGCGTAGAAGAAGTCGCGCACCTCCTCGTGCGGCCCTTGGCTGGCCGCCAAGCCGCTGTCGCGGTCGCCTAGCCCCAAGCTCGCAAGACGTTGCTCGGCCCCACGGGCGCGACTTTGAAGACGCAGCAGCAACTGGGCCATTGCTGGCATCTGCTGCGCGAGCGTGCGCAGTTCGGCATCCGGCACGCCGCCCGGCACGGCGACCTCGGTCACGATCTCATGAAGTTGTGCGAACAGCCGGGCCTCATCGTCCTCGGAGAAGAACTGTAGGTCGATGCCCAGCGACGACTGCAGGCGCAGCAGCACGGCAACGCTCAGGGGGCGCTCGTTGTTTTGGGTTTCCGGATTTGAGTGTGTGTGACTGTACGGAGCGCCTTGTTGATCACTGGGCGCAAAACCGGATTTTCCTGTTGCCTTCACGCAGGCGCCTCGCCTAAGATAAACCGGATTTTGATGTGGGCGCCTGACCCAGACCCGGCGCTCGAAGCGCTGCACTGCTGCGGTCCGAACTCCGACTGCCGAGGCCTTTGGCCCGTAATCGAGGAAAGAGAGGTCAACCATGAGCGATGACAAGCACCATCAACGCGTCGTACTGGACACAATCCGGCGCCGCATTGACTCGCTGGCCGAGATCCAAGCCCTACTGGACACAGCAGCGGAAGCGCTGGGCCGGGCAGCGACGCTGTCAGAGTCCGGCTGCAGGCCAAACACGCCAGAACCCCTTAAATCGGCCATCGTGGAGCTGAGTGGTATTTGCGTAGCCGCACGCGAGAACTGCCTGCAGGTCACACATCAGCAGCAACGCAGCTATGCGCATCAGGTCATCGTTGTGGCCGGAGCAGCGCCCGCAGCCCCAACGACGTGAGTCATCAAGGAAAGAGAAGCAAGAATGAGCACCAGCTTCACGGCGCTCCAAAGGCCGTACTCACCCAACCAGGCTCAACTTTCACCATGAATCCGAACACGACCGCTTGGGATGTCAAGCTGACCCTATGCCAGTACGCGGCAAACTTG
>RXJV01000092.1 GCA_003963075.1 Burkholderiales bacterium
CTTCGCCATCCCCATGACCAGGTGAGTATTGTCCCTAGGGTGGTCAAAAAAAAGAAACCCCAGCACCAGGCCGGGGTCGCAAAGCCATGGTGCTGTCATCGCCCACACGGCTCCTGCTCAGGGAGGTAAAGCAGGATGGTCGACATCGCCGACCATGGCTGAAGTGTAACGCGGCTCTGGCTTGGTCAGGGAGCACGCAAGACCTGGCACAAGCCCGAGTGGACTATCGAAGGGCTTTGCAGGGCGATGAGGGACAGCCCGGGCTCGGCACTGAGGCGCCAACGCGGCGGAGGGTCAACCGCCCGTCTTAGGCAGACCGAGTATTTCAAGGATGAAATCGATGATCGACATGGGGATCCTTCCTGAGTTTGTGGCCACACCGACAGTGCGGCAGATGTTGAGTTGCCAACGCCAGCAATGAGGCCGGCTGGGGGTTACAGCAGGCCCATCGAAAGCGCCTTCAAGACTGCCTGATGCTTGCTGCTGACGTCAAGTTTCCGGCTGGCGTTGCGGATGTGGAATCGCACCGCGGAGTAACTGATGCCAACAATGTCACCAATGACGCTGGAGCTCTTTCCCTCCATGGTCCAGCGCAGGATCTCGATCTCACGCGGCGTGAGCCGGGGAGCCTCCTGGACAGGGGCGTCCAATTCGGCGTCGAAGACCTGTGTGGCGGCGTATTGCGCATGGACGGCAGCCACCTGCAGAGTGGCGAACAGTTTGCTTAGTTGGTCTCCTGGCGATGGCAAAGCCGCTGGCCTGTCCACGCCGAAGAGGAAGTGGCGACGTCGGGGGAGGTGCAGCGCCATAGCGATGCCTGTGCGGTAGCCAAATGGCGCTTGGGCTTCCCACACGTCGGCAGCGCCGGCGGCGACGTACATCTGCTTGTCGTAGACCACGGGCGCGGACGCGCTCATGAGCTTCATCATGACTGGGTCGCGTCGGGTTTGATCGAGCGACTGGGAGACCTCGGCAAACGCAGCGGGGGTGTTGCTGACCGAACGCACGACAACGTCAGGCTGGTCGAACTCGCCCTTCATGAGCACGGCCGACATGAGGTCGAATTCCAGCCGGTGCGCGAGTGTGACGAGGCGCCGCCTCAGCTCGGCGGGTGATCGCGACTGTCCGATCTCAAGAAGCTCGCGGATCCGCGTTTCCATCTTGGCTGGCTGGGTTTTCAAGTGGCGATCGGTAGCGCATGCAGGGCGCACCGTGTCGGAGGCAGCTCACCGTGATGCCCACGCGCGAGCCGCCACGATGTTAGTCGCTGGCGGGAGACCTTTGCTGCTCTTGCGGCATCTGGTCACCGGCCTGCGCGCGGACGCTGTGGACAAAAAATCCCCAGGACCGTGAGGTCGCTGGGGATGGGGGCAGGGGCGGTGCCGGTGGCGCTTAGGCGACCAACCGCGGCGTCCTGTATCCCTCGCCAAGCTGTTCGCACAGCTTCACGAGGTCGTCGACGTCGAGCGCCTCATCCGTGCCGATCAGGCCAGCACGGCGAGCCGCGGCTTCGATCGCGTCAGCCAGCACTTCCGTGCTGCTGGTCAGCAATCTCGGCTTCACCGACTGCAGGTGCTGCGGCTGGCGCACTTCAGCGGGGCCGAAGTCGAAGCCGTTCGCTTCCAGCCAGCCGTACAAGCTGCCCGGGAGCTTCACGCACCGGATGGCACGCGTCACTGCGACGTAGAGGAGGTTGATTTCCTCGGGGTCAAAGTCGTCTTCCGGCGGCAGCTCGATGAAGTCGTCCGCCAGGCTGACCTGCTCCCATTCCAGACCCTTGGCGCGATGGCCAGTGGTCAAGGTGATGGCAGCTTGGTCCTCCAGCGGCGTCTCCGCAGCCTTCATCCGGTTGTAGATCATCGGCACCTGGTTGCGGTACTCATCGACGGTCTTGGCCAAGGCCTTGACCTCGGCGTCGCCGGCTTCTTCACCGTACTCCTGGAACTCGGTGAAGCTGGTGAAGCGAGAGATCGACGGGTCCTTGATCTTGGAGCGCTCGTCTGCCCACAAGTAGTAGGCGTCGAGCACCTTGCCGAACAAGTAGCTGTCGAACCCGCCGACGAAGTGCAGCCGGCAGTTGCGCTCGCCCATCACGATGTGAGCCGCGGCCGCGAACAGCCCAGCGTTGGTCCGCCCGATCAGGGCGTAGTGGCGCTGGGTGTCGACGGACCAGCGGACATCGATGTCCGAGCGACCCTTGATGGTCTGCTGCTCCCCCTTGAAGGAGCGCAGCAGCATCGTGGCCACGTCGGCGATGCGCTGACCGAAACGGAAGGACTGGGTGAGCGCGATGCGCTCCTCCGCGTCCACCGCCTCCATCGCGTTGAGCGCCTTGCGGAAGCCGTAGATGCCTTGATGACGATCGCCGACCAGCACAACCGTCGCATGGCTTTGGGCCATGACCAGGTCGAGCGTGATCGGGTTGGTGTCCTGGGCCTCGTCCAGGAGGATGACGTCGTAGCGCAGCCTGGGCTTCTGTTGGGCCCACAGCTTCAGATAGCCATCGTGAGGCATCTTCAGCGGGCTGCGCGGGTTCTGCATCTCTTCCCAGAGACGCTTGGCCAGGTCGACCACGGCGACGGCCTCGAGGTAGTTCGCTTCGACGAGTTCTTCGTCGACGTGATCCTGTGAGATGTCGTCGTCGGTCGAGCACAGGAACGCGCCCACCGCCTCGAGGGCGAGCTTGGCGCGGCGTGTAGTGACGTTGAAGGCCTGGGTCACCATGTAGGCCGGCACGTTGCCGAGTTTCTCGGCGAACTTGCGTCCCACGGCGGCATAGGCCAGCGAGTGCGTGGTACGGCACTCGACGTTGTCAGGGAAACGCTCCTTGGCCTCGGCGGCCACGGACTTGTTGAAGGCGATGTAGAGGATGCGCTTGTTCGGGCGAGCGAGCGCGTACTGGACCAGCGTGGAAGTCTTGCCGGTGCCGGCAAAGGCGTCCACGGCCACGAGGCGGCCGCGGCTGTCGATGACAGCCTGTTGCTCGATGGTGTTCTGGGGGGTGTTGTTGCGGGTCATGAGGTTCTCCTTGGGGGTGGGTCGGAAAAGGCGGAGAACGCACCGACCCCATGGGGACGCTGAGATCCCCGGTTGGGTTGAGTACGTTGGGCGAAGACGCCCGGGTAGCGCGCGCTGCGACAGCGCGGCCGAACTGGGCTTGATGACTCTGGCGCGCCGGCGGGATGCCGGTGCTCAACCAGTTATCAGCGGGGCAGGGAAGGGGGCATGTCGTTGTCCTCGGTGATGGTTGAACCAAGGAAGACGCACCCCGGGCGGGAAGCGAACTTCCCGCGTGGGATTGGTAGGTGCAGAAGCGACCCCGGGCGTGAGCCGACTGGTTTCAGGGGTTGACCAGTTGTCCTGACGGGCGGTGAGCCCGTCCGAAGGTGTGTTGAGTCTAGGACAGCGCGGCGCCGGCGGGAAGACGCCCGCGCCGGCGCGAATTCGTCACGGTGACGGTTTGCGCTTGCTCAGCTTGAAGCCATACCGCCGACCGACTTCCTGCCAGACCAACTGAGCGGCGTACTGGGCGCCTTCGTGGAGGTCGGCTTCGAACCCTTCCCAGGCTGGCGAGAGCTTGGCCCGGCCGGATTCCAGGCGCTCCAGCTCCAGCAACGCGCGGTTGAGCTTCTCCCGCAGCGCGACGCCGGACAGCATGCCTGCGGCCTCGAGGTCCTGATCCTCCTGCAGGCGCTGGCGGTACGCCCGCGTCCGCTCGGCGCCAGTCATCGCCCGCTCACCGAGGGGCTTGGGGCCGCGCTTGCCGCGGGCTGGGGTGGGCGACGTCTTGTCCATGGTTGGATAATGCGTCACTGTGACGAATTAATCAAGTCACGGCGCAGGCTGTGTATTGCACAATACACAGATGGAGCCGACAGCCACGACCTACGCCGAGTTGCGCCTGGCGTACGAGCACTTCAACGCGACGTTGTTCGGTGGCCAGCTGCCGGACTGCCTGCTCACCCTCCAGCGCGAAAAGCGCACCTACGGCTACTTCTCCGCGGCCAGGTTTGGCAACCGCGAGGGGCAGACCACGGACGAGATCGCGATGAACCCGGAGTACTTCGCCGTCATCCCGCTCATCGAGATCCTGCAGACCCTCGCCCACGAGATGTGCCATCTCTGGCAAGCCCACTTCGGCACGCCAGGCCGCGGCCGCTATCACAACCACGAATGGGCGGACAAGATGGAAGGCATCGGGCTGATGCCTTCCGACACTGGCCAGCCTGGCGGCCGCCGTGTCGGTGATCGCATGGCGGACTACGTCATCCCCGGCGGCCGCTTCTCGGCCGAGGTGAGCCAGCTGTTGGTGCACCACGACTTCGCAGTGACCTGGTACGACCGGTTCACGCCGGCGGCGCCGTTGCACCCCGTGGCCACGGCCTCGGCGTTGTGGCCGATCGTGCCGGCGGCGCTGGCGGTGCCGGCAGAGCAGGGCGTGCTCATCAGCCCGCAGCTGCCGCCGGCGTCGGCGCCAAACCGCAGCAACCGCGACAAGTACACCTGCCCCGGATGCCGGATGAACGTCTGGGGAAAGCCCGCGCTTCGCATAGCATGTGTGAGTTGCGGGCTGGAGCTGGTCTCCGAGGCGTGCGCTCCCGTTGATGACGAGCCGGCGCCAGGTAGGACCAGGCTGCCAGCCAGAGCACCGAATGGGAGAAGGTTATGACCACAACAACAGGCCCGGAGGTCCGGGCGGCCGGGAGCACGTTGCGCGAGATCGCGACCGCGGTTTGCGCGGAGTTGCAGCAAATCAATGCCACGGTGCAGGGTGAACTGCTGGACGGCGTCGCAAGCATCGTGGCGGGCATCCGGGAGGCCGAGCAGCCGCCCGAGCACCAGGCGTGCCGATTCGACGCCATCGCCGCCTCCGTGCGAGACCTCGCGCGGGAGATCTCGTCGTTGTTCGCCGAGCACCAGGCCAACATTCACCAGCTGCAGCGCGCTGAGATGGGCGGCACGGAGACCGGCAAATGATCGGGTGGTGGATCGTGGTTTCCACGCAGAGCCCCCGAGAAAGGGACCAGTCCACCCAGGACGTTCGCCGGGCTGCAATCCTGGCGCAGTGGGAGGCCGGGGCGGATGGCATCCGGTGGATCGAGGACCTCGTCGCCGGCGGCCTGGCTGAGAAGCTGGCCAGCGGGGGCAGCGGGGGGTATCCCAATCGCTACACGGCCCTGGCCAGCGCCGTACTGCCAGTCTTGGTCGACGAGACGCAGCCGGCCAGCGCCGGAGCACTTGTCGTCGGCGACGACTATGTGGCGACGTCGACGTGGCGCAGCAAGCTCGAAGTGAACGCGGAGCGGATCGCTGCGTGCCCACCAGACCATCGCGTGACGATCGACGCCTGGGACCAGAGCTGATGCGTTGCCCCAGCTGCTCGTCGACGGCCGCGAGGCGCTGCGAGGTGTTGTACGCGCAGGGCACCTCGATGTCCTATGGCCACGACTCGAGCGCGTTCAACATCTCCGGCATGGCGTCTCGGGTGTCGCCTCCATCGCCGCCGACGGCGCCGAGCTACTTCCGACGCCGCCTGCTTCTGCTGGGCGTCCCGGGACTCCTGCTGTGCCTGCTGGGCGTTTTCTTCTTCCTGATGCTGTTGGCCAACAAGGGGCTCTCGGCAGCGCCTGGCGGCCTGATTCCGGGCCTGCTGGGGGGCTACCTGGTTTGGCAGGCCTGGCCGCCGGCGGGCGCCCTGAGCGACGCCAACTACCGCGCCCTTGCAGCGCAGTACGTCGAGGACTTGCGGCTGTACTCGACGCTATGGGCATGCACGGACTGCGGACACGTCTTCCGGCCCGCTGCCCAGGCCACTTAGGCGCGTCCGACTGGACCGCCTCGCGGCACGCCGGCGCCGCCGCACCCAACCACCAACTCAATCGGAGGAAACAGCTTGAGCAACAACAACGATGACGGCAGCTTCTACGCCCTGATGGCGTTCCTGATCTTCGGAGGCATTGCGTTCGTGATCTGGAAGTTCGGACAGACCTTCGGTCTCGACTTCGCCACGTCGGCCAGCGTGCTCGGCCGCCTGGTCGTCGTCGGCATAGCCGTTGTCGCGGCTCTCTACTTCGGGTCGGACTCCTACGGGATCGGTGAGTACATCGGGTTCAGCAAGATCTGGCCGCTGTTGCTCGGCGCATTCTGGTGGTGCTGGTGGCCAACGCTGGACTACAAGGCTGCGCAGCTCGTACCCTCGTTCCTGCCAGACGCCAACGTGTGGTGGGACGAGTGGTACACCAAGTGGGGCGTGCTGCTCGGCCTGGTGGGTGGCGGCTACGCGCTGAAGCGCTGGCTCGACGATTGAGGCGCCATGCGGGGCGGCTGGGAGAAGTGCCTCGCCAGCCCCGCGCATCACCGGCAGAAAGGGTGCTCAGCCCAGGCGCTCGACATCATCGCTCGGCGGCGGTTCGCGTCGGCGCGAAGATCATGGTGTGGCCGTTGTCCTTCGGATCGAACTCGAAATTGAACGGCGTGCTGGTCGTGGATTTACCGAGGCTCGTGTCGGCTGGCCCATCGAAGAAGGACGGGCCAGGTGCTGCTTCGACATACTCGAAGGCATACCCGAAGTCGTCATCATGATCGTGCCCGGCAGCATCGCCAGCCTTGAGGCGTGCGAGCACGGTTTCAAGCTGGCTGATGACGGCAGCTTTTTCGCTGTGCCGCGTTCCTTGCAATCTGATCGTCACCTGCTGCAAGGGGTAGGCATGAGCGTTCCAGTCTTCATTGCTCACGATGGCTCTCCGGGTGAGTCGTGGCGTCGGTCGATGGCGCCTCGAACAGTACATGCCCATACAAGACGGCGCCGGCTGTGGCGGTCGACCACATCATGAACATGAAAATGAACGCTGCCCAGAGCGGGGCGGTAGATGGATGGAAGGAATCGCTAACGATGTTCCACACCAGCGCGGCCGTGATTGACGGAATTGCCAAGACAACGACGAGATAAACCAGTCGGGCTTTCCATGCGTAGTTGACGCTCATAAATTGTCCTTGCAGTGGCGCCGCACATGCGGCGGCTGATTTTTGTTGAGCAGTGGATCGCTACGTGAGCCACCTCTTTCGTCTATTGCGACCGCCAGAACGCCAGTCGCAACCGTCTTGGCTGCTCACTGGGTTTCGCCGCCGGCTGCACCGGCTCCACCGTTTCGACGGTCTGCGGCGGCAACCCCAACAGCTCAAGACACTTCTCCCGTGTCATGCGCTGCAGTTCCGGTCCCATGTCCGCCCAGTTGACGCAGTGCAGGGCCTGCAACGCGTTGTAGTCGCGACCAGCAAGCGCCGTCTCTCGCCCCATGGTCCTGGCGATGGCGTCCAGATCACAAATGTTGAAGTGTTTGGTCCGGAACATCTTCGCCACGGCAACAGCGCAGGCACGCTGCTGGAACTCGCTCATGTCTGTCATACGGTCAGCCTCTTAGGAATGGACCTCTGCACTGGCCTGGTTGTCACCAGGCCTGGTGGCGTCGCGTGCCCGTTCAGCAAGGGCCGCTCGCGCGGCCTGCAGCTCGACCGCCAGCCAATAGATCAGGTTGTCGCCGCACAAGTCTCGCCACGGCTCGCCGTGCCGAAGGGCGGTCAACTTGCCGCCGTCGATGACCACGGTGTACTTGCCGTCCGCGACGGTCACCCGCTCGATATCACTCATGTCAGCTTTCTCCTCTCGATGCGGCCAGGCTGGAGGCCTCGCGCATCTGCTTTCGGATCTGGCGCTCTGCGCTGGCCTTGGTGCTGGCCAGCCTGGCTGCAATCGCCTCGGCGTGCTCGCGCAAGGTCGCCACCCGGACCCGTTGGCCACTGACGCCCAGTCGCTTCAGGTTGAAGTGGCACAGCGCTTCATGCATCCAGCAACGCACAGCGTGCTCGGTGACATCGAAGACGACGGCGAGATCCGCCAGCTCGATGCCCTCCAGCACGCTCTGGAGCACCGAGAAGGCGCGTTCCAGCCGCTCCAAGGGTGAGAGGCGCGAAGGGGCCTTCTCGGGCTCCTCAGATGCCTTCTGGCGGCGGCCGCAGGCCTCGCAGATCTCCGATACCTCGCTTGGCTGCTCATCGAGGTCCACAGCGCGTCGCTTCGGAGCCTGGAAGCCACGCAGCTGGGCGGCGAGATCTTCGTGGCTCAACGACGGCTCGGCAGCAACCCCGCTGAAGGGCGCCAGCAGCCCATGCGCCGTCATGATCGGCCCCACCGTGGTCTCCACCAGGTCATAGCCGAGGGCCGGCCCGAAGGCAATGAAGTGCCCGCCCTGCAGATTGCGCAATGCAGCCCTTGCGGCCGGCACACGCATGCCAAGCATGTCGGCCGCGCGCGCGATGTCGAGGTCAAGCGTCGTCAGGCCGATGGCTCGGTTCTCCAGCATGGCAGCGACGCCCTTGGATAACTCGGACAGGCGTTGCGTGGCAACGACCGGGCACATGCCGCGCTTGCGGCCGCGGCGGGCCAGGTCGATCAACGGCTTCTTGGAGACGGCCTTGTCGTGCTGGGGAGCGAAGAGCTGGGCCTCGTCGAGGGCGATCAGGACGTGATGCCAAGTCTCCGGCGGCATCCGCAGCAGCTGCTTGCAGAAGTCGCCGACGAACATCTGCATCTCCTCGAGGCCGTCGAACTCGGACAGGTTGAGGATGGCCGAGCGTCCCGACAGGAAGATGGCCCGGGCCGCCTCGGCGCCGGTCTCCGGGCCGATGGGGGCGAATTCGGAGTCAGGGGCGCAGACCGTGAAGTCGAACCGCTGAGCCAGCGTCACCAGCTCCCCCTCGGGGTCAAACACGATCTGCCGCACCTTGCCGTGGGTCTGCTCCAGCAGCCGTCGCATCAGCCAGGATTTGCCGCCACCAGACCCTGCCTGGATCAACAGCCGAGTTGAGAGCAGCCGCCCCAGGTCCAGCATGGTCGGCCCCGAGGCGGTCTGTCCGACCTCGATGAGGCAGCGCTGGATGGCGGGCACAGCCGCGCCGGCGCTTGCGCCCTCCAGCTCCTGCAGGTCGGCGTGGATGTCATCGCGTCGCATGGTGCGCTCCCGTCAAGCCGCCAGGCCGTCCGCCGGCGGCGAGCCCGTCAGGACTGCGAAGTCCTCGGCGTTGACTGCACGAGTGCCGCCCATGAACGCGACGCCCCACTTCTTCGAGCCGGCGCTGATGAACGACAGGCGCTGCAGACGCTCTTTCACTGGAACCGGCGCTGAGAACAGGCGCAGGTCCTCCATCACCAGGACCGCAGCAGGAGCGCCGTCGAGCAGCAGCGGATAGGTCCGGCGGTGTTCGGCATTCCACAGGTCCACCCGCGCCACAGCGCCCATGGCGATCACCTCGCAGCTGCCCGCCAGGTAGATGGCCAACCGTGAGCCGGCCGTGATGGCTCGGCGGTTGCGCGTGCCCTGCCAGAGGGGCCAGCGCCCGAAGTCCAGAAGCCGCTTTGCGGCCGCCTCTGCGCTGACGCGGCGCCCCTGGGCGTCGAGACAGGCCTGCTTGATCAACACGAAGTGCTTCGGATGGGTCGCTGAATCGTCGGTGCTCTTCATACTGCGCTCCTGCGCGAAAGGGGTTGGTGATTCGCCACGGCCCGCCGCGGCGACGTATTCGGGCCTGCTCATGCAAGCACTTGCCAAAAATTTAGGCAGCCCGGCGCCCGCCAGTCGCGACAGGCACTTGCAGGCCTTCAGTCGCCTCTTGTCCACAGCCGCTGGGGACAACTTCAAGCGGTGGCTCGTGGGCTGCAACAACGCCCATCCAGGGATAGGTGGCGTACATCGCGAAGACCGTCGCCTCACGTGGTTCCAACTCGGCCTGGCGCTCGCGCTGCAGCCGCTCCTGCAGCAGGGCTTCAGCGGCCGCTGAAGCGCTCTTGAGGTCCGGGTGCTCGGACTGGTCGACGGCGGAGATCTCCGGGCCGATCTCGAGGGCGGACTCGCAGACCTGGCGCTGCGCCAGCACCACCGTGAAGGCCTTGCGACGCCGGCGAACCTCGAACGTGAAGCAACTGTTGGCACCATGCCTGCCGAAGGGCACAGTGCGATGGAGGATGGCGCCAACGGCCGCGGCAGCTGCCAACTCAGGCTCGTTGGCGATCAACGCTTCTTCTGCGTGACCAAGCCGGCCTGAGAGGACGGCCAGCTCACGGGCGAGGCCGAGGTACTGCCGGGCTCGCCCCGCGTCGACCTGATCCATCACCCTCGCCATGGCCAACAGGAGCCGTGCCTCAAGCGCGTAGCCATCGAACACGGCCGAAGTGAACTTCGCGTTGAAGGTCACTGTGCTGCGATTGCGGCACCCACTGTCGCTCCGTTCTACCGGTTTGCGGTCCATACCGACCTCCAGCGTTCGAGTTGGGCGAGCCCCTCGCGGTGTCGCCCGTCAGTGGTTCTGCCTGCTGCTGCCAGCAGGGCGACGTCGCAGGCCTTGGCGGTGATCGCCTCGCTCAGGGCTTCCAGCGGCGTCGGCAGCTGGACCTCAGGCGCGCGGGCCTTGTCGATCGCGCTCCTCGCGATCAGGGCAGCCAGCACGCGCTGGTTGTGGGTCAGGCCCTGCGACACGTTGGTTTGCTCACGCGGCAGCAGCAGGCGCCGACGTCGCCGCGGCGGTCGACGGCCGCGGTTCCCGCGACTCGTCGAGCAACCGCAGCTGGCGCAGGTCGACCTGGTAAAACGGCGTGAGCCCCGGCCCGTGGCGCTCCAAGCAATCCAGCGCCGCGTCGCCCACCAGGCGCGCGCCCTTCTTATCGACGACGGCAATCCGGCAGAAGCCGTGGGGCAGGTTGGTCGTCAGCCAGTGGAACATCGTGAGATCGCCGACGCCGGCGGCGATCAGGGCGGTGACGCTGACATCCGCCGAGTCGGCATCGCCGGCGAGGTGGGGGGTGATGGCCATGAACAGCGCGCGTGCCATCGCGAGCATCGGCGCCTCGCTCACGATGTCCCGCGCCTCGCTGTTGGCGATCAGGGCGCGCATGCCGGCCCAGCCGAGCCTCACCCAGGGCGGTGAGCCATCGAAGTCGGTGGTAGTGATGTCCATACGTCCTCTCTGTTCAGTTCGACCACCGCGAAGAGTCGGTGGCCATAGCCAGGTTGTTGGCGCAGCTGCGGCCGCAGTCGGGAGAAGCCCTCACCCACCACGTCACCCGTGCGGAGGTGGACCGTCTCCCAGTAGTAGCCGAACACCTCGGGGCCTTCGCCCGCAATGGCCAGCGCGCCGCTTGCGAGATCTCGGTTCATCAGCCACCTGCAGGCGGTTCAGTCGGGCGCCTGCAAATGAGCGTTCCCTTGGGATGGTTGAGCCAGCGCTCGTAGCTCGCGTTGATCGCGCCCTTGGTCACATCGACGGGCTCCATCGGTACGCCCGTTCTGGCGTCGACCATCTCGGCGTGCCAGGTCACCTGGCCGCCGGCGACGACGCGTTCCTCGAACAGCGTCAGGCGCGCAAGGGTCTCGTGGGCGGTGCACTTCGGAGCGGCGGGCGGACGGCGCACGACCGGCTGATCTGCGCTGGGCGGTGGCGCGGCGTGTGCGGCGCCGACTGCAAGGCAGAGACCTACGGACCACGACAGGGAAAGCATGTCCTTCATGGCGGTCTCCTCATGCCAGCCGGGGCAGCTGGTCGCCGGCATTGCCGGCGTCAGCGACCACTCGACCCGCGCTGTTGATGACGGTCATGTCCACGAAGTCCGAGCCCGCGTGGATGCCCGCGCCGAAGCGCAGCACGTAGCCCTGCAGGTCGAGCTTGCGCGCCCCCTCAAGTGCTGCGATGAAGTTGGACCAGGTCAGGTCGTTGCGACATTCACGCAGCCCGTGCAGGACCACCAGGCCGTTCACGAAGCCTTCGAGCGCGCCGTAGGAGAACTCGGCGCCGATGGTGTCCATGGCCTGCTGGAAGCGGGCCAGCAGCGGCGTGGACGGCCGCCACGGGTAGGGCATGACCTGGCTGATGCCGATGCCCGCGGCTTGCGCACCGAGGTTCTTTGTCAGGCCACTCGTCCCGATGAACGACACCGAGCTGTACATGGCGCCGCGGCCGGCGGGCCCGAGTCCTTCGATCAGCTTGGCGCAGGCCCCGTAGACCGACCCCATGACGACGCCATGAGGGCGAACGGTCTGCAGCACGTTGACGGCCTCAGCCACGTCGAGGCTGTTGCGCTTCACCAAGGTCACGGCAGCCGGCTTGAGCCCAACCAGCTGCAGGGCCTTGGTGGCGCCCTGTTCGATTGCGCGGCCGTAGGCGTCGTCCTGGACGAACAGGGCGACCCGCGGCCGCTCGGCGAGGGTCACCTGGCCCACGATGGCGCGGGTCTCCTGCTCGTACGACGCCCGCGTGTGGAAGACGTTCGGCGCGAACTCGCGCAGCGCCGCAGCGCCGGTGAAGCAGCCCACAAAGGGGATGCCGGTCTGCACGATCAACGGCAGGGCCTTCAGGCACGTCGGCGTTCCGACGTAGGACGCCAGCGCGAACACCTTGGAGCCGTTGATCAGCTTCTCGGTGTTGCTTAGGCATTGGTCGGGCTCGTAGCCATCATCGAGGCTGACCAGCTTGACCATGCGGCCGCCGACGCCGCCGGCGGCATTCGCGGCCTCGAAAGCGGCCTTCATGCCCAGGCGCATCTCCTGGCCGAGCAAGGCGGACGGTCCGCTCTGTACGGCGGACTGGCCGATCAGGATGGTCGGGTTGTCGTAGACAGCACGAGCTCGGGGCGACGAGGCCGCGGTTGCTGCGAGAGCGCGCAGGGGACTCCAGGCAGCCGCTCCTGCGGCCGCCAGCCAACTTCTTCGGTACATGGTGACTCCTAACTGGTTGGGTCTGTGAACCCCCGCACGATCACCACTTGCTCGTGGGTAGGGGGTTCCTTGCCACCGGGGCCGGTGGCGGCGCGCCCGCGCGGCGCAACGCGTTTCGATCGCCCTCGCGCAGGGCGCGCAACGCGGCGGCCATGGCTGGGGTCATCGTGGTGTTCGGGGCAGGTTCCGTGTCGAGCGGGACATCGACGTCCTCGGCACGCAGCTTGGCCGCCTGCCGATCCGCCAGGCAGCGCCGCATCCGCCGCTCGAGGCGGAGCAGGTCGCGATCCGTCGACAGCTCGTCGAAGGTCTCTAGGGCCTGCAGGGCACGGGTGAGCACGCCGTCGCCCAGGGAGCTGAGACCGGGCTTCGGCGCGAACCGCAGCGTGCTCTCGACGGTAATCAGGCTGCGCAACTGGTGACGCTGGCGCGGGCGACGCTGCAATGCCGCCGTGAGGGCGGCCACGTAGTCCGGCACCTCATCCTGAGGCGGCATCAGCGTCGATGGCCCGAAGGTGGACGGCGGCTGTGTCGTGAGGACCGGCTGCCGCGGCGCGGGCGAAGCCCACAAGCGGCGCCAGAAGTTCAGCAGAGACATGGGCAACTCCTCGGGAGACTGGGGGCGAAGGGCAGGGCAGTCATGGCGGGTCACATCAGCAGCACGAAAACCATCGTGGCCATGACGAAGAGACGGGTGTTGTTGTGCTTGAAGCCTGCCCAGGGCATCCGGCCGCGGCTGAAGATGTGCCAATTGCTGAGCACGCCGTGGGCGACGATGACCATCAGCAGCGCCGCCACGATCAGCTTGATCGTCATGGCCACGTCGCTCTGACCCACGCCCGTGCTGCCGTAGAAGGCTTGTTCGGGCGACCGGCTGTCGGCCGGCACGCCTGGCGCGTAGACGGGACCGTTGCCGCCCGTGGGCGGCGCCACGATGGGCACGCCGCCGGTGGGCGTACCGGACAACATGCTGGAGCAGTTGTTGCCGGCACCCGTGAGCTGGTAGCCACCGAACTGGGCGATGTACTGGGAGATCGGCACGCGGTTGCCGTCCACCGGCACCGTGGCGCCGTTGCTCCAGAGGAACTTGCCCAGGTTGCCGACGCCGACCAGGTGGGCGCCGGCGATCAGTCCCGAGCGCGTGATCTCCACGCCCCCGATGGTCTGGCCGATGTATTGGTCCAGCCCTTTGGACTGGATGTAGGACCACTGCTTGGCCTCGTAGGCGGTCACGGCGGCGATCTGGGCCTGCGGGTTCGACTTGAAGTCAGAGAGGCTCGTGATGCCGCCCTTGCCCGTCCAGCCGCCCCGCCAGTCGTTGGCGCCCGTCCCGTCAGGGCGGTAGTAGCCGGCGTCGATGAGCGCAGCCTCGCCCATCTGGAAGAGGCCGACGTAGCCATACGGGTTGACCACCGAGGCGTTCATGCCCGACTCGCGCTGCGCGAGGGCGTTGAGGAAGTCGGCGCACGTGCCCGCCGCCAGAACGCCGAACCCGGCCAGCATCAGCAGGGCGCCGAGGCAGCGGCCAACATGGCGGCGCAGCGCCGACAGCCAGGTCAAGGGCATGAGCGGCGGTTGGAAGGCGGGCAGGGCGTTCATTGCAAACCTCGCTCAGAAACCCGCCTGCGTCGCGCAGGCGAGCGCCGCGCGGATCGCGCGGGGGTGAACGACGAGATCAGGGTCTCGGCCGTCCAGGATCTGGCGAGCGACCGGACCGTCGTGCACGGTGGCGCCGTAGTCGCCAGTCGAGGGCTCGAAGGCCACCAAGGCGCGCTCTTCCTCGCAGCGGCCCTGCGGGCAAGCGGCGACGACAAGCACCTGGTGCGCGCCGTCGTCGAAAAGCCGTGTCGCGCCCGTGGTGCCGGAGAGGTCCTGCAGCCACTGCCCCTCGGTTTCGGTGTGAGCCCGGTGAGCGCGTGCGAAGTCCGGCGCCACCGACAGGGCACGCTGGCCGTCGCCAACGAGAACACCCGACAGGACGACGGTGAGCCGGGCGTCGCCACAGCTCGCCTCGCCGTCGAGCTGGACGGCCGGTGCCGGCGCAGCGACGCTGATGAGGACCAGCGAGAGCGCGCCGAGTAGACCCAAGGCCATGGCGCCTACGGTGGGAGCGGCTTTGTGCATGTTGACTCCGTTCCTGGTGAGGTGGTCGACGATCACGAATCGGCTTGGATGGCGCACTGCAAGGCGTCACCGATCAGCGGCTGGTGCTCGGCCAGCGTGGTGTTGTGGGCACCGGGGATGACTTCCCGGAGGTTGCGGCCCTCCATCACGGTGATGCCGTAGGCCCCCGTCGCGGGCTCGAAGGCAACCCAGGCGCGCTGGGTTGCACAGTCCTGTGCCGGGCACACAGCGACGACGAAGGCGAGCTTCTTCCCGCTGCTGTACATGCGAACCGGCCCCGACTTCTCGCTGAAGCTCCGAAGCCAGGGGGCCTCGCCCCGAGCCTCGGCCGCATGCTTGGCGGCAAAGGCGGGGTCGGCAGCCAGCCAATGCCGGGCGTCTCCGGACTGGAGCGCCATGCGGGCGATGGTGATCTCACCGGTAGGCTTGGACGGCGGGCACTTGGCCACGCCGTCCCGGCGCCATTCCTGCGCCTGGGCGCTGGCGCACAGCGTCAGCAGGGTGGCAACGACAGCGGCGAGGATTCGATGCATGGTGTCTCCTGAGGTCAGCGACGCATGGCGACCTGGGAGGTCGACTCGTCGAGGTCGGCGAGGAACTGGTCGGGCGGCGTCGCACCCACCAGCCGTTTCCCGTTGGCCAACAGGACCACGGGAGTGCCCTGCAGCTTCAGTTCTTCGCCAAGGTTCACGATGCGCTGGATTCCGCTCACATCGCAGTTGCCGCTTCCCTGGACCTCGCCGCCGCGCATGGCGGCCTGCCAGGCGGCCGCTCGATTGCCGGAGCACCACACGACGCGCGACTTCGGCACCGAGCGTGGGTCGGTCACGGGATAGACGAAGTGGTAGATCGTGACGTCCGGCAGCTGGGACATGAACTTGTGCAGTGACCGGCACACCGGGCAGCCCGGGTCCTCGAAGACCGCCAGCACGCGACGGCCGTTGCCGCGCACCTCCTTGATGGCCAGGTCCAGCGGCAGCTTCTGGAAGTCAACGCGGGTCAGCTGGTCCAGCCGCGCGGCCGTGAGGTCGCGGGACTGCTGCAGGTCGACCAGGCGGCCGTCGACGAAGCCGTAGCGGCCCGTCGAGTCGACGTAGAAGATGTCCGAGCCGGACAGGACCTCGTACACGCCGGCCACCGGCGACGCCGTGACCTGGTCTGCCGTCACCTTGCCGCGCGTGTTCGCCGTCACTGCGGCCTTGATCCGATCCTCGACTTCGCCGGCGGTGGCCGCAGAGGAGAACCCGACGACGAACAGGAGCGCAGCGACGGCACGCGCGATGCGCCACGTCGTCGATGCCACGAAGGATTGGGAGTTGGGCGTCATGCGCAGATCCTTGAAGTAGTCGAAGTCCAGTGCCTTGAACTGCTGGGTGCAGTCGGGCGGGTTCGTGCATTTAGTGTGATTCAATAAATCACACTTCGCAACCTTTTTTTGGTGATTCGTAAATTCCGTTAGACTGGCCAACATGGACCAGCCCAAGCGCGGCCGCGGAAGGCCGCCCAAACCGCCCGAGGAGCGCATGGAGCAACGCTCCATCCGGCTGAGCCTGGCGCACTGGGCCAAGATCGACGCCAACGGCGGCATCGACTGGTTGCGAGGCGTCATCGAGCGGGCGAAAGCCGCCATCAAGCCGCCGGCGGACAAGACCTGAAGGCGGGTCATTCCTGCACCTCGCGGACCCCGTTGGCCAGCCGGCACGCCTGGACGCTGGCGCGGATGAGGTCCGCAACGGCGTGCGGTTCGGACACGGCATTCAGCACGATCACTGGCGTGGTGCGATCCGTCGTCAGCAGCACCACGCGGCCGCAGCCGAACAGGCGCTGGACGATGGGCTCGACGACGGAGATGTCGCGGACCCGGAAGAGCTCGAGCTGCTCGGTGTCGCGCAGGAACACGCCGCGCTGCTCGGCCAGGCGCTGGTCGGTCAGCTCGTAGCGATGACGCGAGGTCCTGAACATCCGCCAGGCCGCGAACAGCAGCGGCAAGCCCAGCCAGGCCAGCAAGCCGCAGACGAGGTACACCCAGAAGTGCGCGACCTGACCCTCGCTCTGCGCCCAGATCAGCCCGCCC
>RXJV01000001.1 GCA_003963075.1 Burkholderiales bacterium
GCGCGTCGTCGCTGTGCACCGCCAGCGAGCAGTACAGGCTGATCAGGTAGGAGGCGATCGCGTTGCGGTTGATGCCCATGAAGCGCACCGACAGGCCCGGGCCCTGCTCGCCCGGCAGGCCCGGCTGGTACAGGCCCACGACGCCCTGGCGCTTGTCGCCGACGCGCAGCAGGATGATGCTGGTCTTGCCGTCGTTCACCGGCACCTTGTCGCTCGGGATCAGCGGGATGCCGCGCCAGGTCAGGAACTGGCTGCCGAACAGGCTGATGGTCGGCGGCGGCACGCCGCGGCGGGTGCACTCACGGCCGAAGGCGGCGATGCCCAGCGGATGGGTCAGGAAGAAGGCGGGTTCCTTCCAGACCTTGGTCAGCAGGTCGTCCAGGTCGTCCGGCGTGGGCGCGCCGGTCAGCGTGGAGATGCGCTGGTGGTCGGCCACATTGGCCAGCAGGCCGTAGTCCGGGTTGTTGATCAGCTCGGATTCCTGGCGCTCCTTGATCGTCTCGATCACCAGGCGCAGCTGTTCCTTGATCTGGTCGTGCGGGCTGGAGTAGAGGTCGGACACGCGGGTGTGCACGTCCAGCACGGTGGCGACCGCGTTCAGGAAGTACTCGCGCGGGGCGGCGTCGTAGTCGGCAAAGGTGACGGGCAGTTCGGCCTCGTCGCGCTTGGCGCAGGCGACCTTGACGGCCTCGGGGTCTGCCACCTTGTTGAGGCGGTAGATGCCGGCCTCGACCGGGATCCACTGCAGCAGGTGGGTGAGCCAGCGTGGCGTGATGGTCGAGAGCTGCGGGACGGTCTTGGTCGCGTTGGCAAGCTGCCGTGCAGCGGCGTCGCCGAGGGCCAGCTGGGGGGTGTCAGCCATGAAGGGCTCCGGGGTGGGTTGGGAATGCGGTCGGACAATCGTGCAGGCAACTCGCCGCGCCAATCGCGATTATTGGCAGGCCATGTGTCGCGCTCATAACGCTTGGAACGACGAGTGGGCCTCGCCGGCCGGGTGGGCCTGCGAGTCGGCCTGCGAGATGCGGCTGCCGGGTGGGATGCTGCGGGTGAGCCAGACGTTGCCGCCGATCACCGAGCCGCGGCCGAGCGTGATGCGGCCCAGCACCGTGGCGCCGGCGTAGATGACGACCTCGTCCTCGACGATGGGGTGGCGTGGCTGGCCCTTGACGAGGTGGCCCTCGCCGTCGGTCGGGAAGCTCTTCGCACCGAGGGTGACGTTCTGGTAGAGCCGCACCCCGCGGCCGAGGATGGCGGTCTCGCCGATCACGACGCCGGTGCCGTGGTCGATGAAACAGCCTTCGCCGATCTGCGCGCCGGGGTGGATGTCGATGCCGGTGTGGGCATGCGCGAGTTCGGCGATCACGCGGGCGATCAGCGGCACGCCCAGGCGGTAGAGCTCGTGCGCGAGGCGGTGGCTGATCAGCGCATGCAGCCCGGGGTAGCAGAGCAGCACCTCGTCGACGCTGCGCGCCGCGGGGTCGCCCTGGAAGGCGGCGGTCACGTCGCTGTCCAGCAGCTCGCGCACCGCGGGCAGCCGGCGCGCGAAGGCGCCGACCAGGGCGGCGGCGGCGCTCTCCTGCGGCGGCTCGGCACCGCGCAACCGGGCATCGAAGCCCAGCTCCAGCAGCACCTGCTGCCGCAGCCGGGTCAGCGCCACGCCCAGGGTATGGCCGACGTAATGGTCTTCGCCCTCGGGCTGAAGGTCCGGCGGGCCCAGCCGCATCGGGAACAGCGCGCCGGCGAGTTGCTCCACCACGCCGGCCAGCAGCTCACGGGACGGCAGCTCGCGGCCCCCGGTGTCCAACCGCCGGTGCGCCTCGCGCCAGCGCCGGCGGGCGGCTCGCAGGCCGTCGACGATGTCGCTCAGTTCGTCCGCGCCGGCCATCAGTCCTGCACCCAGGGCAGGCCATGGAAGCGCCAGCCGTTGAAATGGCCGCGCTGCTGGTGGTCGTCGCTGTCGCCCTCGAAGCCTTCCTGGATGTTGAAGACATTCGTCAGGCCCGCCTTGGTGGCGGCCTCGGCGGCCAGGGCCGAGCGCTTGCCGCTGCGGCACAGCAGCAGCACGGGTTTTTCGTTGCCGGATTTCGGCCCCACCTTGGCGTCGAGCTCCTTCGCGAAGCGGGGATTGCGGTTCAGCGAGGTGCCGGTGGCCCAGGCCACATGCAGGCTGCCGGGCACATGGCCGACGAAATGGCGTTCTTCGGCGCTGCGCACATCGACCAGCACGGCCTGGCCGGCTTGCACGAGGTTCCAGGCGTCGCGCGGGCTCAGCGAGCCGGCGTAGGGCAGGTCCGCGGCGCGCGCGGCCTCACGGGCCTGGGTGACGGGAAGGGGTTCATCGAGAACAGGGCTGCTCATGTCGGCTCTCATGCGGAAACCGAGCAAGGCTAGGGCCGCCGCCATGTGCGGCAAACGAAGCAAAACGCGGACGGTTATGCGTTTTTTGGTTTAGAACCCGAGCAGCCGCGGAGACGCGGCCACGGCACCGGCCAAAACAGCCAGCAGCAGCGACAGACCGGCCCGCCAGGCCGGCACGCCGGCCGCCGCCGCTGCCGGGTCCCCCGGGCGGCGCCCCGTCCACATCGCGCGCAGCAGCGGATGGCGCTTCACGAGGCTGTGCAGCGCGATCGCCGCCAGATGCAGCCCGATCCACGCGTAGAGCACTCGCGCCACCCACCGGTGCCAACTCGTGAGCTTGAGGCTGAGGTCTTCGTCGACAGCGCCCGCCCAGGGGCCGGTGAACGCGATCTCGTCATTGCCGACCAGGCCACTGCCCACCTGAAACAGCAGCAGCACGAGCACCGCGACTACCGATAGCGCACCGAGCGGGTTGTGGCCCAAGCCCTGCCAGCGGCCGCTCAGGTAGGCGGCCACCCGTGCCGGCGCCGGCCAGAACTCAGTGAAGCGCGCATAGCGGCTGCCCCACAGCCCCCAGCTCAGGCGCAGGACCAGCAGAGCCGCGATGCCCTGGCCTGCACGTGCATGCAAGGGCATCCAGACGCCGCCGGCCAGGCCGGTGGCGATGGCCGCCATCACCAGCACCACCAAAGACCAATGGAAGGCGCGCAGCAGGCCGTCCCAGACCGGCACGTCCTTGGGTTCAGGGCTGGCGGGTGGCGACATTCGTACCCTCGGTGACGGCCTGGGCGCGCGGCGCCGGCGGCTGGATATGGGCCACGGCCTTGCCGCCCTCCTGCTCGTAGTCCTCGCTGCCGGTGGCTCCGGCCACCTTGAAGCCCTTCTCGGTGAGGATGTCGCCGGCTCGGCCGGCGCGCTGCGCGTGGTTGGACACGGTCAGGATGACCCGGTCGCGCGGCAGGTAGGCCAGGTGCTTCTCGAGTTCGCTGTTTTGGATGTTCAGGTAGACCGGGAAGCTGCCGTACTTGATGAGCTCGTCCGGGCGGCGCAGGTCCAGCACCAGCAGCTTGTCGGGCTGGGCGAGCAGTGCATCGACCTCGGCAGCCTTCAGGCGTTGGGTCTTGTACTTCCAGTCGGCGGCCGACACCGCGGGAGCGGCCGCAGTCTGGGCATGAGTCAGGGTGCTGGCGCCGAGCAGGGCGACCAGCGCAAGGGCGCGAAGAGGCTTCATGGGCAAGTGAAATGAAGTGGCGAACGCCTGCTGTTGCGCAGCTTCCGTGCCAGCGCGTTGCCGCTGAATTCGGCCGTTCATCTGGCCCGGCTGCACGCTTCGCAACAGCGCGCGGTTGCGGCGCTGTTGCGGCGGCAACAGCCGATCGGGTCGGCGGCCCCGACAGCCGGAGCGCAGGGCGGACCCAAGCGCCCGAATCCCGCAAAAACCGGGCCCGCCAACGAGAAGCGCAGCAGCTTAGACGCCCAGCGTATTGGGCACGCTCCCTGCAAAGCGTGGTGCTGACCTTCACCTCCGCCATCACTTCAACACATGACGACTCGCTCTCACTTTCGCCTCAAGCCTCTGACCGCCCTGCTCGCCACGTTGGCCGCCGGCAGCAGCCTTGCACAAGACCTGAGCCCGCCCGTCGCCGAGGCGCAGGCGCTCGGCGCCGTGACCGTGCGCAGCCGCAACCGCATCGAAAAGCTGCAGGACGTGCCGCTGTCGATCTCGGTCGTACAGGGCGCCGAGCTCGAGCGCCTGGGCACCACCGGCATTGCCGACATCACCAAGCGCGCCGCCAACATCACCTGGAACCAGGGCAACCAGCGCACGAGTTCCATCTCGATCCGCGGCATCGGCAAGATCGGCCAGACCGAGGCCCAGGACCCGAGCGTCGGCGTCATCGTCGACGGCGTCTCGTATGCCTACAACGCGCTGACGTCCAGCTTCGATTTCATCGACATCGACACGATCGAGGTGTCGCGGGGCCCGCAGGGCACCTTGCTGGGCAAGAACACCAGCGTCGGCAACATCATCTTCAACACCCGCCGGCCGAGCTTCACGCCGTCGGCCGACTATTCGCTGTCCTTCCGCCAGGGCGACGGCGTGCTCGCCTATGCGGCGCTGGGCGGCGGCATCGTCGACAACCTGCTGGCCTGGCGCGGCACCTTCTCGGTCAACCGCGGCAATGGCGACATCAAGAACCAGTACAACAAGGACATCACCTATACCAACACCGACCGCGTGTCCGGCCGCGTGCAGTTCCTGCTGACGCCGCGCGACGACCTCAAGCTGCTCGCGCGCTTCGACGTGCAGCCGCTGGCCGGCGAGGCCACCAACGGCCGCAACTACAACTACGACACGCCGGACACCTATGACAGTGGCTACAAGGTCGACAAGTCCAACACCACCTACGCCAAGCTGGCGCGGCGCTGGTTCTCCGACGTCAAGAGCTACAACGCCGACGCCTACAACAACACCGTCAACAACGACAGCGCCCGGCCGCTGGTGACCGGCAGCCACGGGGCCTCGCTGACGGCGGACTGGGACATCGGCAGCCACACCATCACGTCCATCACGGCCTACAAGGACTACCACTTCAATGCCTACAACGACGAGGGCACGCCGTTTGACATCAGCCGCAATGCCGGCGGCTACTGGAACGACTACAAGCAGGTCAGCCAAGAGCTGCGCCTGAGCTCCAAGGTCGGCGGCTTTGTCGACTACCAGGCGGGCCTGTACTTCATCCACGTCAATAACGACTCGACCTACAACATCGGCTTTGGCAACGATGCCGGCGCCTGGTACGCCAGCCCGTCGCAGTACACCGCGCTGGATGCGGACGGCGCCGGCCGCTACCTGCTGCAGAGCTCGCTGGCCAACCTGAAGCTGGCGAGCAACGCGACCACCGGCCACCAGGTCATCGACAACAAGAGCGCGGCCCTGTTCGGCCAGGCCAACTGGCGCATCGACGACCGCCTGACACTGACCACCGGTGCGCGCGTGACGCGCGAGAACCGCAACAACCTTGGCAGCACCGTGGTGCTGGACAACGGCAGCGCGGCCGAGTTGAGCCCGTCGAGCTTCAACGGCATCACGCTCGGCGGCTTCGATGCCTACTTCAATCCGAGTGCGGCCACCCGCTATGTGCTCAATGGCAATGTCGTCACCGCCAGCACGCCCGGCGCCGTTGCGGTGGCCGCCGGCACGGTGGCCCTGACCACCGACGCCACCAACGCGGCCGGCGCCCAATTGCAGGCCGACTATGCCGCCAAGAAGTATTTCGGCGCCGCCAACTTCGCCGCGCTGACGCTGGCGCAGAAGAAGCAGTTGTTCTATGCGCAGCAGATCCGCAAGGCGCGGCTGGGCGTGCTGTTCAACCCCACGCCCGCCCAGCCCTACAAGGCCACCCAGCCCACCGTGACGCTGAGCCCGAGCTACAAGTTCACGCCGGACATCACGGGCTACTTCTCGTTCCAGTACGGCGAGAAGGCCGGCATCGCGCAGTTCTACAACGGCGTGTCGGTGCCGGTGAAGGCCGAGAAGACCAACAACTTCGAGCTGGGCGTCAAGTCGGCGCTGCTGAACCGCACGCTGATCCTGAATGCCGACATCTTCCTGACCAAGATCCGCGATTACCAGCAGGCGGTGCGGGCCTACGACGACTACACCACCGGCCAGAACGTGGCGGCCGGCATCACGCCTTCGGTGGCCTACGCGTCGATCAACGGCAACGTGCCCAAGGTGAAGGTCTCGGGCCTGGAGGTGGACGGGGTCTATGCCGGCATTCCCAACACGACCATCCGCTTCTCCGGCGCCTACAACCGCGCGGTCTACGAGCAGTTCACCAATGCGGCCTATCCGGCGGAGCAGGGCGACCTGGTCACCGCGGCCAACCCGTACAAGGACCTGTCCGGCAGCGTGATGCCCGGCGCGCCCAAGCTGACCGGCAACCTCGGCGTCGACTACCAGCTGCCGGTGTGGGGCGACAAGGTCTTCCACGCCAGCGCCAATATCGCGGTGTCATCGGGCTTCTACTCCGACACGGCCTTGTCACGCTATTCCTGGATCGGCAAGAGCGCGATCGTCGACGCGTCCGTCGGCCTGGGCAAGCTCAACAAGACCTTCGACGTCAGCCTCATCGTGAAGAACCTCTTCAACGACGACACGCCCCTGTCCAAGAGCTGGAGCAGCGTCACGCCGGCGATCCCGCGCAATGTGGGCATCCAGTTCACCGGCCGGCTCTGAGGCTGCGCTGTTGGGTTGCCAACAGTGCTGCAACAGCGCTGTTGGCCGTGACGCAGCGGCCGCCCCTTCCGGCCCGTAGCCGTCGCGCTTTTGCTGGCGCGCTTTTTGCGCTGACCCCGTCAATCACATCCCCGGGAGACCTCATGTCCAAGTTCCGGATCGCCCCGCTCGGCATCGCCGCGCTGCTGGCGACGCTCACCACGCTCAGCCCCGCCGAGGACTACGCGCCACCCGGCGGCTTCGTCAAAGGCAGCGAGCGGCCGTGGTCCTACACGCCGCTGAAGACCGACCTGGCCACACCCGCCGTCAAGGCCAAGGCCTGGGTGCGCCAGCCGCTGGACGCCTTCGTGCTGGCCAGGCTGGAGGCCGTGGGGCTGCAGCCCTCGCCCGAGGCCGACCGCCGGACCTTCATCCGCCGCGCCACGCTGGATGCCTGGGGCCTGCTGCCGACGCCGGAGGAGGTCACCGCCTTTGTCAACGACAAATCACCCCAGGCTCACGAAAAGCTGGTCGACCGGCTGCTGGCCTCGCCGCGCTACGGCGAGCGCCAGGCGCGCCGCTGGCTGGACCTCTCCCGCTATGCCGACAGCGACGGCTACAACACCGACGGCACCCGGCCCAACATCTGGCGCTACCGCGACTACGTCGTCAACGCCTTCAATGCCGACAAGCCCTTCGACCGCTTCGTGAAGGAGCAGATCGCCGGTGACGAGCTGTGGCCCGACAGGACCGAGGCGCTGATCGCCACCGGCTTTTTGCGCAATCTGCCGGACGAGATCAATGCCCGCGACCTGAACCTGAAAAAGCAGGAGGTCGCCAACGACCTGACCGACACGGTGGCGGCCGTCTTCCTCGGCACGACGCTGGGCTGCGCCCAGTGCCACGACCACAAGACCGAGAAGATCACCCAGCAGGATTACTACCAGTTCCAGGCCTTCTTCGCCAACACCAGCTGGAAGGACGATGTCTCGCCGCTGACTGGCCAGGCCAAGGCCGACTACGACGCCCAGCTCGCGAAATGGGAAGCCGCCACCCAGGACATCCGCGCCCAGCGCGATGCCCTGCTCAAGCCGCTGATCGACAAGCTGGAAAGCGACCGGCTGTCGGGCTTCGTGCCGGCCACGCGCGAGTCCATCATGAAGCCGGCGTCCGAGCGCAATGCCTACGACCGCTGGATCTACCACCGCAACCTCTGGACCCTGTCCGGCCGCACCCGCAACGCCGAGAACCAGCTCAAGACCAAGGACAAAGAGGGCTATGCCAAGTACGAGGCCCTGACCGCCGAGCTCAAGAAGTTCGATCACCTCAAGCCCAAGGACCCGGGCTATGTGTCGACCATCGTCGAGCTGGGCCCGGACGCGCCGCCGACCAAGGTGCTGTTCAAGGGCATCTATGACCGGCCGCTGCACGAGGTCCAGCCCGGCCTGCCCGCGCTGCTGACCGACCGGACCACGCTGAGCATCCAGCCCACCGCCACCTCGTCCGGCCGCCGCACCGCGCTGGCCCAGTGGCTGGTGAGCCCCGACAACGGCCTGACCGCACGCGTCTTCGTCAACCGGCAGTGGCAGCAGTTCTTCGGCCGAGGCATCGTCGAGACGGTGGCCGACTTCGGCAAGACCGGCAGCAAGCCCACGCACCCCGAGCTGCTCGACAGGCTCGCCGCCGACTTCGTCAAGCAAGGCTGGAGCGTGAAGTCGCTGCACAAGCAGATCCTGCTGTCCAGCACCTACCGCCAGGCCAGCGCGGCGCGCGACCCCGAGGTGGTCAAGAAAGACCCGGACAACAAGCTGCTGTGGGCCTTCCCGCGCCAGCGTCTGGAGGCCGAGCAGCTGCGCGACTCGCTGCTGGCTGCGGCCGGCGTGCTGGAGGAAAGGCGCGGCGGCCCGGCGGTGTTCCCGCCCATCCCGCCCAACTTCGACATCGGCGGCCAGCGCAACCGCTGGCAGGTGTCGGAGGACCCGCGCGACCACCACCGCCGCAGTCTCTACGTGTTCGTGCTGCGCAACTCGCCCTACCCGCTGCTGGAGACCTTCGACTGGGCCAACCCGCAGTCGCCGCATTTCAAGCGCGACGTGACGACGACGGCGCCCCAGGCCCTGGCCCTGGTCAATAGCGACCTGGTGCTGGGCTGGAGCCAGGCCCTGGCCGGCCGCGTGATCCAGGAGGCCGGTCCGAACGAAGGCGCGCAAATCGAGCGGGCCTACGAGATCCTGTTCTCGCGCAAGCCCACGGTCCAGGAGAAGGGCAGGCTGGTGGCCTTCCTGGATGCGCAGGAAAAGCTGCAGGCCGAGCAAGCCGCAACGGTCAAGAAGACGCATCTGCCGGAAGGCTGGGGCGTGGACCCCAAGCTGGCCAAGCAGATCGACGGCTTCTACAAGGCCGCCTACCAGCGCGAGCCCGACCGCTACGAGCGCCAGGCCCTGCTGGCCCACCTCGACGCGCAGGCCGCCAAGCGCAGGGGCGGCACACCGGGTGAATCGCCTGACGACGGCGGTGGCACGCCGGCCGCGGCGGCCAGCACCTCGCCGGTCAAGGGGCCGGGCAAGGGCCCGAGCAAGGCCCGCGCCGCCGCCTTTGTCGACCTGGTCCACACCCTGGTCAACACCAACGAATTCACCTACCGCTTCTGAGGTTTGAGATGAGCCACTCCCATCCTTCCCGCCGCCACTTCCTCGGCACCGCGGCCGGCGCCGCGTCCGCCGGCGCCTTTGGCCTCGGCTCCCTCGGCGGCCTGAACGCCGCGTTCGCGGCCGAGCTGTTCGACCCCACCACGCCGCGCCAGCCCCACCACACGCCCAAGGCCAAGTCGGTCATCTGGCTGCACATGGCTGGCGCGCCCAGCACGCTGGACCTGTTCGACTACAAGCCCGAGCTGATCAAGCTGGCCGGCACGCCTCTGCCCGACAGCTTCGGCAAGGACCTCAAGACCGCCACGGACGGTGGCGTCGGCAACCTCTACGCCAGCAAGCGCACCTGGAAGCAGCACGGCGAGAGCGGCGCCTGGGTGTCGGACCTGCTCCCCCACATCGCCAAGCAGGTGGACGACATCGCCTTCCTGAAGGGCAGCAAGACCGAGGGCAGCACCCACGTCATCGCGTCGCTGAAGCTGCACACCGCCGGCCTGGTGCCGGGCCGCCCGGCGCTGGGTTCCTGGGTGCAGTACGGCCTGGGCTCGGCCAATCCCGACCTGCCGGCCTTCGTCGTGCTGCCCACGGGCGTCGGCGCGGCCGGTGGCGGCCGTGGCGCCGTCATCTGGAGCAGCGGCTTCCTGCCGGCCGCGCTGCAGGGCACGCCCTTCCGCAAGGGCGACTCGCCCATCCTGCACCTGGCCCGGCCTGACGGCATCACCGAGAAGGAGCAGCGCGCCCAGCTGGACCTGCTGCGCAGCCTCAACGGCGACCTCTCCGAGCGCTACCCCGGCGACACCGAACTCGTCGCCCGCGCCAAAAGCTATGACCTGGCCTACCGGATGCAGGTGTCGGCGCCCGAAGCGGTGGACTTTGCCAAGGAGACCGAGGCCACCAAGAAGGCCTATGGCATCGGCACCAAGGAGACCGATGAATACGGCACCGCGCTGCTGCGCGCGCGCCGCCTGGTGGAGCGTGGCGTGCGCTTTGTCCATGTCATCTCTGGCGCGCCAGACAACAGCGTAGACAGCTGGGACGCCCACAACAACCTCGAGAAGAACCATGCGGTGATGTGCAAGCAGGTGGACCAGCCGGTCGGCGCGCTGCTGGCCGACCTGAAGGCCCGCGGCCTGCTCGACACGACCCTGGTGGTCTGGGCCTCGGAGTTCGGCCGCACGCCCTATGGCCAGAGCGGCGATGGCCGTGACCACAACCCCTGGGGCTACACCCAGTGGATCGCCGGCGGCGGCATCAAGCCCGGCACCTATGGCAGCACCGACCCCATCGGCCTGCGCGCCGAGGCCGGCATCGTCGACACCTACGACCTGCAGGCCACGCTGCTGTGGCAGCTCGGGCTCAACCACAAGAAGCTGGTCTTCGCCCACCAGGGCCGGGCCGAGAAGGCCACGACCGTGTTCGGCGACGTGATCAAGGAGATCCTGGCTTGAGGTGGCGCGCAACAGCCGGCGTCCTGCTGCCCCTGCTCGTGGCCGGTACGGTGCTCGCAGCGGCAGACCTGAACGCCGACGACATGCGCGAGGCCGAGGAGACCCTGCACAACCTCGACTCGCACATCAGCCTGCAGGACCGCAAGGCCCTGGAGGACGCCAAGCTACTGGCCCGCTACTTCCAGCAGGTGGAGGGCCACTTCAGCGCCAAGGCCGATGCGGCGCGTGGCGTGGAGTTCTCGCGCGCTTCGCGCGCCCATGCGGCGGCCATCGTCACGGCGGTCGAGACGGGCGACTACGACGCCGCCCAGGACCGCCTGACCGAGCTGACCCGCAGCTGCAAGGCCTGCCACGAGGTCTACAAAAAGAAATGAAAGCCCGCCTGCTCGTCCTGCTGCTGCTGGTGTGCGGCGCCACGTCGTTCTCTGAAGCGGCCACGCGGCTGCAGTTCAGCGTCTGGATGCGGGCCATCGACAACAAGACGGTCAGCGTGCAAAAGCATCTGGCCGCCGGCCGCGAGGCCGAGGCCCTGGCCGACGCCCGCGCGCTGCAGCAGCTCTATGCCGACATGGCCGCCTTTTTCGAGCGCGACTACCCCGCCGCCGACGCGGTGGCGATCTCGCGCGACGGCGAGCGGCTGGCGGCCGCCATCCCGGTGCACCTGGCCACGGGCGATGCGGTGGGCGCGGCCCAGGCCGCACGCGCGATCGCGCTCGCCTGCAACGACTGTCACGACCCCTACAAACCCTTGCCCTGAGGTTTCATGAAGACATTGGCTTTCTCCCTGCTCCTGCTCGCGGGTGCCGCCCAGGCCGCACTCAAGCCGGGCGACACCGCACCGGACTTCCGCACCACCGCGGCCCTCGCGGGCCAGACCGTGGAGGTGCAGCTCCAGGCCGCGCTGGCCAAGGGGCCGGTGGTCGTCTACTTCTACCCGGCAGCCTTCACCGGCGGCTGCAACCTGCAGGCCCACGAGTTCGCAGAGAACCTGGCGCGCTTCACCGCGGCGGGGGCCAGCATCATCGGCGTGTCCGGTGACGGCATCGAGCGCCTGCGCGAGTTCTCGGCCGACCCCGAGACCTGTGCCGGCCGGCTGACCGTGGCCTCCGACGCCCAGGGCCAGATCGCGCGCGGCTTCGACATCGCCACCACCGCGACCCCGCCCGGCCGCAAGACCACCCAGGGCCAGGACATCACCCACGCCCGTGCCGAGCGCACCACCTTCGTCATCGGCAAGGACGGCCGCATCGTCGCCACGGTGGGGAGCGTGTCGCCGGTCGAGAACGTGCAGGCCGCGCTGGCCGCCGTGCAGAAGCTCGCCCCTGAGCCCTCGCGCACCCGGGCCGTGCCGGGTGTGGTGGCCGAGGGCACGCCCATCGTCGTGCTGGGCGAGGGCTTCAAGGGCACCGAGGGCCCGGTGGGCTTGCCCGATGGCAGCCTGCTCTTCACCGAAACCCAGGACGCCCGTATCACCCGCATCGGCACCGATGGCCGGCTGTCCACCCACCTGCTGAACTCCAACGGCGCCAACGGCCTGGGCTTCACGCCGGCGGGCGAACTGGTGGCGGTGCAGGTCAACGACACCCGGGTCGGCACGCTGGGCGAGGGCGCCCGCACGCTGGCCAGCGGCTGGGGCGGCAAGCCCTTCGGCCGGCCCAACGACCTCGTCGTGGCGCGCGACGGCACGGTGTATTTCACCGACTCGGGCCGCAACCCCAACCAGGCCGCGCCGGCCGGGGCTCCGGAGCCGGCACCGCCCGCGGTCTACCGCCTGCGCGGCACCCAGCTCGACCGCATCGCGGCCGACATCACCCGCCCCAACGGCATCCAGCTCAGCCCGGACGAGAAGACCCTCTACGTGGCCGACACCGCCGGTGAGCATGTTTTCGCCTATGCGCTGCAGGCCGACGGCAACCTCGGCCCGCGGCGCGCCTTCGTCAAACTGGCCGGCTACCGGCAGGCGGCCAATGGCAGCTGGAGCAGCGGCGCCGATGGCCTGGCCGTCGATGCGCAGGGCCGCCTCTACGTGGCCACCAACGTCGGCGTCGAGGTGTTCGACGCTGCCGCTCAGGCCCTGGGCGTGATCGCCCTGCCCAAGCAGCCGCAGAACCTGGCCTTTGCCGGCCCGGACAAGAAGCAGCTCTTCATCGTCGGCCGCGGTGCGGCCTGGCGGATCGACACCCTGGCCCAGGGCTATACCGGGCGTGCCAAGTAGTTCCCTTCCCCTCACCCACTTCACACCATGAAAACCCAACTCATCGCCCTGGCGGCCCTCGTGCTGGCCACCACCGCCCACGCCCAGCAGGCCCCGAAGCCGGAGCAACTCATCAAGTGGCGCCAGTCGGCCTACCAGACGATCGCCTGGAACACGGCACGCGTGAAGGCCAACGTCGACGGCAGCTACAACAAGGACGACGCCGCCCGCGCGGCGGCGGTGATCGCCGCGCTGGCCAACAGCAACCTCGGCGTGCTGTTCCAAGCCGGCACCGACACCGGCAAGGGCTGGCGCGACACCACGGTCAAGGCCAATCTGTTCACCGATGCGGCCGGCGTGGGCGAGAAGGCCGCCGCCTTCACCAAGGAAGCCAACGAGCTGGCGCGCCTGACACAGGCCGGTGACGTGGCGGCCGTGAAGGCCCAGCTGGCGGCGCTGCAGAAGACCTGCAAGGCCTGCCACGACGACTACCGGAACAACTGAGCCCGCGCCATGAAGACTGCTTTCATTGCCGCTGCCTGCGCTCTGGCGGGCCTGGCTCAGGCCCAGACCCCGCCGGCCGCTGCGGCGAGCGCGCCGCCCCCGCCGCCGTTCACCTTCTTCGTCACCAGTGTCGGGGGCGGGCAGGGGGCCAACTACGGCGGGCTGGACGGCGCCGATGCGCATTGCCAGAAGCTGGCCGACGCCGCCGGCACGCCGTTCAAGACCTGGCGCGCCTACCTCAGCACCCAGGGGCCGAACGCGGTCAACGCGCGCGACCGCATCGGCAAGGGCCCGTGGACCAATGTGCGCGGCCAGGTCATCGCCCGGGATGTGGGCCATCTGCACGGCGACACGCTGGAGCAGGCCCAGCTCGGCAGCAACCTCACCCGCAACACCGCGCTGACCGAGAAGGGCGAGCGGCCCAAGGCGGCCGGCGACACGCCCAATGAGCACGACATCATCACCGGCTCGACGCCCGATGGCCGTGCCTTCGCGGACAGCGCCGACAAGACCTGCCGTAACTACAGCAGCGGCGCCGAAGACGGTTCAGTGCAACTGGGTCACTTCGACCGCACCGGTGGCGGCAATGCCAGCTGGAACTCGGCCCACGCCAGCCGCGGGTGCAGCCAGGCCAAACTGGTCAGCACCGGCGGTGCGGGCCTGCTGTACTGCTTCGTGGCGCAATAGTCGGGCGGCGGCACGCGATCCGTGCGCGCCCGTGCCAGGCCCGGCCTCGGCGGGCGACGCTGAGCACCGCACCAACGAAAACGCCACCCGGAGGTGGCGCAAGTCGTTGAGGCATCTGGCGCGCCCGGCTGGGATCGAACCAGCAACCCCTGCCTTCGGAGGGCAGTACTCTATCCATTGAGCTACGGACGCGAAGCGCCGCATTCTAACAGCGGGGTTCTACCGCCCCGGGCGCGCCGAGGGGGCTGCCTATAATTCGTCGGCTCGATGCGCCCCGTGCAGAGGCGGCGCGAGAAGAACACCGACGAGGATCGACCAGAGGAATCCATGAGCGCCAGCCCCGATCACGATCACGACGAAGCCCACACCGGACCGATCAAGACCCCCCAGCAGCTTGCCTGGGCCGTGCTGTTCGCCTTCGTGGTGCCGGTGGTCGTCATCATCATGCTGGCCAATTACGTCAGCACCGCGGCCAAGCCCGCGGCCGGCACCGGCGCGCTGGACGCCCAGGCGGTGGCCGAGCGGATCGCGCCGGTGGCGCATGTCCAGGTCAAGAGCGCCAATGACGTCTCGGCGATGAAGACCGGCGAGCAGGTCTTCCAGGCCCAGTGCGCGGCCTGCCATGCCACCGGCGCCGCCGGTGCGCCCAAGTTTGGTGATGCGGCCGCCTGGGGCCCGCGCCTGAAGAGCGGCGTCGAGGCGCTGCTGAACTCGGCGCTCAAGGGCAAGGGCAATATGGGCCCGCAGGGCGGCGGCGACTTCTCGGATTTCGAGATCCAGCGTGCCGTGGTCTACATGGCCAACAACGGCGGCGGAAAGTTCGACGAGCCCAAGATGGCGGCAGCCGCCGCATCGGCCCCGAACTGATCGGCCGCCCGCCAGACCCGAAAGCCCGCGCCAGCGGGCTTTTTGTTTATTGGGCCGGCGCCGGCCGCCGCCGGTAGCCGAACAGCGCCGGCAGCTTGGCGGCGATGCAGTCCTGCGGCGTCCAGCGTCCGGCCTCGACGGCCTCGGCGGCGAGGGCCATGTCGGCGGTGTGCACCAGGCCGAGGCCCAGATCGGTCTGCAGGTAGAGATGGCCGGCCTCGTCCAGCCAGGCCGACTCGACCACGGCCTTCTGCCCGGTGTGGCTGCGCACGCCGCCGCCGGGCTGCAGGCGCCAGACCCAGGGCGTGGACTCGAGCTCGACATAGACCCGCTGCGGGCCGTTCTGGAAGAACCAGGCGCCGCGCTCGTCGCAGCCGTAGTTGCGGCCGATGAAGGCCAGCAGCTTGTCATGCTCGATGCGGCTGCCCTTGATGCGCGGAAAGGGGCCGCTGCGCTGGCAGTGTTCGTCGCGCATGTACCAGTCGCCGCGCGCGTCCAGCGCCAGCCAGCCGTAGCAGTGAGGTACATGGGGCCACTTCTTCAGCGCAGCTTCGACAATGGCGTCCATCGCTCGGTCCTTCAGCGTTGCTTCCAGAGCCAGTCGCAGATCTGCTCGGGCATGGTCCGCAGGTGGCCGGGCAGCGGGCCGGCCGGGAAGCCGACATGCCCGCCATGGCCGGGTTGCCAGAGTGTCACATAGGCGCCCACTTCAGCGGCATGCGGCAGGCTGTGGCCGGGCACGAAGGGGTCGTTGCGTGCGTTCAGCACCAGGGCCGGGATGCGGATGCGGTGCAGATGCGGCTTGGCCGCGGCACGGGCCCAGTAGTCCTCGGTGTTGCGAAAGCCGTGCAGCGGCGCGGTGAACAGGTTGTCGAACTCGTAAAGCGTCGTGGCGCGCCGCAGCGCGTCGCCGTCGAACAGGCCCGGGTGCTGCTGCAGCTTGCGCAAGGCCTTGGGGATCATCGTGCGCAGGAAGCGGCGCGCATAGACCTGCTTGTTGAAGCCGCGGTTGATCGCGGCGCCGGCTGCCGCCAGGTCGATCGGCGAGCAGATGGACGCGACTGCCACCGCGGTCTGCGCAGCCATGGCACCGGCCTCCTCGGCCCAGCGCATCAGCGCATTGCCGCCCAGCGACACGCCGGCCACGAGCAGGGCAGCGCCATGCCGTTCGCGCAGGCGGCGCAGGATCCAGCCGACCTCTTCGTAGTCGCCCGAGTGATAGGCCCGCGGGCCGCGGTTGAGCTCGCCCGAGCAGCCGCGGAAGTGCGGCAGGGCCATGGCCCAGCCGCGCGCGCGGGCGGCGCTGGCGAAGGCGATGCTGGAGTGGCTGCTGCGGTCGCCTTCAAGCCCGTGAAACAGCACCAGCAGCGGCGCGCCGGCCGGTGCATCGGCCAGGAAATCGACATCGATGAAGTCGCCGTCTGGCGTGTCCCAGCGTTCGCGAGTCCAGGCGGGCGGCGGGCCGTCGTGCCGGCGGCTGAACAGGGCCGGCCAGATGGTCTGGGCATGGCTGCCGGGCAGCCAGCGGGGGGCGCGGTACTGCATCAGTGCAGGGTGCCGGCGTCCATGACCAGTTCCTGCACATCGCCCGCGCTGCCCGGGCTGGCATGGTGCAGCACCAGGCGCCAGCCCAGCGCCGTCTTCAGATACACATTGGTCGCGATGACCCAGGACGTGGGCGCCGTCTGGCCGCTCTCGGCATGCAGCTGCACGCGTTCCAGCACATGGTGGACGGCGCAATCGCCGCTGTGCAGCCGGCGCACCCGCTCGGGGTGGACATTGACCGTGCCGCGCTCGAACACGGTGGCGAAGGCCGCGCGGATGGCGGGCAGGCCGACGATGCGCGGGCCGCCCGGATGCACGCAGGCGACCTCCTCGTCATCGGCCCACAGCGCCATCAGGTGGTCGAGGTCGGCATGCTGCAGGGCCTCGTAGAACTGGGCCTCGGTGTCGTCGGGCGACGCCAGCAGGGCGGCCTGCTGCGCGCGCGTGCGGCCGCGCATCAGTGGCCGCCGGAGAGAACCTCGCCGGCCTTGAGCTTGTAGGCGGTGCCGCAGTAGGGGCAGCGGCCCTGGCCGTCGTGGGTCAGGTCGATGAAGACCTTGGGGTGGTTGCTCCACAGCGCCATCTTGGGGTTGGGGCAGAAGACGGTGCCGTTGTCGTTGCAGTCCTGGGCCGTCACTTCGACGGTGGCGGGGGCTTGGGTGGTGGTGCTCATGGCGTTCTCTCAATTGTCCGTTTCGCGACGCGAATTTTGCGGGCCGAGCGCCGGGCCGCTCCCAAGCCGGCCCGCGCTGGCGATGTGCTTGCGGCCGAATGCCCCAAGCATCGCCGTCCCCTCGGGGGCTGAGGCCGGACACATGGCGCCCGGTGGGCGGCATGTGCCTGCCGAAGGGGTGCGGCGAAAGCTGCGGCGCGGTCTGCACGACCGACCAGACGCGCTCGCCTTCAGCGATGCGAGGCTGGGCGAAGGGCTCAAACTGAAGTCAGCCACTCGGCGTACTTGGCGTTGCGGCCGTTGACGATGTCGAAGAAGGCCGACTGGATCTTCTCCGTGATGGGGCCGCGCCGTCCTGCGTACTCACCGCTGCCGATCTCGACGCGGTCCAGCTCGCGGATGGGCGTGACCTCGGCGGCGGTGCCGGTGAAGAAGGCCTCGTCGGCGATATAGACCTCGTCGCGGGTGATGCGCTTCTCGACCAGCTTCAGGCCCAGGTCCTGGCAGATCGCGAAGATGGTGTTGCGGGTGATGCCGTTGAGTGCGCCGGCCGACAGGTCGGGCGTGTAGACCACGCCGTTCTTGATCACGAACAGGTTCTCGCCGGCGCCTTCCGACACGAAGCCCGAGGCGTCCAGCAGCAGGGCCTCGTCGTAGCCGTCGTCGGTGGCTTCCATATTGGCCAGGATGGAGTTGGTGTAGTTGGACACCGTCTTGGCCTGCGTCATCGTGATGTTGACGTGGTGGCGTGTGTAGGAGCTGGTCTTCACGCGGATGCCGCGCTTCAGGCCGTCCTCGCCCAGGTAGGCGCCCCAGCTCCAGGCGGCCACCATCAGATGCACCTGGTTGCCCTTGGGGCTGACGCCCAGCTTCTCGGAGCCGATCCAGATCAGCGGGCGGATGTAGGCGCTCTTCAGGCCGTTGGCCTTGACCACCGCGCGCTGGGCCTCGTTGACCTGCTCCACGCTGAAGGGGATCTTCATGCGCAGGATCTTGCCGCTGTTGAACAGGCGCTGGGTGTGCTCCTGCAGCCGGAAGATGGCGGTGCCGTTGGCCGTGTCATAGGCGCGCACGCCCTCGAAGGCGCCGCAGCCGTAGTGCAGGGTGTGGGTCAGCACATGGATCTTGGCGTCGCGCCAGTCGACGAGCTCGCCGTCCATCCAGATCTTGCCGTCGCGGTCGTGCAGGGGGGCGGGAACCATCGGGTACTCCAAGGCTGACAAAGGAAGCCGCGATTTTACGGAGAGCTTTCCGGGGGGACCCGCAGCGCCCCGGCGAGGCAGACCGTTTTCCGCGCCGCCTCGACCGCGTCAGCGTCGCGGCCTCGCCCGGCGCCCGAACCGCCGGGCCGTTTCGCGATGGCCGTGTCCGGCCGGGTTCAGCCCGGCGCCTTCAGCAGCACACAGCGCACCCACTGGCCGGAGTCCAGGTCCTGGCGGTGGGCGTTCAGGAACTGCTCGGCCGTCGAATTGCGGGCGACGAAGCGCATGCCATGCAGGATGCCCATGCGTGGCACCGGCCGCGACCAGGCGCGCTCGACCACGCCGTTGAACCAGGACACCTGCTCGTCGTCCGAATCCACATCCGAGCGGCCCAGCAGCAGCACGACTTCATAGCGCGCCTCGTTCAGCGGCTCGGCGGCGCTGGTCAGCACCTGCAGCCCGCCGTCGCTCATGTTCAGCACCAGCCCGGCCGGCCCGCGGCTGAACTGCACGGGCTTGAACACCCAGCCAGGCAGCGAGTCGGCGTCGTGCTGGGCGGCCAGGAAGTCGATGCGGACGTGTTGCCGCAGGTCGGCAGGGTCGGACATGGAATGTCTCCTCGGGGTGTTGCCCCAATCCTAAGCAGACTTTGGCGTTGCCAGCACAAAGGCAATCCCGCGCCCTGGGGCCGTTGCCGGCGCCGCAGGCTGCGTCAGCCGAGCCCGCGCAGCACCTCGATGGCCTGCTCCACCCGCTCGATGGCGTGCAGGGTCAGCCCCTCGATCGGCTTCTTGGGCGCATTGGCCTTGGGCACCACGGCCACGCTGAAGCCCAGCTTGGCGGCCTCCTTGAGCCGCTCCTGGCCGCGCGGCGCAGGCCGCACCTCGCCGGCCAGGCCGATCTCGCCGAAGGCGATGAAGCCCTTGGGCAGGGCACGGCCGCGCAGGCTGGACTGGATGGCCAGCAGCACCGCCAGGTCGGCCGCCGGTTCGGTGATGCGCACGCCGCCCACCGCGTTGACGAACACGTCCTGGTCGCCGGTGGCCACGCCCGCATGCCGGTGCAGCACGGCCAGCAGCATGGCCAGCCGGTCGCGGTCCAGGCCGACGGACAGCCGCCGCGGGCTCACGCCACCGCTGTCCACCAGGGCCTGCAGCTCCACCAGCAGCGGCCGGGTGCCCTCCAGCGTGACGAGCACGCAGCTGCCCGGCACCGGCTCGGTGTGCGTGGACAGGAAGATGGCGCTCGGGTTGGCCACGCCCTTCAGGCCCTTCTCGGTCATCGCGAACACGCCGATTTCGTTGACCGCGCCGAAGCGGTTTTTGATGGCGCGCACCAGGCGGAAGCTGCTGTGCGTGTCGCCCTCAAAGTACAGCACCGTGTCGACGATGTGCTCCAGCACGCGCGGGCCGGCGAGGGCCCCTTCCTTGGTCACATGGCCCACCAGCACCATCGCGCAGCCGCTGGCCTTGGCGGTGCGGGTCAGCTGGGCCGCACATTCGCGCACCTGGGCCACCGAGCCGGGCGCGGAGCTGAGCTGCTCGGAGTAGAGGGTCTGGATGGAGTCGATGACGCAGAAGTCCGGTTGCTCGGCGTCGAGGGTGGCGAGGATCTTCTCGAGGCTGATCTCGGCCAGCACGCGCACCTTGTCGCCGGCCAGGCCCAGGCGGCGCGAGCGCATCGCCACCTGGGCGCCCGACTCCTCGCCGGTCACGTAGAGCACCTTCACGGTCTGGCTCAGCGACTCCACCGCCTGCAGCAGCAGCGTGGACTTGCCGATGCCTGGGTCGCCGCCGATCAGCACCACGCCGCCGGCCACGATGCCGCCGCCCAGCACCCGGTCCAGCTCCTCCTGCCCGGTGGGCGTGCGCTCGAAGTCGCTGGCCTCGATCTCGGAGAGCGTGGCCACCGGCTGGCTCTTGGCCAGCGCCTGGTAGCGGTTCTTGGCGCCGCCCGTGGGTTCGGCGGCGGTCTCGGTCAGCGTGTTCCAGGCGCCGCAGTGCGGGCATTTGCCCAGCCATTTGACGTTGGTGCCGCCGCACTCGGTGCAGGTGTAGATGCTTTTGCTCGTGGCCATCAACGCATTGTCATGGTGGGCCTGACCCACAGTGTCAGCAGCAGCGCCGCGGCCAACGCGCAGCCGGCCGAGAAGCCGAAGGCCACGGTTGCCGAGACGCCCTCCCACAACGCACCGAACAGCAGCGAGGCCGGCAGCAGCAGGGCGCCCATGGTCAGGTTCAGCCAGCCGAAGGCGGTGCCGCGCTGCGCGGGCGGGGCCAGGTCGGCCATCAGCGCGCGCTCCACGCCCTCGGTGGCGGCCATGAAGATGCCGTACAGGCCGAACAGCGCGTAGAGCCGCCAGCCCGGCGCCGCCCACACCGCCATGCCGACGTAGAAGACCGCATAGGCCGCATAGCCGGCCACCAGCAGGCGCACGCGGCCGAGCCGGTCCGACAGGGCGCTCAGCGGCACCGAGCACAGCGCCGCCACGGCCGAGACCGCCGCCCACAGCAGCGGCACCTGCGACTCGCTCACGCCCAGCTCGCGGGCGCGCAGGAACAGGAACATATTGCTGGAGTTGCCCAGCGTGAACAGCGCGACGACCACCAGGTAGCGGCGCAGCGGCGCCGGCAGGTCGGCCATCACCCAAGAGAACGCGGGCGGTGGCGCGGCTGGCGGCGGCGCATCGCGCACGCCGCTGGCCAGCAGCAGGCAGACCGCGCCCGGCACAAGGGCCCACAGAAAGACCTGCTGCAGCGGCACGCCGGCGCTCAGCAGCGCCCAGGCCAGCAGCGGGCCGATGACCGCGCCGGTGTTGTCCATCGCCCGGTGCAGCCCGAAGGCCAGTCCGCGCTGCTCAGGCGCGATGTGGACGGCCAGCAGCGCATCCCGCGGCGCGGCGCGCACGGCCTTGCCGATGCGGTCCGCCACGCGCAGCAGCCCCAGCAGCGGCCAGCTGCCGACAAACGCGATCGCCGGCCGCGCCAGCCCGGCGATGCCATAGCCGCCGAGGATCCACGGCTTGCTGCGCCCGCTGCGGTCCACCATCACGCCGGCCCAGAGCTTGAGCAGGCTGGCCACCGCCTCGGCCACGCCCTCGATCAGGCCCAGCACCCGCGGCCCGGCCATCAGCACGCCGCTCAGGTAGAGCGGGATCAGCGGGTACATCATCTCGCTGGCGCTGTCGTTGACCAGGCTGATCAGGCCCAGCAGCCAGACGCTGCGGGGCAGGGCGAAGAGGGCCTGGAGCATCGGGCCAATGTAGCCGCGTGGGACACTGGCGCCCTGGCAGTGTTGTGGCGGAGCAGGTGATGGCAGTTTCGATGTGGTTGGCCTTTTTTGCGGCGTCCTGGGCCATCAGCCTGTCGCCCGGCGCCGGTGCGGTGGCCGCGATGAGTTCGGGCCTGAGCCATGGCTTTCGCCGCGGCTACTTCATGACCTTCGGCCTCATCCTCGGCATCCTCACGCAGGTGGTGCTGGTCAGCGCCGGGCTGGGCGCGCTGATCGCGGCCTCGTCGCTGGGGTTTGCGCTGGTCAAGTGGGCCGGCGTGGCCTATCTGATCTGGCTGGGCGTGCAGCAGTGGCGGGCGCCGGCCAAGCCGCTGGTGGCGGCCGAGGAGGGCGCGGTGCAGGTCACACGCCGCCAGCTGGTGCTGCGCGGCTGGGGCATCAATGCGGTCAACCCCAAGGGCACGGTCTTCCTGCTGGCCGTGGTGCCGCAGTTCCTGGACCTGCACGCGCCGCTGGGCCCGCAGTACCTCGTCATCGGCGCCACGCTGGGCTTCACCGACCTGGTCGTGATGGCCGGCTACACCGCACTCGCCGCCCGCGTGCTGGCGGCGCTCAGGAGCGAGCACCACATCCGGGTGCTCAACCGCGTGTTCGGCTCGCTGTTCGTCGCGGCGGGCCTGCTGCTGGCCAGCTTCAAGCGCGCCGCCTGATGCCGGAACACAAGACCGGCGGACGCCTCCCGACCTGGCTGCTGTTTCTGGCCCCGGTGCTGATCTGGGCCACCACCTGGCACGTCATCCTCTACCAGCTCGACAGCCCGGTGCCGGCGCTGACCTCGGTGGGCTGGCGCTTTGCGATCTCGGCGCTGATGCTGGCCGGCCTGGCCCGTTGGCGCGGTCTGCCGCTGCGGCTGCCGCGCGAAGCCCATGCCTACATGCTGGGCACCGGCGTCGTGCAGTACGCGGGCAATTACTGGTCCATCTACGAGGCGGAGCGCTACGTGCCCAGCGGCCTGGTGGCCGTGCTGTTCTGCCTGCTGGTGTTCATGAATGCCGCGGTGGCCTGGCTGCTGTGGCGCCAGCCGGTGGGCCGGCGCTTCCTGGCGGCGTCCGCCGGCGCGGTGCTGGGCGTGGCGCTGATCTTCTGGCCCGAGATTGCCGCCACCGGCGCCCGGCCGCATGCGGCCCTGGGCCTGGGCTTGAGCCTGTTCGCGGTGGTGGTGGCCTGCGTCGGCGGCTTCTTCACGCTGGTGCTGACCCGCCGCGGCCTGCCGCTGATCCCGGTGCTGGCCTGGAGCATGGGCTATGGCGCGGCCTTCCTGCTGCTGCTGTCGCTGGCCACGGGCCAGGGCCTGCGCTTCGACAGCGGCTGGCCCTATGTCGGCAGCCTGGTCTACCTGGCGGTGTTTGGCTCGGTCATCGCGTTCACGCTGTACTTCAAGCTGGCCGAGCGCCAGGGCCCGGCCCAGGCCGCGCTGGTGGGCGTGATGGTGCCGGTCATCGCGCTGCTGATCTCGGCGCTGCTCGAAGGCTGGCAGGCCACGCCGCTGGCCCTGGGCGGCATGGGGCTGTGCCTGGCGAGCCTGGCCGTGGCGACTCGGCCCAGCCGCTAGCAGCCCATCGCGTCGACCGGCGCGGGCGTGCGTGGTCGTGCTGGCGTGCGGCCGGCCTCAGGCCAGCCCGGCCAGCAGCCAGCCGCAGGCGGCGATATGGGCTAGCGTGACCAGCACCGACAGCCCGTGCAGCCACGCAAAGCGCCGCCGGTCGCCCGCGTCCGTCGCGCGGTTGATGGCCGGCATCAGCACCTGGCGCACCGGCACCGTGCTCAGCGCCACGGCGGCCAGCACCGCGGCCCGCCCTGGGTGCAGCGGCCACCACAGCCCCGCCGCCAGCCCGGCCGTGCCGATCACGAACAGATAGAACCACGGGAAGGCCCCGCGCAGCACCGCCCGGGCCGAGGGCATGGGCAGCGTCTTGAACAGCACCGCGGCAAAGCCAAAGGCATAGAGCGTCATGCCGCCGAACAGCAGGGCGGTGGTGAGCAGGGCGAGGGCGGGGAGCATGGGGTGGCGGTGCGGACCATGGCGGAGCCACGATCTTGGGCCGGGGCGCGCGGGCTTGCAGGCGTTGGCGGGCAAGGCCGGGTGGCGTGGCGGGAGACGGCGAGGGAGCGCGGAGCGTCCCATGCTTGGCAGCAATGGCGACGGCTGCAATGTGCTGGCAGCTGAGTCGGGGGTTTAGATTTGAGACCTAACCCAGATCCTGTGACCCCGGTCCTGGAAATCTCCGGGGCGTTCGCGAATCCCTGTGATTCTCGAATTTCGATGGCTGATCGCTTGGGATTTAGATTTTAGGCCTGACTCCGAGTGCGCTGACGATCAAGACGGTATCTGGCCCCGGTCCCGAACGAACTTGGGCACTTAATATGTGAGACTTGATCCCGGTCCCGCCGGTCCCGCCGGTCCCGAATTCGCTCCGAAAATGCGTCGAAAGGTAAGGTTGACGCGCGGGCCGCACGGCTTAGCCTGCTTGTCGATGCCATGCTTCCAGAATGCTTGGGTTGGTCCCTTCATCACCATCAGGCTACCTGACGGCAACTCAAGCCGCACGGGCTTGAGTTCCGATTTTGTCTTGTGCTTTAGGGTGAAGGTACGAGTGGCCCCTAGGCTTAATGATCCAATCGTCGGCGCTCGTCCTAACTCCTTTTCGTCGTCGCTATGAAATCCCATGCTGTCACGGTGATCTCGATAGTAGTTGAGAAGTACGCTGTTGAAACGTTCACCCGACAGCTCCTCAACGACCTTTCGCAACCCTTCAAGGGTTTGCGTCCACGGCAATGGCTCAAGTGTGATGCCGGAATACGAATAGCGTTGGCCAGCGTCGCCGTACCACGCAATCAAGCGCGGTTGCATGAAATGTTTTCCATAAATGGTGACTGCCTCATGTCGCCAAGGCGTGGTCTCGATTAGCTCTTGCAGCAGTGCATCATCTGGCTTCGGAAGCTGGACTGCGCGAGAGAACAGAACCTCCGCATCAACAATGTTTATGCGCTCAAGGCTCGGCTCGTCAGCAAATAGATCGAACGTCACGGCTTCCTTAATACTCGGTAGCTCAAGTACCCCTTCAGCTTTGGCCAAGCTGAAAATTTGTTCTTATAGGTATCCAGTACATCGGACCTCTCGGTATAACGGGGCGTCCAGTTTTCGTTCGAGCCCTGGGCAAGAACCTGAAGCCCCGCTTTCTGCCACTGTCCATCAAAGTAGGCGTTGAAGTCGTCAGTTCCATTGTCGTCATAAAGAAAGATCGCCCCCGACTTCGCCTCCTTGAACAACGTCTGCCAAAAATTCGTTACGACGCCGGTGCTGTCGAGCGAATAAACCTCAGACACAAAGTAGCTGAGGGTGAAAACGTCAGCGTCAAGGAACTTCTTCTGAAGCGTCCACGACGCTGGATTGGTGACATCAAGCGGCTGGAAGTTGGTATTGAGCGAAACGCCTGCATTCAATTTTTCATCCAGCTCGGTCCAGGTGTCTGCCCACGCCTGCTCTTTGTCGAGTAGATAAATAACCAACTTGGTGACCGCTTCCTTGGCACTGTAGTCATCCAAATACTTCAAAATTGCCAAGATGTCACTACCCGGCCCGCCGCCAATGCAGCTAACACGAGCTGTGCCCTTAGGGAAAACGCCGCCACCAAGTGCGGCGCTAGCCATGGTGAGTAGTTGCACCACATAGTCGCCGTGGCTTGCGACATAACGATAGACATATGCAAATCGTGTTGCCGGGTCTCGATAGTCAATTGGCGTGCGAGACGCGTCAGAGAGCTTGGTGTAGCTTGCCCTAAGGTAGTTAAAGCGATTCTTGATCTCAGCGTCCGTGTTTGTGCCGTGAACCTGTTGGGCGTTCTTGTACAGCTCGTCCAGCGTGATCTTCACCAATTCAAACAGCGTCATGCGTATCCTCCTTAATTTTCGCAGTGATTTTGTGTGGTCCTGCCAACAGGTCACCTTCTTCTGACTGGCATCGCTTGCCTTGGAACTAGGTGTCAGGTCTCAAATTTAAACCCCATGCCACGAAGATTCTATGAATTTCCTATCATGGCGCGCCCCACGCTCTTAGTGCGTTGGCCTCGCAGATAAATTTAGCTTGTTGCGGAATGGTGGGGTCTAGCATGGGATCGGCGCGGGGGTCGCAGAGGTCGGGGTCAGGTCTCAAATCTAAAGTCCAGCCCGCTTTTTCGTCCGACTCAGCCGCCGGTACAGCGTATTCCGAATAACCCGCAACCTCCTCGCCGCCTCCGACACATTCCCCTCCACCGCCGCCAGTGTCTCCCGGATGCGGGCGCCCGCCAGCTCACGCAGGCCGCCGCCGGCCACGTCGTCGGGAAGCTTGTGGTCGCCCTTGGCGCCGGTGACGGCGCCGGGGCGGTAGCCAAAGCCTTCGGCCTCGATCAGAGCCGCCGGCGGAACGGCGCGTTGGGCAGCCACGCGGGTCTGCGCGCGCCCGGCCTGCAGGGTTTTGCAGGCGCAACGAACCAACGACTCGCCGCAGACGCTGGACTGCATATGAGCCCCGCCGCCGCCGCTCACGGGTTGCAGAACTCGCAGCGGGACGGGTCCACGCTGGCGCGCAATGGCCGCTCGTGGCTGTGGCCGCAGCCGGCGCAGGCCCAGACCTCGGCCCGTGCCGTGGCGGTGGGCTGGCCGCAGCCGCTGCAGATGGCGCCGGCCTGCAGGCGCACCGGGCCATAGCCCGGCAGGCCGCAGCCTGGGCAGGCGCTTTGCAGCCGGGTGGCCAGGGCATCGGCGGCCTGGCTGATCATGGCCATCCGGGCCGGGCTGCGGTGGGCCCGCATGTCGGCCGCCAGCCCGACCGGGCCATGGGCCAGGGCCTCGATGAGCCGGGTGCGCAGCGTGGCTTCGTCCGACACGGTCTTGTCGAAGACCGCGAGGCCCGGCTGGCCGACGATCAGGCCCTGCTGCGGGAAGCCCAGCGCCCGCGCCCAGTCCAGCGCGTCGTGCAGCTCGGTGAACTGCTGCTGCCGGTACACGGGCTGCGGGCCCTGGGCCAGGGCATGCACGGCTTGGCCGCGCTCGGCGTCCCAGCAGCAGACGATTTCCACGCCCCAGGGCAGCAGGCCCACCTGCGGGTCGGGCCCGTAGCTGCCTTCGCTGCCGAGGCCGAAGCGCACGCCGCTCAGCTCGGTGGCCAGGCGGGCTTTGGTCTGGGCCGCGTCGGCGGCGCTGAGCGTGCGCTCGCGCTCGCCGGTGAAGCTGCCCAGGCTGTCGGTGTCAAAGCCGGTCGCCAGCACCAGCTGGCCGCCCAGCCGCTGTACGGCGGGCTCGAAGGCCGCAGCCTTGCCATGTTGGGTCAGCAGCGCAAAGCGGCTGCCGGCGGGGATGCGGGTTGCGCTCATGGGGTGCCGCTCATGGGGTGGCCCAGGCATCGCGATGCGCTGGCGTTGGAGCGTGCTGAGAGTGTCGCCGAACCCGAGGCGCGCAGACGCGCACGCGGCCGGCCCTGCGCGGCCAGGGCTTTGGGCTTGGCGCCATGATGGTGGCCCCTTGCGCACGCCCACCCCATGCCCACCCCATGCCTGCCACCCTGACCGACCCCTCGCCGCGCCGCGTGCTCGTGCTGCTGGCCAGCACCCGCGCCGACGGCAATGCCGAACTGCTGGCCCGCGCTGCCGTGGCCGCCCTGCCGGCCGGCACTGAGCTGCGCTGGCAGCGCCTGGCCGCGCTGGCGCTGCCGCCGTTTGAGGACATCCGCCACAGCGTCGGCAGCTACCCGGCGCCCACGGGCGACCTGGCGCGGCTGCTGGACGACACGCTCTGGGCCAGCGACCTGCTCGTCGCCACGCCGCTGTACTGGTACAGCCTGCCCGCCACTCTCAAGCTCTACCTGGACCACTGGAGCGCCTTCCTGCGCGTGCCGGGGCTGGAGTTCAAGGCCCGCATGGCCGGCAAGGCGATGGCAGTGCTGTGCGCCACCAGCAGCGGCAGCGAGCCGCAGCTGGCGCAGCCCCTGGTGGACAGCCTGCGCTACTCGGCGGATTACCTGCAGATGCGCTGGCTGGGCCATGTGCTCGGCGACGGCACGCGGCCCGGTGACGTGCTGCGGGACGAGGCGGCGCTGCGGGCCGCCGCGCGGCTGCTGGTGGGCGGCGCCTGAGGCCGGCGCCTGAGGCCGGCGCCGCAGCCCGTCAGGCCGCCGCAGCGGCCTGCTGGGGTTGCAGCAGGGCGTCGAGTTCTCCCGGCAGCCGGGCCAGGTCCAGCGGCTTGGTCCAGTAGCCCTGGAAGCCGGCCGCCAGTGCGCGGGCGCGTTCGTCGGGCATGGCCTCGGCCGTCACGGCCACGGCCGGGATGTGGGCCAGGCTCGGTTCTGCGCGCATCAGCGCCAGCAGGGTGCGGCCGTCCATGTCGGGCAGGCTCATGTCCAGCAGCAGCAGGTCGGGCGGCTGCTGGCGGGCCCGGGCCAGCGCGGCGGCGCCACTGGGCGCCACGCTGAGCACCAGGTTCGGATAGCGGGCCAGGAAGGCCTGCATCAGCAGCGCGTTCACTTCGTTGTCTTCGGCATAGAGCAGCTCCCAGCGCCGCCCCGCCCGCAGCGTGGTGCTGCTCAGTGCGGGCGAGGGCGGCGCGGCCGCTGCGGCCGGTGCGGCGGCGGCCTCGGCGCGCGGCAGCGTGACCTCGAAGCAGCAGCCTCGCCCGGCAGACTCGGCCAGCTGCAGCTCGCCGCCCATCGACTCCACCAGATGCCGGCTGATGACCAGCCCCAGCCCCGTGCCCTCGACCCGGCTGCGCTCGGCGCCGAGCCGGTTGAAGGGCTGGAAGAGCTGCTGGCGTTGCGACGGGCTCAGGCCGGGCCCGTCGTCCTGCACGCTGAGGCTGACGCGGTTGCCCTCGGCATGGGCGCGCAGCTGCACCAGGCTTTGCTCGCGGGTGTACTTGATCGCGTTGGAGACGAGGTTGGTCAGCACCTGGCGCAGCCGGGTTTCGTCGGCATGCACGGCCGGCAGGTCGTCGACCTGCACGTCCAGTTCGAGCCCGCGCGCCTGGCGCGCGCCGTCCAGCTCCGCGCACACCTGGGCCACCAGCGGCCCGAGGTTGACCGGCGCGAGGTGCAGCCGCAATTGGCCGGCCTCGATGCGGCCGATGTCCAGCACGTCGTCCACCAGATGCAGCAGGTGGCGGCCGGCGGCCTGGATCAGCGCCACGCGTTGCAGCAGCTGGGGGTGGCTGGGCCGGAGGTCTTCGCCGAGCAGATGCGAGAAGCCGATGACCGCGTTCAGCGGCGTGCGCAGCTCGTGGCTCATGCGGGCCAGGAACTCGCTCTTGCTGCGGCTCGCCCGCTCGGCGGCGTCGCGCTCCAGCGCAGCGGCCGCGGCGGTGGCCGCGTCGGTCACATCGCCGATGGCGCCGTACCAGACCGTGCGGCCGTCGGGCTCGGCATAGGGCTGGGCGAGCAGGCGGTGGATGCGCCAGGGCCCGCTGCCGGAGCGGGCGCGGAACTCGCAGCGCCACAACGTCATCCGCTCGGCCGAGGTGTCGCGGCTGGCGAGCAGCGCGGGGCGGTCGTCGGGCGAGATCTGCTCCAGCCAGGGGGCGTCGCTGAAATGCACCGACTCCGGCGTGATGCCGTACAGCGAGATCAGGCCCGCGCTGGCATAGCCGATCCAGCTGCGGCCATTGGCGTCGCGCACGCATTCGAACAGCGACAGCGGCGCCGCGTCGGCCGCGCGCTGCACGCGGGCGAGTTCGGCCTCGATGCGCAGCCGCTCGCGCATGGGCGACAGCACCAGCTGCGCGATGGGGCCTTCGGGCCGCTCCAGCAGCCGCGCCGAGCACAGCACATGCACCGTGCCGCTGGGGGCCCGCAAGGCGAGGCTGAGCTCCTGCACCTCGCCGTGCAGCCGCAGCGTGGGCAGCAGATGGGTGTGGTAGAGCACGCGGCCAGGGCGGCTGAGCAACTGGTCGACCGGCAGCCCGACCCAGGCGGCGCTGTCCTCGTTGGCCAGGCCCAGCCAGCCGCGCAGGCAGCGGTTGAGCGCCAGGATCTCGGCATTCAGGTTGACATGCAGCACGCCGACCGGCAGGCCCTCCAACTCAGCAGCCAGCGTCGCCATCGAGCATCTCCTGGATGAGTTGAACGGTCAGCGCCGGGTGGCTGACGTGGGGGCAGTGGCCGGAGATGTCGATCTCCCGCAGCGTGCTGCCCGGCATGCGGGCCTGCATCCAGCGGCCAATGCCCGGCGGGGCGATGCTGTCGTGCAGGCTCTGCACCAGCGTGCAGGGCACGCGCACGCGGGGCAGCAGTTCGCGCGCATCCACCAAAAAGGCCAGCCGCGCGAAATGCCTGGCGATGCGCGGCTCCAGCGCGCACAGGGCCGACTCGAACTGGTCGACCAGATGCGGCGGGTTGTCTTCGCCGATGGCCTTGGGCGCCAGAAACCGCGCCCAGCCGAAGTGGTTGGACTCCATCAGGTGGAACATCTCGTCGAGGTCATCGCGATCGAAGCCGCCCACGTAGTCGGGCGGGTCGTTCAGGAAGCGCGGCGAGGGCGCCAGCAGCATCAGCCGCTGGAAGCGCGCCGGCTGCTGCTCGGCCGCCAGCAGGGAGACGATGCCGCCGACGGAGTGGGCGATGCACACCACGCGTTCGAAACCGGCGGCTTCGAGCACGGCCAGCAGGTCGGCGGCATAACCGGCCAGGCTGGCGTGGCGCTGCGCGTCCCAGGCCGCCACGGCGTTGCCACAGCCGGCCTGGTCGTACACCAGCACGCGGTAGCGGGGCTCGAAGGCAGGCGCCACGAAGCGCCAGATGCTGCGGTCGCAGCCGAAGCCATGCACGAAGACCAGGGCCCTGTCGGCCTGCGGGCCGCTGACACGGGCGTGGTGCCGATCCAGAACCGTCGGGTGATCCACGGACGTCCTCCTTACAGGCCCAGCGTCGGTCGTTGTGGGGTGCCAACGTTGTCAGACCTGCGGGGGCGAGTATGCGACCGTCCGGCGCTAGGGGCAAACCTGCGGGATTAGGCGGCGCAACGGCCGCCTGCCGTTCAGTCCGCCAGCCAGTGCGGCGCGCTGGATGGCAGGGCCAGTTCGAGCGCGGTGCCGGGGGCCGGCGGGGCGCTGCCGGGGGGCAGGTTCAGCACCAGGGCCTGGTCGCCCCAGGCGCGCAGCTCGACGCTGGTGTGCTGCAGGCCCGGGTGGGCGGCCACGACGCGGGCGGTGAAGCGCCAGGCGTCGGCCGGCGTGTCGGGCGTGGCGGGCTGCAGCGCGGCCAGCGGGGCGATCCAGCTGCCCTGTTCGCGCTGCCAGGGCGCCGGCAGCCGGCGCGCGTCGAGCCGGTTGAAGGCGCCGAGGAAGTCGGCCACGCGCAGCGTGCGCGGGCGCTGCCACAGCTCGGCCGGCGGGCTGCACTGCTCGATGCGGCCGTCGAACATCACCGCCACCTGGTCGGCCAGCTCGAAGGCCTCGTCGCGGTCGTGGGTGACGAGCACGCAGCTCTGGCCCAGCTCGCGCTGCAGCTGCCGGAACGAGCGCCGCAGCGGGATGCGGAAGGATTCGTCCAGCGCCGAGAAGGGCTCGTCCAGCAGCAGCAGCGACGGGTGGGGCGCCAGCGCCCGCGCCAGGGCCACACGCTGGCGCTGGCCGCCGGAGAGCTGGCCGGGGCGCTTGGCGGCGTGCTCGGCCAGGCCGATGAGCTGCAGCAGCTCGGCGATGCGGGCCTGCTGCCGGGCCGGGCTGTCGCCCCGGGCCTGTAGGCCGAAGCCGATGTTGTCGGCCACGCTGAGGTTGGGGAAGAGGGCATAGCTCTGGAACACGACGCCGATGCCGCGCTGCGCGGTGGGCAGGGCGGTCACGTCGCGGTCGTCGACCTGCACCCGGCCTGCGTCGAGGGGCTGCAGGCCGGCGATGGCGCGCAGCAGCGTGGTCTTGCCGCAGCCCGAGCCGCCGAGCAGGGCCAGCACCTGGCCGCGCGGCAGCTCGACATCGACGCCTTGCAGGATGGGCCGGCCGCCGAGGCTCAGCCGGGCTTGTTGGACGAGGAGCGCGCTGGGGTTCGCCATGAGGTGAGCAGGTGGACGAGCAGGCCGAGCCCGGTGGTGATGACGAGACTGACGACGATGAGGGCCGCCGCGACATGCCCATTGGCGCCGCGCAGGCCGTTGATCAGGGGTTGCAGCAGCTCCAGCGAGCCGGCCAGCAGCAGATTGGCGATGGCGAATTCCATCGCGCCGGTGGTCCAGGCCAGCAGGCCGGCGGCAGCCAGCGCGGGCAGCAGCAGCGGCAGCAGCACGCGCTTCAGCAGCAGGCTGTCGGGCGCGCCGAGGGTGCGGCTGGCGTCGATCAGCGGCTGGGCGTCGAGCTGCTGCAGCGCGGCCGACAGCGTCTGATGCACCAGCGGGAACAGCAGCGCGGCCAGCAGGCCGACGTAGACCAGGCGCAGGTCCAGCACATCGCCCCAGCGGCCGACGAACAGGTCCAGCGCGCCGATGGCCACCACCACCGGCGGGATGGCAAAGGGCAGCAGGGCCAGCATGTCGAGCAGGCGCTTGAGCCGCGGCGACGCGAGCTGGCCGGCCAGGCTGGCCGCGCCGCCCAGGCCCACCGCGAGCAGCGCGGCGGCGCCGGAGATCCACACCGAGTTCCAGGCCGCGCCGCGCACACGCGCGTCGGCCGCCAGGCCCGCCAGCCAGTGCAATGTGGCGCCCTCGGGCAGCAGGCCCCGGTCCCAGCGCTCGCTGAAGGCATAGGCCATCACCGCCAGCGGCGGCAGCAGCACCAGCAGGGCCGCGGCCCAGAACGCGATGGCGGGCAGGCGCCAGGGGCGGTTGGCAGACCTCGGCGCCGTCATGCCAAACGCCTCAAGCGAGCAGACCACCAGCGCCCGCCGGCGATGACGGCGAGCAGCAGCAGGGCCATCACCAGCGACAGCGCGGTGGCCAGCTCGGGCTGCGAAAAAATGTCGCCGCTGACCGCCGCGGCGATGCGCACGGCCAGCACCGGGCTGGCGGTGCCGGCCAGCGCGAACGGCGTGGCATAGGCTGCGGCCGCATTGGCGAACAGCAGGCTGGCGGCTTCCACGAGGCTGGGCGCCAGCAGCGGCAGGCCGACGCGGCGCCAGAAGCGCGCCGGGGAGGCGCCCAGCGTGGCGGCGGCCTCGGCCAGGGCCGGGTCCAGCAGCTTGACGGGCGCGGCCAGCAGCACCAGCGCCAGCGGCACCTGAAAAGCGGTGAAGGCCAGCAGCAGGCCGGCGTCGCTGGCCAGGTCCCAACCCTGTAGCAGGCCGGCCTGGCGGGCGAGGGTGGTCAGCACGCCCTGGCTGCCGAGCAGCAGCGTCAGGGCCAGCGCCAGCGGCACGCCGGCGAAATTGGCGCCCAGGCCGGCGAGCACGGCCACGGGGCGCTCCCAGCGCGGGTGGGCGACGAGGTGCAGGGCCGCGCCCCCGCCCAGCACCAGGCCGAGCCCCATCGACGCGGCCGACAGCACCACGGTGCGCGTGATGGCGTCGAGGTAGAAGCGGTCGGCCCACAGCTCGTGCAGCGCGCATTCAGCGCCGCCCAGGCAGGCCTGCAGCAGGGCCAGGCTGCGCCAGCCGAAGGGCAGCAGCAGGGCGCCGGCCAGCAGCAACAGCATGGGCCCGGCGGCCAGCCAGGCGCGGGCCGGCGTCAGCGACATCCGAGCCGTTGGGCGACGAAGGTCCGGATGCCGAGCTGGGTGCTGGGCCAGCCGGCCGGCGCGTTGGCGCCGCCCTGGTGGGGCAGCCAGACCAGCGGCACCTCGCGCTCGACCGGCAGCACACCGCCGTGCCAGTGGTCGGCATGCATGCCGTGGTCGCTGGTCAGCAGCAGGTCGTAGCCGGCGGCATGCCAGCGCGGCAGGGCCTGGGCCAGCACCATGTCGAGCTTGCGCGCGGCCATCGAGTAGCCGCTGGATTCGCCGCCGTGGCGGTGGCCGGCCAGGTCCAGGCCCATCGGGTGCACCAGCAGGAAGTCGGGCTCATGCGCATGGCGCAGCGCCTCGGCATCGGCCAGCAGGTGGGAGTCGGGGTAGTCGTCCTCCCAGTACCAGCGGGCGCCGGCCACATTGAGCTGGGGCAGGGCGGTCTCGCGGTGCTGCAGCGGGTCGAACACGGTGCCGGCCAGCAGCTCGAACACCCAGTGGTAGGCCGCGATGGCCGAGCTGCGGCCGGCCGCGGCGAGGTCGTCGAAGACCGTGCTGCCGCAACGCTGGCCGGCCTGGCTGTTGCCGAGGATGCCGTGGTCCAGCGGCGTGCGGCCGTTCAGCACCGTGGCATACAGCGGGCGCGACAGGCTGGGCAGCTCGCAGCGCAGCGAGCTCCAGTGCGCGCGCCCGGCTTCGTTCAGGGCCTGGACATAGCCGAGGTAGTCGCGCGCGGTGTCGGCACGCAGGCCGTCGACGAGAAGCAGGATGAGCTTGTTCATGCGCCCAGCACCTCACGTTGCCAGGCACGCGGCAGCTTCTTCACTTCCTCGGTCCAGAGCGCCGGCTTCAGCGCGCGGGCGGCGGCGTATTGCGCCGCGGGCAGCAGCTTCTTCTTCACGTCGTCGGGCAGTGTGAGGTGGTCGACGCGGATGGGCCGCGCGTTGCCGCGGGCGAGGTTGAGCTGGCCGGCGTCGCTGAAGATGTATTCACGCGCCAGATCGCCGGCGTTGGGCCGCTTGGAATACTTGTTGAGCAGCGTGGTGTAGCCGCTGGTGATGCTGCCGTCGTTGGGGATGAGCAGCTCGTAGTCGGCGGCATTGGGCAGCTTGTCGCGGTAGCTCAAGGCGTTGAAGTCCCACAGCAGGAAGACCTCGGCCTCGGCGCGTTCCATCAGCGCGGGCGAGGGGTCGGTGCTGAGCAGCTTGCGCGCCTTGGCCAGCGAAGCAAAGGCCTGCAGCGCGGGCTGCAGCCGGGTCTCGTCACCGCCCAGCGCGTGGGCCGCGGCGAGCACGGTAGCGTTGGCCTGGGCCGCGCGGCCGACGGCGCCGATGAGCACGCGCGGCGCCGCGGCGAACAGCGCCTTCCAGCTGCGCGGCACCTCCTTCAGCAGCCGCTTGTTGACGGCGAAGGCGATGGTGCCGGTGTAGGCCAGGGCCCAATGACCGTCGGGGTCCTTGGCCCAGTCGGGCACCTGGGCCCAGGTCGTGGGCTTGTAGGCGCGGGTGATGCCGCGGGCCTTGGCGATGGGGCCGAACTCGAAGCCAACGTCGCCGATGTCGATGCTGGCATTGGCGCGCTCGGCCTCGATCTTGGCGATCTCCTCGGCGCTGCTCATGTCGGTGTCGACATGGGCCAGGCCGTAGAGGCGCTGCAGGTCGGCCCAGGTGGCGCGCCAGTTGGCCCAGTCGTCGGGCATGCCGACGCTGGCGATGCGGCCTTCGGCTTGCGCCGCCTTGACGAGATCGGCGGGCTGGGCGCCGGCCCAGGGGGTCAGGCCCGAGGCCGACAGGCCGGCCAGGCCGGCGAGGGCGTCGCGGCGGGTGAGTGTGCTCATGCGGGGCTCAGGCTTTGGGGAAGCGGAGTTGGTCCAGGCTCAGTCGCTGCTGCAGGCGGGTATCGCCCTTCACGTCGCGGATGCTGAGTGTCAGGCTTGGTGACGGGCCCGCAAAGTCGATGTCCACGAGGCCGAAGTTGACACCGGCAAAGACCTCTGACACGCGCCGGCTGTTGGGCGTCGGGATGTCCCAGACTTCGGTCAGGCCGCTGGAGGTCAGGTCCCACAGCGGATAGCAGGCCGGGGTGTCCCAGCGCGACAGGTCGGCGTAGTGCATATCGCCGCTGACGACGACCACGCCTTCGGCGCGCTTCTCGCGGATCAGGTCGACCAGGCGCTGGCGCTCCAGCGGGAAGTTGCTCCAGCCCTCCCAGCCGGTGCCTTCGGCGGCCAGCTGCACGCTGGAGCAGAGGATGCGCACATCGGCCGGCTCGGCCAGGCGCTCGGCCAGCCAGGCCCATTGCGCCTCGCCGAGCAGCGTGGCGGCCGGGTCGAGGTTGGGCAGATACCAGCCCTTCATCGCGCCGCCGCCGAGCTTGGACTTGGCATACATCGCCGCATAGCCCTGCTTGAGCGCGGGGTCGGCCACCAGCGCCGTGCGGTTGAAGCGCAGGTCCAGCATCAGCACCTGCACGCTGCGGCCGGCGCGTTCGATCCGGTAGGCCTCGTAAATGCCGGGCCGCGTGCGGCGCGGCGAGTCGGGCGCCTCGCCCCATTCGTCGCAGAACAGCTGTTGCGACAGCGCCTTCAGCGGGTACTCGCCGCCGACGTCGTCGTCGCCGAAGTCATGGTCGTCCCAGATCGCGAGGTGGGGCACGTCGCGGCGGAAGGACTGCAGGGCCTCGACACGGCGGAACTCGGCATAGCGCTGGCGCAGCGTGTCGGCATCGCGTGCGTCGGCATACAGGTTGTCGCCCAGAAACAGGAACAGCTCCGGCCGCGCGGCCCGCACCGCGGCCCAGATGGGCTGCGGCTTGGACTGCTTGGCGCAGGAGCCGAAGGCGATGCGCAGCAGTTGCGGGTCGGCCGGTGTGCCGAGCGTCAGCGGGCGCGAACCGGGGTTCGCACCCGCCTGCGCGCCCGCGCCCACCGCCGCCAGCCCGGCGGCCAGCATCAGCTGGCGCCGGTCGAGCTGGGCGGGTTTCATCAGAGCTTGCCGGTGAAGGTCACGAAGACCTGGCGCGGCGCGCCGGTCAGCAGCGTCTGGTTGTCGCCGCTGTTGCCGAAGCCGTTGGAGCCGATGGTGGAGATGTACTTCTTGTCGCCCAGGTTGGTCACGCCGACCTGCACGCTGCCCTCGGACAGGAAGCCCAGCGCCTTGGTGCGCAGGCCGCCGCTCAGGTTGAACAGGGTGCGGCCCGACACGGCGGCGTCGTTCAGGTAGCTGAAGTAGCGCTTGGACATGTAGTCGGCGCCGAAGTTGGCGAACCACTGGCCGTCGTCGTAGCTGAGGATGCTCTTGACCATCTGGTCGGGCGCATCGACGACATGCTTGCCGGAGGTCGCGACCGTGGTCGTCACGCCCTTGTCGTCGGTGCTGCTGACGTTGTCGCGGTAGGTCGAGTTGCTGAGGCTCAGGCTGTTGTACCAGCTCACGCCGGGCATCAGGCGCAGCGACAGCGCGGCTTCCAGTCCGGTGGTGCGTACCCCGCCAACGTTGCTCAGCACGGTGGGGTTGCCCTGGATGCCCGAGCCCTGGGTCACGCCCAGCAGGCGGTCCTTGAAGTTGACGAGGTAGGCGGTGACGGCGGCCTCGTACAGCTTGCTGTTGGTGCGCCAGCCGGCCTCGAAGTTGGTCGACGTCTCGGGGCGCAGCGTTCCCTTGATGGCGTCAAAGCCCGCCTGGGTGGTGGCGAAGGGGGTCGTGCCAGTCGCCGCGCCCTGGAAGGCGCGCATATTGCGCGACACGCTGGTGAACAGCTCGTCGCTGCGGCTGAGCCGGTAGTTCAGGCCGATCTGCGGCAGGAAGCCCTTGCTGGCCGTGATGCTGCCGACCGGGCCACTGCCGGCCTGACGGTCGGCGTCGATCTTGGCGCGCAGCGACTTGAAGCCAACGCCCAGCGTCAGGTCCTGGGCCAGGGCGATGGTGTCGGACATCGAGAACTGGTCGGTCTTGGTGTGGAAGGTGTACTGCCACTGCGTGAGGACCGGGTTGCTCGGGAAGCTGTAGACGTCAGGAATCGCATTGGGGCTGACCGCGTAGAAGCGGCGGGCCTGGTCGAAGTCGTTGCTCTCGTGCCAGTAGGAGGCGCGCAGCTGGTGGGCACCGATCTCATAGTCCAGCACGGCGTTCAGGCCTGTGCGCTTGATGCCGTACTCGGTCGTGCGCAGCGCGATGGGCGTGCCGTCAGGCGAGACGGCGTAGGGCGTGAACCACAGGCCTCGGCCGTCGTTCTTGTGGTTGTAGACGGTGGTCTTGAGGTTGAGGCCCTCGGCCAGCTTGGCATCCAGCGTCGCGCCGGCCAGCGTGTCCTTGCGCAGGCCCGAGCCGGCGTAGTAGGCATCGTCGCAAGCTTGCGGCGTCGGCAGTTTGGCGGCAGCCTTGGCCGCGCACTGGTTGGTGGTGGCCACCTTCAAAGCCGACTGGAAGTCGGGGTAGAAGTTGTCCCAGTTGTAGCCCAGGCGATTGATCATCTCCAGCGACAGGTCCTGGTAGTCCACCTCGCGGCGGTTGGACGTGTTGATGAAGGCCGACAGGCGGTTGCCGCCGAAGTCCTTCACGTACTTCAGGTTGAACTGGTCCTGGCGCTGCTGGCCTGCGCCCTTCCACTTGTCGGCTTCCTGGTGGGTGTAGCTGGCGTAGACGGCGCCCAGCTCGGAGACGCCGCTGTCCAGGCGCACGAAAGTGCGGCGGTTGCTGTTGCTGCCCAGGGTCTGCGCCAGCTTCAGGCCAAAGGCCTTGTCCGGGTCGGACGAGTAGAACTGCAGCGTGCCGCCGAGGTTGCTGGACGACGGCGTGTCCAGCGAGCCGGTGCCCTGCGACAGGTCGGCGCGGGCGACGTTCTCGCTGCTGATGGCGCGGCTGATGTGCAGGCCGTTCAGGTTGCCGTAGCTCATGTCGCCCAGGGGCACGCCGTCGAGGGTGAAGCCGAGCTGGTTCTGCGAGAAGGCGCGCACCGTGAAGCGGGTGGACCACTCGTAGTTGCCCAGCGGGTCGGCCGACTGGAAGTTCACGCCGGGCAGGCGCGACACGGTGGCCAGCGGGCTCTGGCCGGCTGCGGCTGCGGCCTCGAAATCGGCCTTGGTCAGGCCTTGCACCGAGCGGATCTGGCCGCGACCCTGGGTCACGGTGACGCGCTCGAGTTCGGTGGTGGCATCGCTGCTCTGGGCCTGGGCCGGCAGCGCGAAGGCCAGGCCGAGCAGGGCGGCCAGGGGGGTCAGGGTGTGGAGGGCAGATCGCATGGGTTTGAGGCGGCGTACGCGGTTGAGGCTTGGGGGCGCCAGCCCCCGGGAAGACCCGAGGTCGGCGGGATAACGGCCTGCAATGTCACAAAAATCCACGACAGTTCTGCGACAAAACCGTTGCCGTGAACTTAAATCCACAAAAAACCACAAGAACACTCGCATTCACACGATCGCCACACAGGGCGGGCCCAATGGCCCCCTGCCACGCTCATCGCTCCTTCCTTACCGCACATGTGGGGTGCCGAAAGACACCGCCGAATCTTGGACCTGCTCCAGACCCATCAGCGCCTGACGACCGATCACTTTGCCGAGGCGCTGGGCGTGTCCAAGGAGACGGTCCGGCGTGACCTGATCGAGCTTGAGCGTTCCGGCCAGCTGGCCCGCGTGCATGGCGGCGCGGTGCCGCCCGCCGCCGCGCCGGCCGTGCCGCCCGAGCCGGCCTATCTGGAGCGAACCGGCCTGCGGCAGCCCCAAAAGCGCGAGATCGCCCAGTTGGCGGCCGCCTTGATTCAGCCCGGCCAGGCCTGCTTTCTGGACGCCGGCTCGACCACCCTGGCCCTGGCCGACGTGCTGGCCCAGCGCGAAGACCTGATCGTCATCACCAATTCCCTGGCCGCCGCGACCGCGCTGGCGCGCCATGCGGGCAACGAGGTCCACCTGCTCGGCGGCCGGCTGGAGACCGATGTGCCGGCCACCTACGGTGAGCAGACCGTGGCCGAAATCGGCCGGCTGCAGGTCGACTGGGCCCTGGTGTCGCCGGTGAGCTTCGACGCGGTCAATGGCGCGATGGACTACCTCTGGAACGAGGCCACCGTGGCCCGCGCGATGCTGGGCCGGGCGCGCCAGCGCGTCGTGCTGGCCGATTCGAGCAAGCTCGGGCAGGCCAGCCGCGTGCAGATCTGCCCGGCTGCCGATGTCGACGTGCTGGTGACCGACGGCGAGGCCGACCCCGCGGTGCTGGAGGCGATCCGCGCCGCCGGCGTCAAGCGCGTGCTCGGCCCGTCTCAGGCCGAGTAGGGCCCGGCGCGCAGCGCGTCGGCAATGCCGCGGCGGTTCTGCGCGATCGCGGCCAGGCTGAAGTGGATGTGGCCGCTGCCCGGCGACAGCCGGCGGATGCTGTCGATCTGCCCGACGATCTCGTCCGGCGCCCAGCTCTGCGGCGTGGCGTCGATGCGGCTGGTGAACAGGCCCGGGTGGATGGGGCGACCGAGCGGGTTCAGCATGCGCCAGGCCTGCAGCAGGGTCTCGAAGGCCTGGGCGGTCTGGGCGCGCGGCCAGTAGAGCTGGGGTGCGAGGTAGTCCAGCCAGCCTTCGCGCAGCCACAGCTCCACGTCGGCAAACAGCTTGTCGTACTGGCTGAAGCCGGTGATGCCGGCGGGCCGCAGGTCGGGCCGCGGCAGGCCGAAGGGGCTGATGCCCAGCCGCGCGCCGGGCCGCACCTCGTGCACCAGGGCGTAGAGCTGCTGCACCAGCGCGTTGACGCGGTAGCGCCGCCAGTCGGCGCGCGCCAGGCTGCCGCCGCCGGCGAGGTAGGCCTGCCAGCTGGTGTCGTCGGGGAAGTCGATCTCGGCCTTGGCGGCGTCCTGCACCGGGTAGGGGTAGAAGTAGTCGTCGATGTGCACGCCGTCGACCGCATAGCGGCGCAGCACATCGCGCACCACGGCGAGCGTGTGCTCGGCCGCGCCGGGCTCGCCGGGGTCGATCCAGAGCTGGTCGCCATAACGCTTGACCCAGCCGGGCTGGCGGCGGCTGACATGCAGCTCGGCCGGCGCCGACCTGGCGGTGCTGTGCCGCGCGCGGTAGGGGTTGAACCAGGCATGCAGCTCCAGCCCGCGTGACCGCGCCTCGGCCAGCCAGACGGCCAGCGGGTCGTAGCCGGGGTTCTGGCCCTGGGTGCCGGTGAGCACCTCGCTCCAAGGCTCCAGCGCCGATTCGTAGAGCGCATCGGCGGCGCTGCGCACCTGCAGGATCAGCGCGTTCAGCCCGGTGGTGGCCGCCACATCGCAGAGCCGGCGGATCTCGTCCTGCTGCACGGCCGCCGTCAGGCCGCGCTTGCTGGGCCAGTCGATGTGGGCGACGGTGGCGACCCAGGCAGCACGCCATTCACGCGGCGGGGGCTCGGGCCGGGGTGCGGGCGGTGTGGCCTCGGGCGCCGGGGGCGGCGGCTCGGGCGCTGGTGCAACAGCAGCCGGTGGGGCCGTGGGCACGGTGCCGCAAGCGGCGAGCAGCGGGGCGGTGGCGAAGCCGAGCAGGTCGCGGCGCTTCATCGGGTCAGACCTTCAGGAACCATTGCTTGCGGTACAGCCCCCAGGCCACCGCGTACATCATCAGCACGAACACCACCGCACGCAGCAGCGAGCTGGCCTCGGCCGGCAGGCCCAGGCCCAGCAGCGGCTGGTAGAGCGCGGCGCCCAGGCTGCGGCCATCGGCCAGGTGGAAGAAGGCCAGCGCCTTGGCCACCAGGCCCGACAGCACGAACAGCGCGATCGCGTTCATGCCCATCACCACCAGCGGGTGCGCCCACCGTGCCCAGCGTGAGCGGGCCAGGGGCCGGGGGCTGGCGTCCAGCAGCCAGTAGAAGGCCGCCAGGATCAGCAGCGCCCAGCCGGCCATCGCGAACCCATAGCTCGGCGTCCAGAGCGACTTGTTGATCGGCATCAGCGTGACGTCCAGCACCTGGCCCAGCCACAGGCTGAGCAGGCCGGCGATCACCCAGGTCATGGCCTTCTCGGCCGGCTGCCGGGCGGAGGCCAGCACATAGCCCGCCAGCACGCCGAGCAGTTGCGTGGACACGGCCGGCAGCGTACTGAGCAGGCCTTCCGGGTCCCAGGTGCGGGAGGCCTTCCACAGGTGGTTGCCCAGCAGCTGGCGGTCCAGCCAGGCGCCCACGTCCTGGCCGGGCTCCAGCAGGCCGGTGTGCACGGCGCCGCTCACGTCGGGCACCGGCACGTTCAGCTGCACCGCGGCATAGACGGCCATCAGCGCCACGGCCCACAGCGCCACGCCGCGCGGGCGGCACCACAGCACGATGGGCGCGGCGAGCAGGGTGCATAGGCCCAGGCGCTGCAGCACGCCAGGGATGCGCAGCGTCGCGAGGTCGAAGCTGGGAATGAGGTTGAGCAGCAGGCCCAGCGCGATCAGGGTCAGCGCGCGGCGTGCGGTGCTGCGCAGCAGGGTCCACCTGTCCGCCCCGGTGGCGGCGCGGCGCCCGAGGCTGATCGTCATCGACAGGCCGGCGATGAAGACGAAGAAGGGGAAGACCCAGTCGGTGAAGGTCCAGCTGTTCCAGTGCGCATGCAGCAGCGGCGCGTAGACATGGCCCCAGTCACCCGGGTTGTTGACCAGCAGCATCGCGCCGATCGCGAAGCCGCGGAAGGCGTCCAGCGAGAGCAGTCGGGTGCTGCTCATGCGTCGGTCTTTCGGCCGAAGTCCTCGGGCACGCGGATCAACGCGGTCATCACCACGCTCGGCACCGTGGCGAGCAGCACCCAGCCGAAGAAGGGCACATAGCCGAGCTGGTCCTGCAGCCAGCCGCTCCACAGGCCCGGGACCATCATGCCCAGGGCCATGAAGCCGGTGCAGATCGCGTAGTGGGCCGTCTTCTGCGCACCCTCGGCGACCAGGATCATGTACATCAGATAGGCCGTGAAGCCCAGGCCGTAGCCGAACTGCTCCACCGCCAGCGCGCCGCTGATCACCCACAGGCTGGCCGGCTGCGCCAGCGCCAGCGCCAGGAAGGCCAGGTTGGGCACATGCATGGCCGCCACCAGCGGCCACAGCGCCCGCTTCAGGCCCACGCGCGAGATCACCCAGCCGCCGAGCAGCCCGCCCAGCGTCAGCGCGGTGAGGCCCACCGTGCCGTAGGCGATGCCGACCGCCTGGGTGGACAGGCCCAGGCCGCCCTTGTCGACAGGGTCCAGCAAAAAGGGCGTGGCCAGCTTCAGTAGCTGCGCCTCGGGGAAGCGGTAGAGCAGCAAAAAGCCCAGGATGACGGCGATGCCCGGCTTGCGGAAGAAGCTGCCGAACACCGCGAAGAACTCCGCCACCAGTCCGCGCGCGGCACGGCGCCCGGGGCCGCGCACATCGGCCACCGGCTTCGGCAGGGAGACGGCATGCCACAGCGCCAGCGCGGCAAACAGCGCGCCCACGCCGCCGAACACCAGGCTCCAGGCTTGGGCGACGCTGCCGGTGTGCTCGGCCAGCGCGCCGGCCGCGTAAACCAGCCCGCCCTGGCCGCCGATGTTGGCGAGCCGGTAGGCCGTGGAGCGCACGCCGACGAACGCGGCCTGCTGGCGCTGCGGCAGGGCCAGCAGGTAGAAGCCGTCGGCCGCGATGTCGTGCGAGGCCGAGGCGAAGGCCATCAGCCAGAACACCGCCAGCGAGGCTTGCACCGCGTGCGGCGTGGGCAAGGTGAGCGCCACGCCGGCCAGCGCCGCGCCGATGAGGAACTGCAGCGCCACCACCCACTGCCGCTTGGTGCCGAACAGCTCGGCCAGCGGCGACCACAGCGGCTTGATCACCCAGGGCAGGTAGAGCCAGCTGGTGTAGAGCGCCAGGTCGGTGTTGCTCAGGCCCAGGGTCTTGTAGAGCGTCACCGACAGCGTCATGACGACGACGTAGGGGATGCCCTGGGCGAAATAGAGGCTGGGCACCCAGGCCCACGGGGAGGTGGGCCCGTCGCCCGCCGGGTGCGGCGCCGCGGCCTGGGTCATGCGGCGAGGGCCCGGCGCACGCTGCCCTCGGCTGCATCCAGCAACCGGCGGGCTTCCTCGGCACCCACGTCTCGCTTGAGCATCACCAGCGCCGTCTTCACATGGTGGCCGCAGGCCGCCAGGGCCGCCTGCGCGTCGGCCTCGCTCGCGCCGCTGGCGCGCACCGTCAGCGCCAGCGCCCGCTTCACCAGCTTGGCATTGGTGGCCTGGAGGTCCACCATCAAATTGCCGTGTACCTTGTGCAGCTTCACCATCAGCGCCGACGAGAAGCTGTTGAGCGCGATCTTCTGGGCCGTGCCGGCCTTCAGCCGCGTGCTGCCGGAGATGACCTCGGGCCCGGTGTCCAGCGTGATGCCGATCTCGGCCGCGGCCGTGACCGGCGCGCCGGGGTTGTTGGCGATACCGATGGTCAGCGTGCCGGCCGCGCGGGCGGCCTCGATGGCGCCCAGCACATAGGGCGTGCCGCCCGACGCCGCGAGCAGCAGGGCCACGTCGTTGGGGCCGGGCTGCAGCGCGGCGAGGTCGGCGGCGCCCTGGGCGCGGTCGTCCTCGGCGCCTTCGACCGCGACGAACATCGCGCCCGTACCGCCGGCGATGACGGCCACCGCCCGCTCGCGCGGCCAGGAAAAGGTGGGGTAGAGCTCCACGCTGTCCAGCACACCCAGGCGGCCCGAGGTGCCGGCGCCGGCATACAGCAGCCGGCCACCGGCGCGGATGCGCGGCAGCGCGGCGTCCACGGCTGCGGCCAGCTGCGGCGCGGCGGCCTTCACGGCGGCGACCGCGGCGGTCTGGTCGTCGATGAAGGCATCCAGCAGGGTCGGCGTGGCGTAACTGTCCAGGTCGGGATGCCGGGTGCTCGGGGTTTCGGTGTTCAGCATGGGAAGGGCGGCGTTCAAGCCGCCGGACTCTAGCGCGGCACCGGCCCCTCACGAATGCCAGACGCCATTGCGGTCATAACGGCGGCTCATCAGAATCTGCCGGCCGGCTGTAAGGAGTGGGGCAGGGCCCCCGACACAAGCTGGCAAGTCGATGGCGGGAGCCCCGAAATCGACCTGTGGTGTGAAACCCGATCCGTACCACTTCCTTTTTTCTGGAGTTTTCCATGAACGCTTCCCTCAAGACCGGCCTGGGCATTGCCGCCGCTGCCGCCGCCCTGTTCGCCACCACCGCCATCCCGACGACCGCCGCCGCGGCCGACGGCATGGTCAAGTGCTCCGGCGTGAACACCTGCAAGGGCACCTCCGAGTGCAAGACCGCCACCAGCGGCTGCAAGGGCCAGAACGGCTGCAAGGGCCAGGGCTGGGTCAGCAAGAAGAGCGCCGACGAGTGCACCAAGGCGGGCGGCAAGGTCGAGAAGTAAGACCACCCCCTTCCGGCTTCGCCGGCCCCCTCAAGGGGGCGCACTGAGCGGCCTGGCAAAGCCAGTTCCGCCAGTGCCGCTGGAGGGCGTGCGAGCCTGCGGCCGCACGTCTTCTACTTTTTTCTGTCGTCTATGACCCAAATCCAAGGCTTCGGCCTCGGGCTGCGTGTCGAGCACTACGCCGACTTTGAAGCCGGTATCGATGCCGCCGTGCGCCCCGACTGGCTGGAGATCATTTCCGAGAACTACCTGGTGCCCGGCGGGCCGCCGCTGGCGCATCTGGAGCGCATCCGGGCGGACTACCCGCTGGTCATGCACGGCGTGTCCATGTCGGTCGCCGGGCCGGAGCCGCTGGACCGGGCCTATCTGCGCGAGCTCAAGGCCCTGGCCGACCGGCTGCAGCCCGGCTGGGTGTCGGACCACCTGTGCTGGAGCGCCGACGCGCACAGCCAGCTGCATGATTTGCTGCCGGTGCCGCTCACCCGCGCGGCGCTGGACCATGTCGGCAGCCGCATCGCCGAGGTGCAGGACCTGCTGGGCCGGCCGCTGGTGCTGGAGAACGTGTCCAGCTATGTGCGCTTCGCGGCCGACGAGATGAGCGAGTGGGAGTTCATCGCCCAGCTGCTGCAGGCCACCGGCGCCGAGCTGCTGCTGGACGTCAACAACATCTATGTGTCGGGCCGCAACCATGGCTTCGACCCGCTGGACTATCTGCAGGGCATTCCGGTCGGGCCGGTGCGCCAGATCCACCTGGCCGGCCATGAGGACCGTGGCGACATCGTCATCGACACCCACGACCACCCGGTGCGCGACGAGGTCTGGGCGCTTTACGCGCAGGCGGTGAAGCGCTTCGGCGCGCTGCCGACCATGATCGAGCGTGACGACCACATCCCGCCGCTCGGCGAGCTGCTGGACGAGCTCGGCCACGCCCGGCAGCTGGCCGCGCAGGCGCTGGCATGAGCGTCACCGCGCTGCAGCGCCAGCTCGCCGCGGCCATCCGCGACGGGGCCGAGGCGCCGGGGCTGCTGGCTGGGGATGCCGGCCCTGGGCTGCAGGTCTACCGCCATGCCTACCGGGCCCGGCTGGCCGAGGCACTGGCGGATAACTACACCGTGTTGGCCCGCGCGCTTGGCGACGAGGCCTTCCATGCGCTGGCCCGGGCCTACCTCGCGGCCCACCCGAGCCGGCACCCTTCCATCCGCTGGTTCGGCGCTGCGCTGGCCGACTTCATGGCCGCGGCCGGCGATGAGCTGGTGCCCCATCCCGGCTTGGTGGACCTTGCGCGCATGGACTGGGCGCTGCGCGCGGCCTTCGACGCCGCCGAGGCGCCGCTGCTGCAGCCCGCCACCCTGGCCGCGCTGAGCCCCGACGACTGGGCGGGACTGGTGCTGCAACTGCACCCCAGCGTGCAGCGTGTGCCGCTGGCTCACGCGATCGAGGCGGCGTGGCGGGTGCTGCGCGAGTGGCAGCCGGACTCGGGTGACGAGCAGCCCGAACTGCCCGAACCCCAGGCGCAGCCGCACACCCTGCTGGCCTGGCGCCAGGGCCTGGAGACGCGCTGGCGTTCGCTGGAGCCCCTGGAGGCCGCGCTGCTCGATGCGGTCGCCGTGGGCGCACCGTTTGCGTCGCTGTGCGAGCGGGCCGCTGCCGAGCTGGGCGACCCCGAGGCCGCGGCCCCGGCCGTCATCGCGGCCTTGCAGCGCTGGCTGTCGGAGGGCCTGCTTCAGAGCTTGGCGTCGTAGACGAGGGCATGCGTGACGCGGCGGTATCCGGAGAACGTGCTGTAGCGGTTCAGCGTCGTTGCGATCGCGCCGTCCGTCCGGGTGGACCACTGCAGCTGGAGCTCGCAGCGCGCAATCAGCGGCGTGTTGAGGTTGTTGCTGTTGGCCCGCTGGCTGGCGGCATTGAGCTGCTGGTCCAGGTTCAGCGCATCGACTCGGTAGGACCCGGCCGCCGCCGGCTCGGCACGGGGCGCCAACGACTCGTTCTTCACGTCGAAACGCGTGCTGTCATTGCGGGTGCAACTGCCGTTGGCCAGCAGCGAGGCGTTCTGCGCCGCTGCACCCGGTGCCAGGGTCACCAAAAGATTGCCGGCCGAGCGGGCCAGCACCGGCGTGCCGGCCGGGGACTGCAGTGCGAACGCCGGCGGCAGCACCACCTCGCTGACATGGCTGACGCCATCGCGGCTGAAGCTGACGCGGGCACGCGGCTGCGCGCTGCGCGCCGGGAAGCTGGCGGTGTAGTCGAGACGTTGGCCGTCCGGGTTGACCATGCGGGTGTCGGCACTGCCGTCTGCAGCGGCGTCCAGGTGCTCGTTGCCGTTGATCAATACCGTCGTGAACACATTGGCCGACCGGCTCAGGTAGCCGCTGACCGTGACGGTGGGGCTGGCGTCGACCTGCTCGGCGCTGAAGCGCAGGCTGATCTCGTCGACCCGCAGCGCGGTGGACTCCGTGCAGGCGCGCACGGTGCAGACCAGCGCGTTGGCGACGGCGTCGCCGGCGTCTTTGGCGGGGCTACCGCCGCAGCCTGCGAGCGTGGCAAGGGCGATCCATGCGGCGCCGGCAAGGCCGGCCTTTCTAGGGGCAATCATCACGCGGTCTTCCAGATGGGATGAGGCCGCCGATACTAGTCGCGAGTGCCGATGGCGCCTGGTCACGGTCCGAAGTGATTTTTCACACAGGAGATGAAATGGTCTTCAACAAGCGATGGATTCCTGCCCTGGCCCTGGCGGCCTGGCTGCCGATGGCTGCACAGGCAGCGTTGACCGTGGGCGCGCCGGCCCCGGACTTCAGCGCCGACGCTGCGGTGGGCGGCAAGCCTTTCAAGTTCCACCTGGCCGAGGCATTGAAGCAGGGCCCGGTGGTGCTGTACTTCTACCCCAAGGCCTTCACCAGCGGCTGCACGGTCGAGGCTCACCAGTTCGCCGAGGCCACCGAGAAGTTCAAGGCCCAGGGCGTGACGGTCATCGGCATGTCTAACGATGACATCGACACGCTGAAGAAGTTCAGCGTCGAGGCCTGCCGCAACAAGTTCGCGGTGGCGGCTGACGCGGGTGGCAAGGTCATCAAGAGCTATGACGTCGCGCTGAAGCTGGTGCCCGGCACGATGGCCGACCGCGTCTCCTACCTGATCGGCGCTGATGGCAAGGTGGCCGCCGTGCATGCCAGCATGGACCCCGATGGCCACATCGGCGCAATGTTGACCGCCGCCGAAAAACTGAAGAAGTGATCGCCGGCCTGGACGCCACGGCGCTGCTGGCCGCCTACCGCGCGGCCGAGCTGTCGCCGGTGGATGTCATGCAGGCCGTGCTGGCCCAGGCCAGCGCGCGTGAGCCCGAGCTGCATGCGCTGTGCGCGGTGGATGCCGATGCCGCGCTGGCCGCGGCCCGCGCCAGCGAGGCCCGATGGCGGGCCGGCAACGCGCTGGCACTGGACGGCGTGCCGGTGACGCTGAAGGAAAACATCGCGGTGCCGGGTGCAGCCGCCCGATCCGGCACCGCGGCGACGCCGGCGGAGGCGCGCTTTGACTTTGAGGCGCCGCCGGCCGCGCGGCTGCGCGAGGCGGGCGCCATCGCCTGGGCCCGCACCACCATGCCGGACTACGGCATGCTCAGTTCGGGCCTGTCCAGTCTCTACGCTGAACCGGCGCGCAACCCCTGGGATCCGACGCGCACGCCGGGCGGATCGAGCGCCGGTGCGGCCGCCGCGGCAGCGGCCGGCTACGGTCCGCTGCACCTGGGCACCGACATCGGCGGCTCCATCCGCCTGCCGGCCGGCTGGTGCGGCCTGGTGGGACTCAAGCCCAGCCACGGCCGCGTGCCGATCAAGCCCGGCTATGCCGGACGCGCGGCCGGGCCGTTGACACGCAGCCTGCAGGACGCCGCGCTGATGCTGGCCGTGCTGGCCCAGCCGGATGCGCGTGACCCCACGCAGCTGCCACCGGGCGATGTGTTGCCCCGGCCGCTCGCACTGCGCGGCCTGCGGCTCGGGCTCCTGCTGGACGCCGGCTGGGGCGAGCCGGTGCAACCGGACGTCGCTGCCGCCATCGCTGCCGCGGCGCATGCCTTCGAGCAGGCGGGCGCGGCGGTCGAACCGCTGGCCCCGTTCACGACGCGCGAGATGGTCGACGGCATCGACCGCTTCTGGCGCATGCGTTCATGGCTGGACATCTCGGCGCTGCCGGCGGGGCGGCGCGACAAGGTACTGCCCTACATCCTCGACTGGGCGGCGCCGGCGGCGGGCTACGACGGGGCCACCGTGTTCCGCGGCTACAGCCAGATGCAGGCCCTGCGCGAGGCGGCCAATGCGGCCTGCGAGCCCTTTGATTTCGTGCTGTCGCCGGTCTCGCCGATGCCGGCCTTCCCGGCCCATCTCGCGAGCCCTCTGCACGATCCGGCTCGGCCCTTCGAGCACATCGCCTTCACCCTGCCCTGCAATATGAGCGAGCAGCCGGCGCTGGCGATCAACGCCGGCTACACGGCGGCAGGCCTGCCGATCGGGCTGCAGATCATCGGCCGGCGTTTTGACGACGCCGGCGTCCTGGCGCTTGGGGCTGCCTGGGAGACGCTGCGCGCGGCGCAGCGGCCCTGGCCCTTGGGCTGAGCCCGGGCAGCGCGACGCTGCCGGTGGGCGCTTCAGTCCAGCGTGCGCTGGTAGCGCAGCAGCGCGATGCCGCCGGCGGCGGCCAGGAAGGCCAGCAGCGGCCACAGTTCCGGCAGCAGGTCGATCAAGCCCGAGCCCTTGAGCATGATGCCGCGCACGATGCGCAGGAAATGCGTCAGCGGCAAGGCCTCGCCGACATGCTGCGCCCAGCCCGGCATGCCGCGGAACGGGAACATGAAGCCTGACAGCAGCATCGAGGGCAGAAAGAAGAAGAAGGTCAGCTGCAGCGCCTGCAGCTGGTTGCGGGCCAGCGTCGAGAACGTGAAGCCCACGCCGAGATTGGCCAGCATGAAGACGCCGATCATCGCCAGCAGCAGCACCGGGCTGCCCATCATCGGCACCTCGAACAGCAGGAAGGCGGCACCCAAGATGACGGCCAGCTGCAGATAGCCCAGCAGCACATAGGGCAGGATCTTGCCGACCATCACCTCGAACGGCCGCACCGGTGTAGCCAGCAGGTTTTCCATCGTGCCGCGCTCACGCTCGCGGGTCATGGCCAGCGAGGTCAGCATCACCATGGTCATGGTCAGGATGGTGCCGATCAGGCCGGGCACGATGTTGTAGCGGGTCAGTCCTTCGGGGTTGTAGCGGCGCTGGATGCGCACCTCGAACGGCGCGGGGCGTGGGGCCAGCGTGGCGAGCGGCCCGCGCAGCTCGCGGTTCAACGCGGTCTGTGCTAGCTGGTTCAGCGCGGCGATGGCGTTGCCCGAAGCCGAGGGGTCGGTGGCATCGGCCGCGACCAGCAGCGCTGGCCGTTCGCCGCGCACGATGCGTGCGCCAAAGTCATCGGGCACGACGATCAGGAACTGGATCTCGCCGCGCTCCAGCAGCGCGTCGCCGCGCGATTCCGCAATGCCGCTTTCGACGATGCGGAAATAGCCGCTGGTCTGCAGCGCCGCGACGACGCTGCGCGCCATCGGGCTGGTGTCCTGGCTGACGACCGCGGCCGGCAGGCCCTTGGGGTCGGTGTTGATCGCGTAGCCGAACAGCACCAGCTGCAACACCGGCACGCCCACCGCCATCGCGAAGGTCAGGCGGTCGCGCAGCATCTGCTGCACCTCCTTGAGTGCGATCGCGACGGTGCGGGCGACGGAGAGCATCAGGCCGCCGCCGAGAAGTTGTCGGTGGCCTGGCCCACCAGCCGCACGAAGGCATCCTCCAGGTCGCGAGCGCCGGCCTCGGCGACGATGGCTGCCGCGCTGCCGCGCGCCAGCACATGGCCGTAGGCGATGTAGACCAGCTCGTGGCAGCGCTCGGCCTCGTCCATGTAATGCGTCGAGACCAGCACCGTGATGCCCTCGCCGGCGAGCAGATGGATCTGGTCCCAGAACTCGCGCCGCGCCTTGGGGTCGACGCCTGCCGTGGGTTCGTCCAGCAGCAGCAGGCGCGGCCGGTGCAGCAGGCAGGCGGCGAGCGCGAGGCGCTGCTTCCAGCCGCCGGACAGCGCGCCGGCCAGCTGCCGCTGCCGGCTGGCCAGGCCCAGGCGCTCCAGCGCGCCGTCCACAGCGTCGCGACGGTGCGGCATCGAGAACAGCCGGGCGACGAAGTCGAGGTTCTCGCGGATGGAGAGGTCGTCATAGAGCCCGAACTTCTGCGTCATATAGCCGACCTGGCGCTTGACGGCCTCGGCCTCGCGGCGGAAATCCAGGCCCAGCACCTGGCCTTCACCGGCGTCCGGCGTCAGCAGGCCGCAGAGCATGCGCAGCGAGGTGGTCTTGCCGCTGCCGTTGGGGCCGAGGAAGCCGACGATGCGGCCGGCGCCGACCTGCAGGTCGACCGCATCGACCACCTTGCGGCCGCCATAGGCCTTGGAGAGCCCCTTGACGTCGATGGCGAGCTCGGTCACGGCGTCACGTCCAGCGGCTGGCCGGGGTGCAGGCGCTCGGCATCCTCAGGCTTCACCGGCCGCGCCTCGACGAGAAACACCAGCTTGTCGCGCTGCTGGTTGGAGTAGATGACCGGCGGCGTGTACTCGGGGCCGTTGGCGATGAAGCTGATGCGTGCCGGGATGGCCGCGCCGCAGCCGTCGCAGTGCAGGTTCACCGGCGCGTCGAGGGCGAGCTTGCCGACCACCGACTGCGGCACATAGAAGCGGGCCTTGCGGTGCGTGGGCGGCAACAGGGCCAGCACCGGCTGGCCGGCGGCGACCCACTCGCCCGCGTGCATGAAAACGTCCTGCACGCGCGCCGTCATCGGCGCACTCTGGCGCTTTTGCTCGACGCGCCAGGCCGTCTGGGCGCGGCTGCTCAGGGCGGCATCGGCCAGGGCGCGGGCGGCCTCGCGGTCATCGTCGCGGGCCGGCAGCTGGCCCACCTGCACCGCGGCCTCGAGCTCGGCGACGCGGGCGCGGGCCTGGGCCAGCGTGGTGATCGCGTCGTCCACGCGGGCGCGGGCGACGAAGCCCTGGGCCAGCAGCTGTTGCTGGCGGGCGAGGTCGCTGGCGGCCAGCCGCTCGCTGGCGCGGGCCTGGTCGAGCTGGGCGCGGGTCACGGCCAGTTCGGGCGCGCGGCGGCCCTTGTCGGCATTGGTCGCCTGGGCGCGGGCGCTTTGCGCGCGGGCCTGCGCCTCGGCATCGGCGGCGAGCTCGGGGGTGGCGTCCAGCGCGAACAGGGCCTGCCCGGCCGCCACGGCCTGGCCGGCACGCACGGGCAGCTCGGTGAGCCGGCCCGCCACCGGCGGCGCGATGTAGACGAGCTCGGCCTCGGCATAGCCGGTCCAGCCCGGCGGGGCGGAGTCGCCGCAGCCGGCGAGCAGCAGCAGGGCGACCAGGGGGAGGGTGGGTTTCATCGTCGGCTTCTCCTTCACACGCCGCTGGCCAGGCCGAGCAATGCCCAGTCGATGCGCCGTTGCAGCGCGGCATCGGACAGCAGCTGCTCGTCCAACACGGCCTGCATCGGGGACGGCACGGCGCCTATGGCCTGCAGCCCACCCGCGAGCACGAGCGGCGCGACCACCGAGCCCATCAGGAAGGCAAAGCGGGTCAGCGGGGGCTGGACCGGCAGACGCCCCTGCGCCTGGGCCTCCTGCAGCAGGGCCATCAGCACGCCCAGGTGGCGCGGCGCATTGGCGCGCAGGAAGTCTTGCGCGACCGCCTCGCCGGCCTGGGCGTCGGCCCAGACGCGGCCGATCAATGGCCGGTGCTCGCGCACAAAGCGGGCCATGCCCAGCAGTGCGGCCGCCAGGCGCTCCATCACATCGCTGTCGCGCTGGCTGGTGAGCGACAGCGCCGAGAACATGTCCTCGTAGTGGTGCTGCAGCAGCGTGCGCAGAAAGCCGTCCTTGCTGCCGAAGTGGTAGTGAACCATGGCCGGGTTCACACCGGCGGCCTCGGCCACGCGGCGCACCGACAGGCCGGCACAGCCGAGCGCCGGGTAGAGCCTGGCGCCGGCGGCGAGCAGCAACTGGTCTTGGTCCTGGCTGGGGCGGGGCATGGCGGCAATTATTGGTCGACTGTTTAGTAATTGCAAGTGCCGGAGCCGCTAGACTTGCGGCCGATCAAGCGCCGATTTGTTCCGGATTGCGGGCGCTCTACAAATGCCGCTAAACAGGGCTCCGGTCAGCCGGCGTCCCGCAAGTGGCGCCGGTTTTGTTTTTTGTTGACCCTGCGCGCGTGAACCGCGCGAAGGATCTGACCTGGAGTGAGGCCATGACGGGCCGAAGCGTCGGCGAGGTGTCGCCGCAGAGTTTTCATTTCGACGAGCCGCTGCGGCTGCGCAGCGGTGCAAGCTTTGGCCCTTACGACCTGATGGTCGAGACCTATGGGCGGCTCAATGCCGAGCGCAGCAACGCGGTGCTGGTGTGCCATGCGCTCAACGCCAGCCATCACGTGGCTGGCACCTACGCGGGCCAGGCGCGGAGCGAGGGCTGGTGGGACAACCTGATCGGCCCGGGCAAGCCGCTGGACACCGACAAGTTCTTCGTCATCGGCATCAACAACCTGGGCTCGTGCTTCGGCTCGACCGGCCCGATGCACCTCAACCCGGCCACCGGCCAGGCCTGGGGAGCGGACTTTCCGGTCGTCACGGTGCAGGATTGGGTCGATGCCCAGGCCCGCGTCGTCGCGCGCTTCGGCATCCAGAAGCTGGCGGCGGTGCTGGGCGGCAGCCTGGGCGGCATGCAGGCCCTGGACTGGGCGCTGCGCTACCCCGAGCGCCTGGCGCATTGCGTGGCCATCGCGACCGCCCCCAATCTGTCGGCGCAGAACATCGCCTTCAACGAGGTGGCGCGGCGCGCCATCGTCACCGACCCCGACTTCCACGGTGGCCATTTCTACGCCCACGGTGTGGTCCCCAAGCGCGGCCTGCGCGTGGCGCGGATGATCGGCCACATCACCTATCTGAGCGACGATGTGATGGCCGAGAAGTTCGGCCGCGAGCTCAAGACCGGCGAGCTCGGCTACACCACGCAGGAGATCGAGTTCCAGATCGAAAGCTATCTGCGCCACCAGGGCGACAAGTTCAGCGACTACTTCGACGCCAACACCTATCTGCTGATCACCCGCGCACTCGACTACTTCGACCCGGCCGCCGAGCATGGCGGCGACCTGACGCGCGCCTTCGCGTCGGCCACGGCCAAGTTCCTCGTCGCCAGCTTCACGACGGACTGGCGCTTCTCGCCGGCGCGCTCGCGCGAGATCGTCAAGGCCCTGCTCGACAACCGGCTGGAGGTGTCGTATGCGGAGATCGATGCACCGCACGGCCACGATGCCTTCCTGCTCGACGACCCGCGCTACCACGGCGTGCTGCGGGCCTATTTCGAGCGCATCGCGTCCGGGCTGCAAAGGCCAGCAGGCCTCACGCTGAAGGGAGTGGCCGTATGAGCTTCGACCCGGCGATTGCGGCCCTGGTGCCGCCCGGCTCGCGCGTGCTGGACCTGGGCTGCGGCACCGGTGAGCTGCTGGAGCACCTCATCAAGCACCAGGGCTGCAGCGGCTACGGGGTGGAACTGAACGATGCCAACCTGCTGGCCTGCGTGAAGCGTGGCGTCAACGTCATCCAGCGCAACCTGGAAGAGGGGCTGGCGATCTTCGAGGACCAGAGTTTCGACGTCGTGCTGCAGCTCGAAACCCTGCAGCATCTGCGCAATGCCGAACAGATGCTGCAAGAGACGGCGCGGGTCGGCAAGATCGGCATCGTCAGCTTCCCCAACTTCGCCCACTGGCCCAACCGCCTGCAGGTGCTGACCGGCCGCATGCCGGTGACGCGGGCCCTGCCCTACGAGTGGTATGACACGCCCAATATCCGCGTCGGCACCTTCGCCGACTTCGAGATCCTGGCGCGCAAGAACCGCCTCAAGATCCTCGACAGCTTCGGCCTGCAGGCCGGCCGCGTCGTGCGCACCGCGCCCAACCTGCTGGCCAGCGTCGCGGTGTTCAAGTTCGAGCGGGAATAGGCCGGCCCGATCAGGCGGCCGGCTTCTTGGCCGCCTTCTTGCCCTTCTTGGCGTGGTGCTTCTTGCCCGCCTTCTTGGCGGCCTTGCCCGCGGCCTGGGTCTTGACGAGGCTGGCGGTCGGCGCCTTGGTCGTGTGGCGGTGGCTGCGGGCCTCGGCGGCGGGGGCGGCGAGGGCAACGGCGAGGGCGGCGGCGGTGAGCAGGGTTTTCATGCGGGTTCTCCTGAGAATGTGTACAGGTTACACCGGCCCGCGCCGCCCGGCGCCGCTCAGTCGGCCGTGATGATGTCGCGGTGCATCGGCGCCAGCTGGGCCAGCATGCGGTTCTGAGCGCCGAACGGGATGCCCTGGGCGTTCATGGCCTGCTGCAGCACCTCGACGAGGGCGTTGAAGTCGCCCTTCTGGATGGCCATGTTGGCATGCACGTCGGCCATCGCCGGGCCCTTGAGCTTGCAGGGGCCGCCCGACACCTCGCAGAGCTGGTCGGTCAGCTGGGCCTTCAGGTGGGGCTTGTTGGCGTTCTTGAAGAAGCGCTCGGTGCGTGGGTCGACGACCAGGCGCTCGACGAAATCATCCATCAGCTTGCTCAGGCCGGCGCGGCCGCCGAACTGCTGGAACAGCGCGTCATTCGGCAGGGGCACCACCGAGGAGGTGGCCTGGGCCTGGGCCGCGGTGGAGGTCATCAGGGCCAGCGTGGCGGTCAGCAGCAGCTGGCGTGTGCGATGCAATGTCATGTCGGTGTTCTCCGGGATGTGGGGGTTCAGAAGGCCAGCTGGGCCGACACATAGCTGCCGGTCTGCTTGCGGGTGACGACGCCGGGCACGATCTTGCCGAGGTCGACGTAGGCCAGCGTCAGCGAGGCATGCTTGTTGGGCGTCCAGGCCAGGAAGATGTCCATCCAGCGGTCTTCCTTCAGCGTGCCGGCGCCTAAAGCGGTGTTGTCGCGGAAGTTGTCCGGCTTGGCGCGGTATTCGGCGCCGATCGCCACCGAGCTGCTCAGCAGATAGGCTACCGAGATCTCGGGCTTGATCTGGTAGCTGTCATGGCCGGCGGCGCCGAAGCCGAGCAGGCCGGTCTGGTTGGCCTTGGTCGCGCGCAGCGTGCCGTTGACCAGGATGCCCTGGGCCAGGAAGAGCTTGGTCGCGCTGACATAGATGTCGGTGCCGCTGTCCTTGGCGCCAAAGGCCTGCAGCGCGGCAGCGAGATGGCCGGGCTTGGCCTTTTTGTACTCGAGGCCCACGGCGATCTGCGGCATCCAGTTGTCGCTGTCGAGGATGGCGTCGCCGGCGATGCGGGCCTTCAGGCCGACGATGTCCTGCTTCAGGCGCAGGCCGTTGAAGCCCGGGTCCATCAGCGCACCGGCCAGGGCGCCGGCCACCGGGCCGGTGTCGAAATCCTGGTGGGCGAACGACACCTCGAAGCGCTCGCCATAGCTGGCGGCCACGGCCACCGAGGTCAGCGAATAGTCATCGGTGCGCACGCGCGTCAGCGCGCCGGTGCCGCCGATCTGGCCGCTGGTCGCATAGCTGCCGGTCACGGCCCAGGGCGTCAGGCCACCGCCGGCCGCGCCCTCGACGGTCGTGACGCCGCCGGTCAGCAGCAGCTTGCCCTGGCCGCCGGACACGCCGGACATGCCGGACTGAGCGCTGGCCAGGCCGGCGGCCAGGCAAAGGGGCAGGAGGCAGAGTCCTCGTGAGAGCAGTTTGGTGGAATCCATCTGAGTCCTTGGGAGTTGAAAAGGGAAGGAAGACCACTCCCATACGTTGGCACGGGCCAGCCGGATGCAGGGCAGGAATGCCCGATGAAATTGCTCGGGCCGGCGCATCCGGGTCCGCCGGACGGCACGTATCTGGGCCGGCACGGCATCCCGCCGTGCTGTCAACCGGGCCCGTGAGGGCTCGCACACGAGGACCCTCCCCATGTCGATGCTTTCCACCCCCCACGCCCGCCGCGGCTTCCTGACCTCCGGCGTCGGCCTGTCCGCCGGCGCCATCGCGCTGCTGGGCGGCGCTTCGGGCCTGGCCCGCGCGGCCAGCGCCGACCCGGCCAAGGACAGCGGCATTCTCAATGTCGCCCTCGGCCTGGAGCATGAGGCGATCAACGCCTACCAGCTCGGCGCCACCAGCGGCCTGCTGCAAAAGCCCGTGCTCGATGTCGCCGTGCGCTTCCAGTCCCACCACAAGGCCCACCGCGATGCGCTGATCGCCACGATCCAGGCCCTGGGCGGCAAGCCCGTGGCCGAGAAAAGCCTGAACGAATATGCCCAGGCCCTGCAGGCGGCCACGCTGAAGACCCAGGCCGATGTGCTGCAGCTCGCGGCCCGTCTCGAACTGGGTGCGGTCAACGCCTACCTCGGCGTGATCCCGGCCTTCACCGACACCGCGCTGTCCAAGGTGGCGGCGCGGCTGGCCGCTGACGAAACGATGCACTGGACCGCGCTGACCAGTGCCCTCGGCCAGGCCCTGCCGGCCGGGGCCTTGAGCTTCGGCGCATGATCCGGCGCGTCGTCTTCGCCTGGGCCTGCTTGAGCCTGCTGGAGCCGGCGCAGGCGGTGGACGCCGTGCCCGACGGTCGGGCGCTCTACGACAAGCATTGCGCGGGCTGCCATGCGGTCGACGCCAACCGGGTCGGTCCGGCCCATCGCGGCGTGTTCGGCCGCAAGGCCGGCCTGGCGCCGGGCTTCAAATACTCCGAGGCCCTGAAGCGCTCCAGCATCGTCTGGGATGCGCAGACCCTGGACGCCTGGCTGACCAACCCGGAGCGCGTGATTCCGGGCCAGAAGATGTATACCGACTTCGATGATCCGGCAGTGCGCGCCGCGATCATCGATTTCTTGCGCACCCAGAAGTAATGCCGGGCGGCGGCCGGTCGGTCGCCGCCGGTCAGGCGGTTGACGCGTCCGGCGCCTCTTTGGCGGCGAACGGGCAGCCACGGCAACGGCACAGGCAGCCGCTGCAGGGGAGCTCGGCCGCCGACCCGCCCGCTGATGCGTCCCCGGCCCACTTGCCGACGCTGGCCTTGCGTGCCTTCAGGTGCAGGGCCACGCGGCTGCCGACGCTGCGCATCAGCATCAGTTCCTCGGCCGTCCAGGGTCGGGGCCGGGCCAGTTCCTCGCAGCACAGGATGCCGAAGGTCTGGCCATTGACCGTGAAGGCCACGTCCAGCAGCGCGCGCGGCGCGCCCGGCCGCAGATAGCGCTGCCTGACGGCCTGCAGCTGCGGGTCGGTGTGCGTGTCGGCGCTCGCGACAAAGCCCTGGTGGCGCAGGCGATCGAAATAGGCCTGGTGGCCCTGCACCTGCAGCGCATCGCTCGCGGCGGCTGCAGGGCTTTCGGCGCGGTCCTGCGCCAGGCACAGGGCCTGCTGGTGGGCGCCCTGTCCGCACAGATTCCAGACGCTGACCTGGGTGCAGCGGACCTGCTGGCGCAGCAGTCGGGCAAGTTCCTGCAGATAGCAGGCCATGTCCAGACGGCCTTGTGTCATGCAGGCGCCCAGGGCCTGGACCTGCTCGTGCAGCAACAGATGGTGTTCTCTCATGAAAAGGCTTTCGCGCCTCGGTGGCGCCCGCCATCACGCTACGGCCGCCGCACGGCCAAGGATGCGGCTGCCTCAGCCCAGCAGCACCGGGTCCAGTGCGCCGTGGAAGAAGAAGGTCACGCCCACGTCGCTGGCCTCGCCGAAATGACCACCGCCGGCCGGCGCGAGCTGATAGTCCAGCGGCCGCAGCAGGATGTCGCCGAGGAACATCTCACCGGCCAGCACCAGGCAGTCCTCGTCCAAGGCATGCCGATGGTCGGGCACCGCCGCACCGGCCTCAAAGCGCACCAGCATCGACGTGACCGTGGCATCACCGCACAGCGGCATGATCTGCACGCCCGGCGTCGCCGCCCGCCAGCGGTGCCGGCGCGGCTGGCCAGCCTGGCGGGCTGCCAGCTGCCACCAGTGCGCCTCCAGCGCAGGCAGGGCTGGCGCCTGCCGCAGACGGCTGCGCAGATAGAGCAGCGTGGGTTCGGCCGCCACCCAGGGCGGCGCGCTGATCGCGCGGTCCAGCACGACATAGCCCTCGGCGGCCAAGGCGTCGCCGCCCGGGCGGCCGCTGGCTTGCAGGCTGCCCTGCACGACCAGCAGCTCCGCCGCCGCAGCCTCGGGGGGCAGGTACCAGCATGCGCCGGCGTCGAGCCGGCACAGGCTGACCCGCATGCCAGCGTCTTCGCGCAAACGGTGTTCACGCAGGCCGGGCGCCACCGGCAGCCAATGGTGCTGCTCGCGTCGCAAGGTGCGATAGCCCTGGTGCGCGCTGACGCTGTGCTGCACGCGCCGCAGCAGGCGCTCCCCGACGCGTTCGGTCGCGACGGCGAACGGTGGCATCAGGCTCTCCAGCAGGCCGGGCTCGAACAGGCTGTTCATGTCGGGTCGGCCTGCGGTGGTGCACCGAGGGCCTGGCCGAGCGCGATCAGGCTGCGGCGCAGATGCGACTTGACCGTGCCCAGCGGCATGCCGGTGTGTTCGGCAATCTCCAACTGCGTCATGCCGCGGAAGAAGCTCAGCGACACGACCTGTCGGCGTACCGGGTCCAGGCCGAGCAGTGCCTGGTGCAGCCGGCTGCCTTCCTGGGCCGCAGCCAGCAGGTCCTGAGGCCCGGCCTGCTCACTGTCCAGCGCCTCGCCGAGCTCGCTGAGCTCGCGGCTGTCCCAGAACTCGCGGTCGCGGCGGCGGCTGCGGGCGGCATCGATGGCGCGCGAGCGCGCCATCGTCATCACCCAGGCCCGCACATTGCCGCGGCTGGCGCAAAAGCGTGGCGCCTGCCGCCAGACCTGCCAGAACACATCCTCCAGCACCTCCTCGGCGCGCCCGACCTCGCCGGTGATGCGCAGACACAGGGCATAGACCTGGCCCGACAGCTGCTCGTACAGCACCGCCAGTGCGCGCTCGTCCTGGTCCATCACGCGTGCCACCAGCAGGGCCAGTTCTTCATCGGTCAGCGAGGCGGTGGCCGCGGACGGGACGGCGGACGGGGTGGAGGCGTCGGGTGCCGCCGCGTCGTCGTCGGCAGCCAACGGCTCCAGCAGCTCACCGGCAGCGTCGCGCTCGCCGTCGTCCCCGACATCGCCGCCGACGGCAGCGGGGTCGAGGGGCCACGCAGGGGAGGAGCTCATGTCGGGCGGGGCGCGGCGGGCGCCTCGCCGGCTGGTCGTCGTGGCGTCGCACGATACCCCAAATCCGCGCTCATGCTCGGGGCCGCACATCGCGTCAGGCCGCCTGTGCCCAGGGCTCGCCCCAGTCGGCCAGGGCGGCTCGCTCGAAGTCCTGCGGGCGTGACACCAGCAGTTCGGCGGCCGTCAGCCGGTCGTAGCGAGGCTGGGGCCGGGCCAGCCAGAGCAGGAAGGACACGCAGCCCGGGTTCAGCCGCAGCGCACGCATGACCCGGCTCAGGTCCGCGCGCAGACGGCCGGTGGCTGGATCGAACTGGCAGACCGGCACCCAGAGCTGGCCGCGCCAGTGCAGCTCGCACAGGTCCTGGCGCGTGCTCCATTGGCTCAGCTGCCGCGACGCGCCGGGCTGACGGCGATCCAGCCAGCCGGCCAGTTCGGAGAAGCGCATCAGGCCGCCGCTCGGGCGCAGGCCCTTCAGCATCGCGACGAAGTCCAGGTCGGCCTGGAACTGGCGCGCGAAGGGCTCCTGGGGCGTTTGCGAAGCACGGCGCGCGCTGCTGCCGCGCCAGAGGCGACGGTCGGCAGGCGCGGATGGCGGGCACTGACCGGCGGGCGGTTGACGGGTATTCATGGCGTTGCGGGGGCGGATGTGCTGTGGTGCCGGGTCTACGAGCGCCGGCCCGCAAAGGATGCGGCCCATGCCCACAACGCCAGCAGGGCGTTGCATCCGCGCGCGCCGGCCCGTCGGAGAGGCGTTGAGGCCCACAGCGGCCCTCGCCGGCGTGGCCGCCGGCAGGCACAATTCATCCACTGCTTCAAGGACATGCTGATGCCGGCTGCGGCCCCATCGACCCCGACCGCCTGGGTTCACGGCGAGCCCGACGAACCCTCGCCCGAGCTGCTGGCGCGGATTGCGTCCGACCTGCGGCCGCTGCGGCCCGCCCCGGGCCTGGGCCGGCTCGGCCAGCGGATCCAGGCCAGCGTGGCAGCCAGCCAGGGGTTTGTGACCGTGCGCCGGGAGAGCTACTGCTTCGCGGCGCCCGGCGCGGGCATGGCCCGGCAACTGCTGCGCGCCTCCGACGCGGTGCGGGTCGAGCTGGTGCAGCTTGGCGCCGGCGCCGAGCTGCCTTGGGAAGGGCGACCGCAGGAGCTGCTGCTGCTCGATGGCGGCGTCAGCGATGCGGCTGGCCGGGCCTGGGCCGCGCACGACCACCTGCTGCGCGGCGCCGCCGGTCCGGCGCTGCATGCCGGCCCGGCCGGTGCCCGGCTCTATCTGCGCAGCCTGCTCGATGCGGGCAAGCTGCCGGCCGACGAGCTCGCCTGGTGGGCCGGCGAGGATGGCCGGCATGCCGGCGACTGGTGGCGGCTGTCGCCCGGCGTCGATGTGAAGTGCCTGCGCGGCCGGGGCGATGTGCTGTCGATGCTGGTGCGGCTGCAGCCCGGTGCGGTGCTGGCCGACCACGGTCACCGGCTGGAAGAAGATTGCCTGATGCTGAGCGGCGAGATCTTCCTTGGCGACATCCTGCTGCGCGCCGATGACTACCACCTGGCGCCGGTGGGTGCCCGCCATGTGGACGGCTACAGCGAGCCGGGAGGCCTGCTCTTCGTACACGGCGCGTTGCCGGAATGAGGGCCGCATCCCGGCGCCAGCCGGGTGCGTAGAAGCTCGCGTCGCACTGAACTTCCTGCGGCTGTCAGCCGCTCAGTAGCGCAGCTTCTCCAGCATGGATGCCAGTTTCGTGATGACCAGCCGCTGGTGGCTGGATGCAGACCCGCAGCGGGTCTGGCCCCTGGTGGGCGATTGCCGCCACTGGCCGCACTGGCTGCAGTCGATGCAAGAGCAGCGCGAGGCGCTGCACTGGCGCATGCCCTGGCCCTGGGCCAGCAGCTTTGAGGTGCAGGACGGCCAGTGCGCCATGCCGCATCATCAGGACCAATGGCTGATCGGGCCGGTGCGGGTTCGCTGCGATGCGCTGGTCGAGACGCAGCCGGCCGATCGGGTGGCCGTGACGCTGCGGCTGCAGCTCAGCCTGGACCGACCCTGGCTGCGGCACACCGCGCCCAGCTTGCTGCCCTGGGTCGCGCGTCAGCATTTCATCGCGATGCAGCGGAGCGTGCCCCGGCTCGGTGAGTTGCTGGACTGCCCGGTGAGCCTGCCCAGCCGATGGGCCGGCTACCGCGCGCGCTGACGCCCGGCACGCCGAGCTCAGTTGCCCTTGCGCACCATATAGCCGTCGTCGGTGCGCTCGTCGTCCTTGAAGACGCCCTCCCAGCGGTCGCCGGTCGGCCAATAAAAAATGCCCTGGCCATGCTTGAGGCCGCGCGCCCAGGCGCCCTCATACCGCTCGCCGGTCTTCCACTGGTAGCTGCCCTCGCCGTGGGCCTTGCCGGCCTCGAACAGGCCCTCGTAGACGTCACCGCTCGGGAAGACCATGCGGCCCCGGCCCTGAGGCAGGCCGGCGACAAGCTGGCCTTCGTACTGGTTGCCGTTGGTGAAGCGCATCCGGCCCCGGCCCTGGGGCTTGTCGTGGACCCATTCGCCCTCGTAGCGCTGACCGCTGGTCCAGACGTACAGGCCCTGGCCATGCGGCAGGCCCTGGCGGATCTGGCCGGTGTAGACGTCGCCCGAGGCATAGGTCAGCTTGCCCTCGCCCTCGGGCTGGCCATCGACCAGCGTGCCCTCGAACTGGTTGCCGTTGGCGAACATCATCAGGCCGCGGCCGGTGACGCGGTCGTTCATCCACTCGCCCTTGTAGCGCTGGCCGCTGGCCCAGCGGATCTCGCCCACGCCCTGGCGTTGGCTGTGGGTCAGCGGGCCTTCGTAGACGTCGCCGTTCTTCCATTCGACCCGGCCCGTGCCGCTGACGGTGTCGTCGGCCTCGCGGACGAACTGGCCGACGTAGCGCGTGTCGCCGGCGCTGCGGTCGAACAGCTTGGGCGCCGTCTCGGGCGGCGCGGCCGCGGGCGTGGCCGCCACCGTGCTGCGGCTGGCTGTGGCCGTGACAGGGGCTGCAGCAGCGGCCGTGGCGGCGACGGTGCTCGCCGGCGCCGGCAGGGCCGTTGCGGTCGATTTCGGCGTCGCGGCCACGGCAGCGGGCGCGGGCGGCGCAGCGCCGGGCAGCGCTGTCGCCACCCAGGGCGTGCCGCGATCCCGGGCCAGGGCCTGGGCGTTGTTCAGCGCCAGCTCCTGCGCGCTGCCCTTGCATTGCCTGGCGGTGTCGCGCCACAGGGTCTCGGCGATCTGGCTCTGGGCCTGGCGCTCGGCCAGCGGCAGGGCTGCGCCGCTGTTGCGCAGCTTGGTGGAGAACTCGCGGGCGCGCTCGAAGGGCGGGGCGCAGAACTCGGCGTTGTGGCCGTCGATCTCGCTCTGCTCGCGGCGGCGCTGGGCGGTCTGCTGCTGGCTGCCGCTGCATTGATCGACAGCCAGCTCCCACATGCCCTCGGCCTTGCGGTAGAGCGCGGCGGCATCGCCGAAGCGACGCTCGCCGAAGGCGGCGCGGGCCAGCTCCTGCAGTGCCGCCGCGTCGCGGTGCGCGCCCTCGCAGTGGCTGCCGGCCTGCAGCTTCTCGGCCAGGGTGTCGCGGGTCCTCTGGCTGTCGGCGAGGTTGCGCTCGGCGCGCTCCCGGGCGCGGCCCTCGCAGCCGGCGATGGCGCTGCCCCATTGCGCCACGGCCTCGTCGTAGAGCTTGACCTGGGCCTCCAGCGCCTGGTTCTGCGAGTGGGCGGTGGCGGCCTTCAGGTCGGCGGACAGCGCGCGGCTGGTCAGTTGGGCGCAGCTCGGTGGCGGCGGCGCGGGCGCGGGCATGGGTTCGGACGCCGCCGGCTCGGGTGCGGCGATGGCGGGGCCGCCGGTCGGGCTCTCGGTGGAGGGGCGGGTTGGGGGCTGGGCCTGCGTGGCGGCACCGAGCGCCAGCAGCAGCGCGGCGGCGAGCTTCATTTTTTCGCGGCGGATTCGGCGGGGATCTCCAGCATCGCGTCGACCAGGCCGCGCGCGAAGCGCTGGCCGGCCGGGTCGTCGGCGCTTTCGAACGAGAAGCTGCTGCGGGCCGAGGCCAGCGGCATCGCGCCGATCTCGGCCACCAGGGCGTCGGCGCGCAGGCCGCCCAGCAGGGCCGTGACCTCGGCCTCGAAACCGCGCGCCGCCGCCAGCTTGTTCAAAGCGGCGAGGCGGTCGGCATCGAACACGAAGGCATTGCCAACCAGGCTGCGTTCGATCAGCTTTTGATGCAGCGTGAAGCCGGCCAGCGGCGGTGCGCCCAGCGCCGCCAGGCGGCTGAAGGCCCAGGCGTCGGCGCGCTCGAAGGCGGTGGCGGCGATGCGGGAGATGCCCGTCAGCGAGCCGCGGTTGGCGGCCGCCGCCTGCATCGCGTTGAGCGCCTGTTGGCGGCTGAGCTGCTGGGCGGCGTCGACCAGGCTGTCGCGGACCCGCTGCGCGGCCAGGTTCTTGCCCTGTTCGATCAGCTGCTGCTTGAGGATGTCGCTGGCGGCATTGGCCGCGGCGCTCTTGGCCGCGCTGATGGCGGCATCGGCCGCCAAGGCAGCCGCCTTGACGCCCGAGGCCAGCGTGGCCAGGTTGTAGAGGGTGCCGGCGATCTTGACCGCATAGTGATAGGTCTTCATGCGCGCGCCGCCTTCTTCGGACAGGCCCTGGGTCCACAGCACCAGCCACAGGGCTTCGTCCGGCGTGGGTTCGGCCTGCGTGAGCTCCAGCGGGTGCAGGCTGAGCAGCCAGTGGTAGTCCTGCAGCTGCGGGGTGTTGGGCGGCGCGAAGCGGGTATAGCCGCGGCAGACCTTGAAGGGCGTCACCAGCAAGTCCTTGCCGGCGGCCGTGCCGACGTGGAAGGGCGTGCCGGCGTCACGCGCCGTGGCCAGGGCCTCGAGCAGCCGCTCGCCATCGTCGCTGCGCTGGCCGCCGACACGATGGATGCGTTCGCCGACCGGCAGCGGCGAGTCCTGCGTGACGGCGATGACGGTCAGGCGCTCGTCTACCTGCAGCGCGCGCACCCAGGCGACCCGGTCGTTCTCGCTCCAGCCAGCGCTGGTGGCGACCGCGAAGGGCAGCTCCCACTGCTGATCGCAGTCTTTGTCCTGCAAGGCGGCGCTGCGCGCGATGGCGGGGCGGATCAGCCGCTCGCCGGCGCCATAGGCGCGCATGCCGGCCAGCAGGGCCTCGTCGACCCGGCGGCCGTCATCGACGGTGAACTTCGGGCCGGACGCGCAGCCGCCGAGCCAGAGCGTGGCGAGCAACAGAAAAATCAAGCGCATGAGATCGAGCCTAAGTGCAGGCCCTGGACGGTCGGGCCGGCGTTTTCCCCGATCCTGCCCGCTGCGCGTGACACTAGCCAGCACCGAGCCGGATCGGTGCGTCGTTGCGGCAGACACGGTTGCGGCCCTCGGCCTTGGCGGCATACAGGGCCCGGTCGGCCTCGCGGAACAGGCCGTCCAGGTCGATCAGGTTGCGCGGTTCGGCACAGGCGATGCCGAAGCTGGCGGTCAGTTGCAGGGTCGGGCCGTCGGGCGGCGTGATCGTCGTGCCGGCCAGCTTGGCGCGCAGCCGCTCGGCGAGCCGCACCGCCTCGTCCGGCCGGCAGTCGGCCGCCAGGATGACGAACTCTTCACCACCATGGCGGGCCAGCAGCTCGCCGTCGCGGACCTCGGAGCGCGCGAGTTCCGCCGTCGCGCGCAACACGGCGTCACCCACCGGGTGGCCGTGCAGGTCGTTGACATGCTTGAAGTGGTCCAGGTCGAAGACGACGAGGGCGACCGCCCAGCCGTGGCGGCGTGCCTGCGCGAGCAGCCCGGCGGCGCGCTCGACAAAGGCGCGGCGGTTCGGCAGGCCGGTCAGGAAGTCGGTGTCGCTGGCCACGCGCAGCTGCTCGATCAGCCGCTCACGCTCCAGCTCCAGCGCCCGGCTGCGCAGCATGGCGTCGCGCAGCGCCGCGACGGCGCGCTGCAGGTCGCCGATTTCGTCGCGGCGGGTCGCCGCCGGCAGCCGGCTGTCGGGCAGCTCGCGGCCGCCCATGACAGTGCGCAGCGCCCGCGTGCCGCGCAGCAGCGGCAGCAGCACCCGGTGGCGGATCAGCAGGAACACCGTCAACTCGATGCAAAGCACCGCACCACCCAGGGCCGCGTTGATGGCCACGCGCTGTCGCGCGAGGGCCACCCGCTCACCGGCCTGGTCGCGGGCGGCGGCGAACAAGGTGTCGCGCAGCTCGACGATGCTCTTCATTGGCGGCACGTAGCGGGCGACGAAGGCCACCGCGTCGTGGCCGTAGGCCTCGCCGTTCAGGCCGCGCTCGGCCAGGGCGCGCACGAAGGGGAGGCCTTCGGCGAAGTAGCTCGCCTCCATGGCCCGGATGGCGGCCTGCAGCGAGGCATCGGCATGACTGGCACGCGCCTGCAGGTTGATCAGCCGGCGCAACTGCTCGATGCGCCCCATCAGCAGCGGGATCTCGCGCTGCTCTTCGCGGCCAAGCGGCTGCTGGGTGGCCAGGGGCACGGTGAACTGCGAGCCCAGCCGCCCGGCGTATTCGCGCAGCTCGGCCGCATACCGTGCACCGACCAGGGGCATGGCCAACTCAGGGTAGATGGCCTCGGCCGCAGCCGACTGCGTCGTGACCGCGCCGAGCAGGGTGTCGACGACGCCGAACATCAGGTCGATCGGCCGGCGCGTGATGCGCTGGTCGGGCGCGCTGCGCTGGACCTGCGACAGCGCGGCGACGCGGTCCACCTCGGCGCGGGCCCGTACCAGCTCGCGACGCGCCTGGGCCAGCTGGGCACGGGCCGCGACCGCGGTGACATCGTCCGGGTCATTCCAGGCGGCGTCGGCCTCGTCGAAGGCCGCATCGGTGGTGCGGCGGAATTCGTCGAGCCGCTGGCGCCGGGCGGGGTCGGGCGGTTCGGCATCAGTCAGCACCGGGATGGTCGGCCCCCGTTCGGCCGACGCCTTCTCCGCGGCCTTCATGCCCAGGTAGGCGCGCTGCATCGCGCGCAGCCCCTGCTCTGCCGCTTGGACCTCGGCCCGGTCGGCCCAGATCGAGCGCAGCAGCAGCGCGCTGACGAGCGCCAGCAGCAAACCGGTCGTGAGCAGGAACAGGCGGGACAGGCGCATGGCGGGCAAGATGGTCCGCCATTATCGAAGCGCCTAAACTGACCGCTCGCGCCACGAGCGCCAGGAGTACGCCATGAATGCACGAGATCCGCAGCTGCCCCTGCAGGCCGACGAGGCCAGCGCGTTGGGCGCCTTTGCCGAGCGTGTCTGGGATGAGGAGATCGTCCCCGCGCTGACCGACTACATCGCCATCCCGGCCAAGAGCCCGATGTTCGACGCCGACTGGGCGGCCCATGGCCACCTTGAGAAGGTGCTGACCGAGGCTGCGGCCTGGGTCGAGAGCAAGAAGGTCGCCGGCCTGACGCTGGAAGTGGTGCGCATCCCGGGCCGCACGCCGGTCATCTTCTTCGAGGTGCCGTCGACCAAGCCGGGATCGGACGACACTGTCGTGCTCTACGGCCACCTGGACAAGCAGCCCGAGTTCAGCGGCTGGCGCAGCGACCTGGGCCCCTGGACGCCCAAGTACGAGAACGGCCTGCTCTACGGCCGTGGCGGCGCGGACGACGGCTATGCGGTCTATGCCTCCCTCACCGCCATCATGGCGCTGGACCAGCAGGGCATCCCGCGCCCGCGCTGCGTGGGCCTGATCGAGACCTGCGAGGAAAGCGGCTCCTATGACCTGCCGGCCTATATCGACCTGCTCAAGCCCCGGCTCGGCAATGTCTCGCTGGTGGTCTGCCTGGACTCCGGCGCCGGCAACTACGACCAGCTCTGGCTGACCACTTCGCTGCGCGGCATGGTGTCGGGTGTGCTCAAGGTGGAGGTGCTGACCGAGGGCATCCACAGCGGCGACGCGTCCGGCGCGGTGCCGTCGAGCTTCCGCATCCTGCGCCAGGTGCTGGACCGGCTGGAGGACAGCAAGACCGGCCGGCTGCTGCCCGAGAGCTTCCACTGCGAGATCCCCGGTGTGCGCCTGGAGCAGGCGCGGGCGACCGCGGCCATCCTGAAGGAGGAGGTCTACAAGCGCATGCCCTGGGCCTGCGGTGCGGACGGCGGCCCGGTGCTGCCGGTGACGACCGACCCGGTCGAGGTGCTGCTGAACCGCACCTGGCGGCCGACGCTGTCGGTGGTCGGTGCCGAAGGCTTCCCGGAACTGAAGAACGCCGGCAATGTGCTGCGGCCCTACACGGCCTTCAAGCTCAGCCTGCGCCTGCCGCCGCTGGTGGACGGCAACGAGGCCGCGCTCAGGCTCAAGGCCCTGCTGGAGGACAACGCGCCCTACAACGCCAAGGTCACCTTCACGCCCGATGGCCGCGCCGGCGCCTTTGGCGCCACCGGCTGGAACACGCCGGAGCTGTCGCCCTGGCTCAGCCAGGCCCTGAACGAGGCCAGCCAGGCCCACTTCGGCGCGCCGGTGGGCTATATCGGCCAGGGCGGCACCATCCCGCTGATGAGCATGCTGCAAAAGGGCTTCCCGGCCGCGCAGATGATGGTCTGCGGCGTGCTGGGCCCCAAGAGCAATGCCCATGGGCCCAACGAGTTCCTGCACGTGCCCTATGGCAAGCGGCTGACGGCGGCGGTCGCACAGGTCATGGCGGCTCATCCCTGAGCGGCGCGGACGGATGGACCAGCTCCGCGCGATCAAGGTTTTTGTCCGCGTCATCGACGAAGGCAGCTTTGCCGCCGCGGCGCGGGCCCTGGACCTGGCACCCGCGGTCGTCACGCGCCTGGTGGCCGAGCTGGAGGAGCACCTCGGCACGCGGCTGCTGAACCGCACGACGCGCCGGCTGGCGCTGACCGAGATCGGCGAGGCCTACCTGGAGCGGGCGCGGCGCATTCTGGCCGATGTCGACGAGGCCGCGGCCCTGGCGGCCTCGGCGACACAGGAGGTGCGCGGCCTGCTGCGCGTGCTCAGCCCGCCGGCGATCGCGGTACACCAGCTGGCCAAGCATCTGCCCAAGTTCCACCGCAAATACCCGCTGGTGACGCTGGAGATCACCTCGCCGGGGCCCGTGGACACCGTGGACGACGCCTATGACCTGACCATCTTCCTGACCCGCGAGGTGCCGGACGGTGACTTCATCGCCCGGCGTCTCGCACGCAGCGAATTCATCATGTGCGCCTCGCCCGATTACCTGGACGAGCGCGGCCGGCCGGAGCACCCGCGGGATCTGCGCCAGCACGACGCCCTGCTGCCGCCGACGCCGTCCCTGATGCGCGGTCTGACGCTGCAGCGCGGCGACGGCACCGAGGAGATCACCCTGCCCATCGTGCCCTCGCGCGCCGCGCTGTCCACCACGCACATGGACACCAACTACGCGGCAGCCCTGCACGGGCTGGGCGTCGCCGGCCTGCCCAGCTTCATGGTGGAGGACGCGCTGCTGGAGCAGGCGCTCGAACGCGTGATGCCGCAGTGGAGCCTGTTCAGCACGACGCTGTGGGCCGGCATGCCGACACGCAAATACGTGCCGGCGCGTACCCGCGCCTTTCTCGACTTCCTCGTCGAGATCTTTGGCGGCGAAGACCGGGACCCGTGGCTGGTGGCCGCCGGCTGCACCACCTGTCCGTGATCAGCGCAGGCTGAAGCCCAGCTCGAAAAGCTCCGGGTGGCGGGACTCCATCGCCCGCTTGAGCGGCGCCAGCGCGACATAGCGGCTGGATGTTTTCGCCACATGGGCCAGCAGCCGGCGCTCGTCGGCATGGCCCTGCCCCAGCAGCAGCAGATGCCGGCGCAGCGCGCTCCACTCCAGCCGGCGCCAATACTCGCCGAAGTCGGCCGCCAGCGCCTCGTCGAGCTGGCCGGCAGCGCGGCAGGCCTCCCAGTGACGCACCGCCCAGTCGATCTCCTGGGCCTCGTCCCAGGCGAGCTCCGGCGGGCGCAGCAACGCAGCGAGGGCGTCGGTGGCGCTGCCGGCTGGCGCGTCCTCGACCAGGCGCTGCAGCACCGGCTCCAGCCCGGCGTCGGCAATGCGGGCCAGGCCGGCGCGCAGGGCCGCCGTGTCCGGCGGCGACAGCGCTTCGGGCTGGGCGCGGAGCGCGGCGCAGGCTGCGCGCATCAGCCGGTCGACGTCATCGGGCTGGGCGCGCAGGGCGGCGATCAGGTCGGCAGGTGTCATGGGAAGCAGAGCCCTCGTGGATAATGAAATTCTAAGAACCGCCGGCCCCGGCCTGCCTCAGTCAACGAGCCTTTGCCGCCCGTGCCGCGCCCGCCCCGCCCGCCCCAACCCACCCCGCTGTCGACCCTCATCACCCTGGCCCTTTGCGCCTGGGGCCCGGCTTTGGCACAGCAGCCGCCGGCCGATGATGCGCCGCTGCTGCTGAGGGGCAGCCGCCTGTTGGGCGCGCCTGCCCAGGCCGGCGCCAAGCCGGCCCTGGTGATCGGCGCGGGCAAGCTTGCTGCCCAGGTCGACCAGACCGCCGAAGCGACCGATGGCGTCGAGCTGCGCTACGGAGAGCTGGTGCTGCGGGCGGACAAGCTGCACTACCGCGTCGTGGAAGACCTCGCCAAGGCCGAGGGCCAGGTCAACATCAGCCACAAGGGCAATGTGTTCACCGGCCCGGCGCTGCAGCTGTATGTGAGCCGCTTCGAGGGTGAGTTCCTGACGCCGAGCTTCTTCCTCGGCAGCACCGGCGGCTCCGGCAAGGCCAAGGTGATCAATTTCGTCGACAGCGAGCACCTGACGGCCACGCAGGGCACCTACACCAGCTGCCCGGTCAACGAGGACCAGGAGCCGGCCTGGCAGATCTCGACCCGCAGCATGCGCATGGACCTGGCCGCGAACGAAGGGCAGGCCGACGGCGCGGTGCTGCGCTTTCTTGGCGTGCCCATCCTGGCCGCGCCCAGCCTGAGCTTCCCGCTGAGCTCGGCGCGCAAGTCCGGCTGGCTGCCGCCCAATATCTTTCTGGACAACCGCAGCGGCTTCGAGTTCGGCGTGCCCTATTACTGGAACATCGCGCCGCAGCGCGATGCGACCTTCACGCCCTTCGTGATGACGAAGCGCGGTGTGGGCCTGGACAGCGAGTTCCGCTACCTGGAGCCCGACCACAGCGGCCGAATCAACATCGACCTGCTGCCCGGCGATCGCGTGTTCGGCCATACACGCTGGAACCTGAAGCTCAACAACGACGGCAGGTTCGGCGACTGGCGTTACCGCCTCAGAAGCGAACGGGTCTCCGACGACGACTACTGGAAGGACCTGTCGCGCCGGGTCGAGAGCCAGACGCCCCGCCTGCTCGGCAGCGACCTGAATGTCAGCCGCCGCAAGGAGCTGTTCTGGGGCACGATCGACACCTATGCCCGGGTTCAGCACTGGCAGAGCCTGCAGGGCAGCGACGCGCTGTCCCAGTTCGACACGCCCTACCAGCGCAGTCCCCAGCTCGGGGTGCGCGTGACGACGGCGGCCGACGAGGCCGTGCTGGACAGCTTTCGTCCCTGGGGCCGCAAGGCACGCCTGGAAGGCGGGCTGGAGCTGGAGTACAACCGTTTCGACCTGCCCGCATCGGCCCGGGCCGGCCAGGCACGTGGTGGCCAGCGGGTGCACGCCCTCGGGCATGTCTCGACGCCGCTCGGCGGCGAGGCCTGGTGGCTGATTCCGCGGGTGGCATTCAACGCCGCGGCCTACGATCTGGACCGCCCGCTGACCGATGGCCGCACGCGGCTGCGCCGCGTCATTCCGACGCTCAGCGTCGACCACGGCTGGATCTTCGAGCGCGACACGACGCTGTTCGGCCGCGACATGCGCCAGAGCCTGGAGCCGCGCCTGCTCTACGTGAACACGCCGCTGCGCGACCAGTCGACGCTGCCCAACTTCGACTCGGCGGCCAAGGACTTCAACTTCGATTCGATCTACACCGACAACCAGTTCTCCGGTGTCGACCGGGTGTCGGATCTGCACGCCGTGAGCGTCGGCGCCACCAGCCGCTGGGTCAGCACGGCCCGTGGCGAGGAGGTGCTGCGCTTGGGCGCGGTGCAGCGCTTCCTGTTCCGCGACCAGTTCGTCACGCCCGATGGCCGGCCCGTCACGCAACGGTTTTCTGACCTGCTGCTGGCCGCGGCCGCCCACCTGGAGGAGCGCTGGTGGGCCGATGGCACGCTGGAGTTCAACCCGGAGACGGGGCGCTCGGAGCGCTCGGTCGTGCGCGCGCGTTACGCGCCGGGGCCGTTCAAGACGCTGAGCCTGGCCTATCGCTTCGCGCGCGACCAGAGTGAGCAGCTGGAGCTGGCCTGGCAATGGCCGATCGCCGGTCGGCCGGTCACGCAGCGGTCCGAGACGAGCTGCGGCGGCGCCTGGTACAGCGCCGGTCGGGTGCAGTATTCGTTGCGCGACAAGCGGCTGACGGACTCGGTCGCCGGCTTCGAGTACGACGCCGGCTGCTGGGTGATGCGCTTCGGCCTCGAGCGGCTGTCCACCGGCCGCGCCGAAACCAACACCCGCCTGATGCTGCAGCTGGAGCTGGTTGGGCTGTCGCAGCTGGGATCGAACGCCCTCAAGGTCTTGAAGGACAATGTGCCCGGTTACCGCAGGCTGAGTTCCGATCGCTCGCCGAGTTCAGATTTCCTACCATGATGCATCGCCTCGCTCCCCCCTTCCTCGCCGTGACGCTGGCCCTGGCAGCACTCCAGGTGCCGGCCCAGGCGCCCGCGCTGCAGCCCGGGGACTACATCGCTGCCGTCGTCAACCAGGACGTCGTCGCCGCCAGCGAGGTCGTCCAGCGCACCGAGCAGCTGCGGCAGAAGGCGCGCCAGCAGGGCGAAGTCATGCCGGAGACCGCCGGCCTGCGCAAGCAGGCCTTGGAGGCGCTGATCGAGGACCGCGTTCTCGTCACCTATGCCCGCGAGACCGGCGCCCGCATCGACGAGGCCGAGCTCGATCGGGTGGTGGCCAACGTCGCCGCACAGAACAAGCTGACCCTGGAGCAGCTGCGTGAGCGCCTGAAGCTCGATGGCACCGACTACAAGAGCTTCCGCGAGAACCTGCGCGATCAGATGATGACCGAGCGCGTGCGCGAACGCGAGGTGCAGGGCCGCATCCGGGTGAGCGACGCCGAGATCGACGCCTGGATCGAAAAGAAACGCGCCGCGCTGGAGCAGGGGGGGCAGATCAATCTCGCCCAGGTGCTGGTGTCGGTGCCCGAGGGCGCGCCGCAGAGCCTTGTCGACGAGCGCCGTGCGATCGCGCAGGCCGCTTTGGTGCGTGTTCAGGGGGGCGAGGACTTTGCGAAGGTCGCCCGCGAAGTTTCAGAAGACGGCAACAAGGCGCGTGGTGGCCAGATCGGCCTGCGTCCGGCAGACCGTTTGCCGGACATCTTTGTCGAGGCCGTGAAGGGGCTGAAGACCGGTGATGTCGTGCCCCAACTGCTGCGCAGCGGCGCGGGCTTCCATGTCCTCAAGGTCGTCGAGCGCCAGGGGGCGGCGTCGCTGACACAGAGCCAGCAGACGCATGCGCGCCACATCCTGTTGCGCCCGTCGGCGCAGCTGACGGCCGAGGTCGCGGCGCGCCGCATGAATGAGTACAAGCGCCAGATCGAATCCGGCCAGGCCACGTTCGAGGCCCTGGCCCGTGCCAACTCGGAAGACGGCAGCGCTGAAGCCGGCGGCGATCTTGGCTGGATGGGGGCCGGCGGCTTCGTGCCGGAATTCGAGGAGGCGATGAATGCGCTGCCGCTGGGTGGCATTTCGCCGCCGGTGATGTCCCGCTTCGGTCTGCACCTGATCCAGGTGTTGGAGCGCCGCACCGTCGAGATCGAACCCAAGCAACTTCGCGAGCAGGCCCGCAGCGCGCTTCGGGAACAGAAGTACGACGAGGCCTACCAGGACTGGGTCAAGGACCTGCGCGCCAAGGCCTTCGTCGAAGTGCGCGAATGGCTCGACTGACGTCCCATATTCCGCGCAAGCGCTTTGGCCAGCATTTCCTGACCGACACGGCGCTGATCGACGCCATCGTCGACCTGATCGACCCGCAGCCGGGTGAGACCCTGGTCGAGATCGGCCCCGGGCTCGGCGCGATGACGCTGCCGCTGCTGGCCAGACACCGGCCGCTGACCGTCATCGAACTGGACCGTGACCTGGCCGCCCGGCTCCGCGCCCGCGACGATGTCGAGGTCATCGAAAGCGATGTGCTGAAGGTCGATTTCCGGGCGCTGGCAGCCTCCAAGGGGGCGCGGCTGCGCGTCGTCGGCAACCTGCCCTACAACATCTCGACCCCCATCCTTTTTCATCTGCTGGAGGCGGTGGACGACGTGGTCGACCAGCACTTCATGCTCCAGAAGGAGGTCGTCGACCGCATGGCTGCCGGGCCGGGCGGCAAGGACTACGGCCGCCTGAGCGTGATGCTGCAGTGGCGCTACGACATCGAATCCGTGCTCGACGTGCCGCCCGAGGCCTTCGACCCGCCGCCGCGGGTGGACTCGGCGATTGTGCGCATGCTGCCGCTCAAGACGCCGCCGGTGGTGGATGCGAAGCTGCTCGGTGAGCTGGTCGCCAGTGCCTTCTCGCAGCGCCGCAAGCTGCTACGTCACAGCCTCGGCCATTGGCTGGCCGAGCGCGGCTACGGTGGTGACTTCGACCTGCAGCGTCGGGCCGAGGAAGTCCCCGTCCATGAATTCGTGGACCTGGCCCTTGCCGTCCAAGCCCAGATGCCAGAAGCAACAAAGCCCGCCTAGGGCGGGCTTTGTTTCCTGCAGCAGCAGCCGTGGTTCCGGCTCTGCTGGGCCACTGACTGCGCCTCTTGAGGGCGCCGCCGTCAGCCGGTAGGGGTTGAGTCGTTCAAGCCGCGTTGAGCCACATCGACGTGTCGAAGGCGCTGCACATCATCGGCATATTCATGCCGAAGTTGGGATTGCCAACCGTCGACTTCGCGCTTTTCGGCGCTGGCTTTTCAACCACCGGGGCCACCTCAGCAGCCCGCTCCCATGACCCGTTTTCTTGGGAGCGGGCTACTGAAAAGAATAAAAACACCGGAATGGAATCTTCCGGTCGGCCCAGTAGTCGGCCGTGTCGCGGAAGACATCGAGCAACTGCTCGCGGGCCTCGCGGTCGAAGCGCACGTTGTCGGGCAGCTGCTCCAGCACGACGACAAAGCCCGGCTGGCTGCCGGCCTTGTGGACGAGGTCGGTCATGCAGTCATGCAGTGCGTCCAGGTTCTTGCCAAAGTGAGCCGGAAACAGGAAGGCCTGAGCGATGCCATCGAGCACGTCCTGCTTGGACTGCGCCTCCGACAGGTTGGCGTACAGGAAATGCTGGCCCGCCTCCTGGGCGGCCTGCATCAAGTCCTCGACCCGGTAGGCCCGTATGGCCTGCACGATGTTGGGACGGACGGTCTGCAAAAGCATGGTCTCGATCCTCCTTTCAAATCACAAAACTGCGGGAACCCCGAAGCTCACCGGGCCGCTTCGGCGCGGATGCGCTTGAAGCTGGCATAGTGATCGTCGGTGTAATAACAAACCTCGGGCGCGGTGGGCGGCGTGCCGCCGCAAATGAGGCGGCGGGCGCCGCGGTCGCGTGCGCCAGGGGTTTTGACCGTGTATTCGCGATAGAAGCCGCGTGCCTTGCGGGGCAGCAGACGTTCGCGGTTGCCGAACACCACGCCGTCCTTGCCGTAAGGAAACGGGCCGCCGGCCAACACGAGCCGGTGCGTTTCCTGGGCCTGGGCGGGCAGCTCGCTCAGCGCAACTTCGGCCAGAGCGGGCGTTGGGGTGGGCGCTTCCTTGGCGTGCGCGCTACCGGCAAGGCCGGAAAGCAGCAGGGCGGCGGTCACCGCCGGGGCGCCGCAGCGCGCCAGCCACGAGAGCAAAAACACGGGTTTACCCTTGAATCGAAACCGTAATGGTACCGAAGCGCCTTGCAAAGCTCAAGCCGCAGCCTGGCGGCGAGCCTACTGGCAGGGCTTTGTGAGCCGGCCCTCACATATCGCTAAGTTTTTGTTTTAAAAGCATTTGTGACCGCGACATGACCGAGTTTTTGGCTGAAAACTTCTGTCAATTGGGGGAGTCCGGGCGCCGATGCTGAGGCCATCGGGCGCCGGATTCGACCTCAGCCGCGGGCAGCGTTGGCATCGGCCACGGTCAGGGCTGTCATGTTGACGATGCGCCGCACGGTGGCCGACGGCGTCAGCACATGCACCGGCTTGGCGGCGCCAAGCAGCACCGGCCCGATGGCGATACCGCCGCCGGCCGCCGTCTTGAGCAGGTTGTAAGAGATGTTGGCCGCGTCGATGTTGGGCAGCACCAGCAGGTTGGCTTCGCCGGTCAGCGGGCTGTGCGGCATCAGCTGCTTGCGGTAGCCGGCGTCCAGCGCGGTGTCGCCGTGCATCTCGCCGTCGACCTCCAGCCAGGGAGCAAGTTGCTGGATCAGCGCCAGCGTGTCGCGCATCTTCACCGCCGACGGGCAGTTGCTGGTGCCGAAGTTGCTGTGCGACAGCAGCGCGGCCTTCGGTGTCAGGCCAAAGCGGCACATCTCCTGAGCGGCCATGATGGTGATCTCGGCCAGCTGCTCGGCCGTCGGATCGTAGTTGACGTGGGTGTCGACCAGCATGACCTGGCGACCCGGAAGGATCAGGCCGTTCATGCAGGCATAGGTCTTCACGCCGGCTCGCTTGCCGATGACCTGGTCGATGTACTGCAGGTGGGTGGCGGTGGTGCCCCAGGTGCCGCAGAGCATGCCGTCGACCTCGCCCTTGTGCAGCAGCATCGCGCTGATCAGCGTCAGGCGGCGGCGCATCTCGATCTTGGCGAGTTGCTGCGTGACGCCCTTGCGCTCGGTCATGCGCAGATAGGTCTGCCAGTAGTCGCGGTAGCGGTGGTCGTTCTCGACGTTGACCACGTCGTAGTCCCGATCCTGCTGCAGCCGCAGGCCGAAGCGTTCGACGCGCTCGGCAATGACCGCCGGGCGGCCGACCAGCGTGGGCCGCGCCAAGCCCTCGTCGACAACGACCTGGGCGGCGCGCAGCACGCGCTCTTCCTCGCCCTCGGCATAGGCGACGCGCTTGTTCGGCGCGCGCTTGGCCGCGGTGAAGATGGGCTTCATCGTGTTGCCCGATGCGTAGACAAAGCTCTGCAGCTTCTCGCGGTAGGCATCCCAGTCCTGGATCGGCCGCGTGGCGACACCGGAATCCATCGCCGCCCTCGCCACGGCCGGGGCGATGCGCATCATCAGCCGCGGGTCGAACGGCTTGGGAATCAGGTATTCGGCACCGAAGCTCAGCGTGGCGCCGGCATAGGCCGCGGCCACCACCTCGCTCTGTTCGGCCTTGGCGAGGTCCGCGATGGCATGCACCGCGGCGATCTCCATCTCGACGTTGATCGTCGTCGCGCCCGAATCCAGCGCACCGCGGAAGATGTAGGGGAAGCACAGGACGTTGTTGACCTGGTTCGGGTAATCGGTGCGGCCAGTGGCCATGATGGCGTCGTCACGCACCGCCTTGACCTCCTCCGGCAGGATCTCGGGCGTCGGGTTGGCCAGCGCGAAGATCAGCGGCCGCACGGCCATCGTGGCCACCATGTCGGCCTTCAGCACGCCGCCGGCCGACAGGCCGAGGAACACGTCGGCCCCGGCGATCACCTCGCGCAGCGAGCGGGCGTCGGTCTTCTGCGCGTACTCGGCCTTGTCCGGGTCCATCAGCTCGGTGCGGCCCTCGTAGACGACGCCGGCCAGGTCGGTCACCCAGATGTTTTCCTTGGGCAGGCCCAGCTTCACCAGCAGCGAGATGCAGGCCAGTGCCGCCGCGCCCGCGCCCGAGGTGACGAGCTTGACCTGCTTGATGTCCTTGCCGACGACCTTGAGCCCGTTCAGGAAGGCCGCGCCGACGACGATGGCCGTGCCGTGCTGGTCGTCGTGGAAGACCGGGATCTTCATGCGCTTGCGCAGCTCGCGCTCGACGTAGAAGCAGTCCGGCGCCTTGATGTCTTCGAGGTTGATGCCGCCGAAGGTGGGCTCCAGCGCGGCGATCACGTCGACCAGCTTGTCCAGGTTCTTCTCGTTCAGCTCGAGGTCGAAGACGTCGATGCCGGCGAACTTCTTGAACAGCACGCCCTTGCCTTCCATCACCGGCTTGGAGGCCAGCGGGCCGATGTCGCCCAGGCCCAGCACGGCGGTGCCGTTGGTGACCACCGCGACCAGGTTGCCGCGCGAGGTGTAGCGGAAGGCGTTGGCCGGGTCGGCCACGATTTCCTCGCAGGCCGCCGCCACGCCGGGCGAGTAGGCCAGCGCCAGGTCGTGCTGGTTGACCAGCTGCTTGGTGGCGGCGATGGCCACCTTGCCGGGCGTCGGGAACTCGTGATATTCGAGGGCGGCCTGACGGAGCTGGGCGCGTTTTTCTTCTGAGCTGAGCATGGCGGGGATCACGAGGGCCGGTAGGTGGGGAATGATGCCACCGCAGGGGCCGGCGGGCGCTGTGGATGTCCACAGCGCATGGGCAGTGACAATGCCGGCATGGGCGAGTTCGATCTGATCCGGCGCTTTTTTCAGCGCCCTGTTGCGGCTGGAGCGCCGGCCGGCGTTGAGGTCGGCATTGAGGTCGGCGTCGGCGACGACTGCGCCGTGCTCGTGCCCACGCCCGGCGCGCGCTGGCTGGTGTCCAGCGACATGCTGGTCGAAGGCCGCCACTTCCTGTCCACGGTAGACCCGGCGCGGCTGGGCCACAAGGCCCTGGCCGTCAACCTCAGCGACCTGGCTGCCTGCGGCGCGACGCCGCGCGGCTTCACGCTGGCGCTGGCCCTGCCGCGTGCGGACGAGGCCTGGCTGGCCGGCTTCTCGCGCGGGCTGCTGGCGCTGGCCGACGCGAGCGGCTGCCCGCTGGTGGGCGGCGACACGACGCAGGGCCCGCTCAATCTCTGCATCACCGTGTTCGGCGAGGCGCCACCGGGCCGGGCCTTGTTGCGCAGCGGTGCGCGCGTGGGCGACGAGATCTGGGTCTCGGGGCGTCTGGGTGATGCGCGGCTGGCGCTGGAGGTCTTCCGCGGCACGGTGGTTCTGGATGGCGCAGGGTTTGAGGCCGTGCGCGCCGCGATGGAATGCCCGACGCCGCGGCTGGCCCTGGGCCAGGCCCTGCGCGGCATCGCCACCGCGGCCATCGACATCTCCGACGGCCTGCTCGGCGACCTGGGACACATCCTCGCGGCCTCCGGCGTGGGCGCCTGCATCGAGCTCGACGCGCTGCCGCGCAGCGCGACCCTGGCCGCGCAGACCGCGGCCTGGCAGCGTGCCTGCCTGTTGGCCGGCGGCGACGACTACGAGCTGGTCTTCACGGCGCCGCCGGGCGTCCGCCTGCCGGATGTTGGCGTGTTGCTGACCCGCGTCGGCCGCATCGAGGCCGAGCCGGGCCTGCGCGTCGTCGACGCCCGCGGCGAGGCGGTCGCCCACGGCCTGCGGTCCTTCGACCATTTCGCGTCATGAGCGGCGCCCCAGTTCGCCCGACCCCGGCCTTCATGTGGCGCCACCCGGCGCGCTGGATCGCGCTGGGCTTTGGCAGCGGCCTGAGCCCGAAAGCGCCGGGCACCGTCGGCACGCTGTGGGCCTGGCTGGTGGCCGCGCTGATCGCGCCGTGGATGAACGACCTCGCCTGGGCGCTGCTGATCGGCATCGGCACCCTCGTCGGCTGGTGGGCCTGCACCCGCTGCGCCCAGCACCTGAACACGCCCGACCCGGGCGCCGTGGTCTGGGACGAGGTGCTGGCCTTCTGGCTCATCCTGTGGCTGATCGCGCCGGCCGGCTTCGTCGGCCAGATCGTCGCCTTCGGGCTGTTTCGCTTCTTCGACGCCGCCAAGCCCGGGCCCGTGGGCTGGGCGGACCGGCTGTTCAAGGCCGAGCGTGGCGCCGCGATCGGCTGGGCCCAGGGCTTTGGCATCCTGTTCGACGACTTCGTCGCCGCCGCCTGTACCCTGGTCGTCATCGCGCTCTGGCGCGCGGTGATGGGGGGCTGACACCATGGTTGCCGACGACACCGACCTGATCGAGCGCATCGCGCTGGCCCTGATCCGGCGGCGCGAATCCATCGGTACGGCGGAGAGCTGCACCGGCGGCCTGATCGCCGCGGCCTGCACCGGCCTGCCCGGGTCCAGCGCCTGGTTCGAGCGTGGCGTCGTCAGCTACAGCAACGAGGCCAAGTCCGAGCTGCTGGGCGTGCCGACGGCGCTGATCGCGCAGCACGGCGCCGTCAGCGCCGAGGTGGCCGAGCAGATGGCGCGTGGCCTGCTGGCCCGTGCACCCATCGACTGGGCGCTGTCGGTCACCGGCATCGCCGGCCCGACGGGCGGCAGCGCGGACAAGCCGGTCGGTACCGTCTGGCTGGCCCTGGTGCGCACCGGGCAACCCGCCCGTGTCTGGCGCGAGCACTTCAGCGGCGACCGGCAGCAAGTGCGCGCCCAGACGGTGATGGCGGGGCTGACCGCCCTCATCGAGGCCCTGGAGGATGCCCAGGACCTCGACCGTTAGCGCGGCCATCACGGGCCGGCCGCCCGCGGCCTCTGCGCCGACGCAGAATCGCGCTGCGATGACTCCTAGCTTCCACATGTACCTCGTCGGCGGCGCCGTCCGCGACCGCCTGCTGGGCCTGCCGGTGCAGGACCGCGACTGGGTCGTCGTTGGCGCGTCGCCGCAGGCGTTGCTGGACGCCGGCTACCAGCCGGTCGGCAAGGACTTCCCGGTCTTCCTGCACCCCACCACGCACGAGGAAGTGGCGCTGGCCCGGACCGAGCGCAAGACGGCCGCGGGCTATCACGGCTTTGCCTTCCACGCGGCGCCAGACGTCACGCTGGAGCAGGACCTCGCCCGCCGCGACCTGACGATCAATGCGATGGCCGAGGACGCCGCCGGCCAGGTGATCGACCCCTATGGCGGCCAGCGCGACCTCGCTGCGCGGGTGCTGCGCCATGTGTCGCCGGCCTTCGCCGAAGACCCGGTGCGCATCCTGCGGCTGGCGCGCTTCGCGGCGCGCTTCGCGGACTTCACGGTCGCGCCGGAGACGGTCGCGCTGATGCGTGCGATGGTGGCCGCCGGCGAGGTGGATGCGCTGGTGCCGGAGCGCGTGTGGCAGGAGCTGTCGCGCGGGCTGATGGAGCGGCGGCCGTCGCGCATGCTGGAGGTGCTGCGCGACGCGGGCGCGCTGGCGCGGCTGCTGCCCGAGGTGAACGCGCTCTACGGCGTGCCGCAGCCCGAAGCCCACCACCCCGAGATCGACACCGGCATCCACCTGCAGATGGTGCTGGACCAGTGCGCACGGCTGGGCGCGCCGCTGACGGTGCGCTACGCCGCGCTGTGCCATGACCTCGGCAAGGGCACGACGCGTGCCGAGGAGCTGCCCCGCCACATCGGCCACGAAGGCCGCAGCGAGAAGCTCGCCCGTGGCGTGAGCGCGCGCTGGAAGGTGCCCACTGACTGCCGCGAGCTGGCCGAGCTGGTCGCGCGCGAGCACACCCATGTGCACCAGAGCGGCGGCTTCTCGGCCGAGGCGCGGCTGCGGCTGCTGGAGCGCTGCGACGCCTGGCGGCGGCCCGAGCGCTTCGCCGAGCTGCTCTGGGCCTGCGAGTGCGATGCCCGCGGCCGCCTGGGCCTGGAGGACCGCGACTACCCGCAGCGCGAGCGCCTGCTGGCCGACCTGCGCGCGACCCAGGCGGTGGACCTGGGGGCCGTCAGCGCCGCGGCCATCGCGCGTGGCGCTCAGGGGGCCGAGATCGGCCGCGCGGTGCAGCGCGCCCGGCTGGAAGCCCTCGCCGGCTGAGGGCCTGCCGCCCTCCACCACGGGCCAGGCCATGACGAATGGCATCCGCCACGGCCTTGCGCGGGCGCCGGGCTTTGCGTTGCTTCACGCACAGGCCCCGGCGTGCGTGGCTACAGTGGCGGGCTTTGCCGAGGGCCCCGCGCGTCGAGGGCCGCGGCACCGCACCTCGAACAGGACCACCCGATGAAGTTGGCATGGGACCGCCGCGCCGCAAGGCGCCTCACGATCGCACTGAGCGCAGGCACCGGCCTGCTGCTGGCAGGCTGCAGCCCGACCGGCAACGGCGCCGGCAGCCCCGCGGCCGGCAGCGCGCCGCCGCCGCCCGAGGTGGGCGTGCTGACGGTGGCCCCCGGCCATGCCGACCTGGCGGCCGAGCTGCCCGGCCGGCTGGAGGCCTACCGCGTGGCTCAGGTGCGCGCCCGCGCGGCCGGCATTCTGCAAAAGCGGCTGTTCGTCGAGGGCGCGGACGTGAAGGCCGGCCAGGCCTTGTTCGAGATCGACCCCGCCCCCTACCGCGCCGCGCTGGCCAGCGCCCAGGCCCAGCTCGCGCGCGCCGAGGCCAACCTGCTGCAGGCCCAGGCCCTGGCGGACCGCTATGCGCCGCTGGCCAAGACCCAGGCCGTGAGCCCGCAGGAGGCACTGAATGCCCAGGCCGCCGCCCAGCAGGCCAGGGCCGATGTGGCCGCCGGCCAGGCCGCGGTGCAGACGGCCCAGATCAACCTCGGCTACGCCCACGTCACCGCTCCCATCGCCGGCCGCATCGGCCGGGCGCTGGTCACCGAGGGCGCGCTGGTGGGCCAGGGCGAGGCCACGCCACTGGCCGTGGTGCAGCAGGTCGACAAGCTCTACGTGAACTTCACGCAGTCCGCCGGCGAGGTGCTGCGGCTGCGCCAGGCGCTGGCCGACGGCCGGCTGCAAAGCGCCGGCAAGGATGCAGCCCAGGTGCAGTTGCTGCTCGAAGACGGCAGCGCCTACCCGCTGCCGGGCAGGCTGCTGTTCTCGGACCTGAGTGTGGACCCGAGCTCCGGCCAGATCACGCTGCGCGCCGAAGTGCCCAACCCCAAGGGCCAGTTGCTGCCCGGCCTGTACGTGCGCGTGCGGCTCACCCAGGCCGGCGTGGACGGCGCGGTGCTGCTGCCGCAGCAGGCGGTGGCGCGCGGCGCGGCGGGCGACAACGTGCTCGTGGTGGCGGCCGACGGCAGCGTCAGCGCCAAGCCGGTCAAGCTCGGCCCGGCCCAAGGCGGCAAGGCGCTGGTGCTGGGCGGGCTGCAGGCCGGCGACCAGGTCATCGTGGACGGGCTGCAAAAGGCCAAGGCCGGCGGCAAGGCCCGCCCGGTGCCGTGGAGCCCGGCGGGCTCGGCACCGGCTCCCGCGGCCTCGGCGCCAGCGTCGGCGGCCTCGCGCTGAAGGGCTGAACCGACATGGCGCAGTTCTTCATCAACCGGCCCATCTTCGCCTGGGTCATTGCCCTGTTCATCACGGTCATCGGCGCGGTCGCGGTCACGCAGCTGCCGATTGCCCAGTACCCGCCGGTGGCGCCGCCGTCCATCCAGCTGTCGGTCAGCTACCCCGGTGCGTCGGCGCAGACGCTGGAGGACGCGGTCATCAGCGTCATCGAGCGCGAGATGAACGGCTCGCCCGGCCTGATCTACATGGAGGCCGTGGCCCAGGCCGACGGCACCGGCACGATCACGCTGAGCTACGACCCGGCCACCAACCCCGACCTGGCCCAGGTGGATGTGCAGAACCGCTACGCCCGCGCGCAGCCACGGTTGCCGCAGGCCGTCATCCAGCAGGGCGTGAAGGTCGACAAGGTCAACCCGAACTTCCTGGTCTTCATCATCCTGTCCAGCAGCAACCCGGACTTCGACACCATCGCGCTGGGCGACTATGCATCGCGCGCGGTGCTGCCCGAGATCCAGCGCGTGCCCGGCGTCGGCCAGGCGCTGCTGTTCGGCACCGAGCGCGCGATGCGCATCTGGCTGGACCCCGCCAAGCTGGTGGGCTACAAGCTGCAGCCGGCGGACGTGAACGCCGCCATCCAGGCCCAGAACGCCCAGGTCAGCTCTGGCGCCATCGGCGACCTGCCCAATGTGCCCGGCCAGACCATCGCCGCCACCGTGGTGGTGCGCGGCCAGCTCAGCAATGTGCAGCAGTTCGGCAATATCGTGCTGCGCGCCAACCCGGACGGCTCCACCGTGCGGCTCAAGGACGTGGCCCGCATCGAGCTGGGCGCCGACAGCTACACCGGCCGCTCCACGCGGCTGAACGGCAAGCCTTCCGTCGGCGTGCCGGTGCAGCTCGCGCCCGCGGCCAATGCGCTGCAGACGGCCCAGCGCGTCAAGCAGCGGCTCAAGGAGCTGCAGCCCTATTTCCCGGCCGGCGTGACTGCCAGCATCCCCTACGACAGCTCGCTGTTCATCGACATCTCGATCTCCCAGGTCGTCGAGACCCTGGTGGAGGCCGTGGTGCTGGTGTTCCTGGTGATGTTCCTGTTCCTGCAGAACATCCGCTACACGCTGATCCCGACGCTGGTGGTGCCGATCGCACTGCTGGGCAGCTTCGCGACGCTGCTCGCACTGGGCTTTTCGATCAATGTGCTGACCATGTTCGGCATGGTGCTGGTGATCGGCATCGTGGTGGACGACGCCATCGTCGTGGTCGAGAACGTCGAGCGCGTGATGAGCGAGGAGGGGCTGTCGCCGCTCAAGGCCACGCGCAAGGCCATGGGCCAGATCTCCGGCGCCATCGTCGGCGTGACCGTGGTGCTGATCTCGGTGTTCGTGCCGCTGGCCTTCTTCAGCGGCGCCATCGGCAACATCTACCGCCAGTTCTCAGCGGTGATGGTGAGCGCCATCGCGTTCTCGGCCTTTCTCGCGCTGTCGCTGACGCCGGCGCTGTGCGCGACGCTGCTGAAGCCGGTCGAGGCCGGCCACCACATCGAAAAACGCGGCTTCTTCGGCTGGTTCAACCGCAGCTTCGCGCGCACGGCCAAGGGTTATGAGGGCTGGGTGGCCAAGCTGATCCGGCGCGCGGGCCGCATGACCGTGGTCTACGCCGCCGTGATCGCGGCGGCGGTGCTGGTGTTCCAGAAGCTGCCCACCTCCTTCGTGCCCAACGAGGACCAGGGCAATATCCTCGTCAACATCCAGCTGCCGCCGGGCGCCACGCAGGCGCGCACGCTCAGCGTCGTGCAGCAGGTCGAGGACTTCATGCTCAAGCAGCCCGAGGTGGAGAGCATGGTTGGCGTCGTCGGCTTCAGCTTCTCCGGCACGGGCCAGAACGCCGGCCTGGCCTTTGTCACGCTCAAGCCCTGGGACGAGCGCCACGGCCCCGAGCACTCGGCCCAGGCGCTGGCGGCGCGCGCCTTTCCGGCGCTCGCCAAGATCCGCGACGCCATCATCTTCCCGACCAGCCCGCCGCCCATCCGCGACCTGGGCCGCGCCAACGGCTTTGCCTTCCGGCTGCAGGACCGCAGCGGCCACACGCGCGCCGAGCTGCTGGCCGCCCGCAACCAGCTGCTGGCCGCGGCCGCCAAGAACCCGCTGCTGAACGCGGTGCGGCCCGACGGTCTGGAAGACGCGGCCCAGCTGCAGCTCGACATCGACCGCGACCGCGCCCAGGCGCTGGGGGTCAACATCGGTGCGGTCAACGCGGTGCTGAACACGGCACTGGGCTCCAGCTATGTGAACGACTTCCCCAACGCCGGCCGGCTGCAGCGCGTCATCGTGCAGGCCGATGCGCCGGCGCGCATGCAGCCCGAGGACCTGCTGCAGCTGAACGTGCTCAACGGCGCCGGCCAACCCGTGCCGCTGTCGGCCTTCGCCAGCAGCAAGTGGGTGATGGGCGCGATGCAGACGGTGCGCTACAACGGCTACCCGGCCATGCGCATCCAGGGCGAGCCGGCCAAGGGCGTGTCGACCGGAGTGGCGATCGCCGAAATGGAGAAGCTCGCAGCCCAGCTGCCCAATGGCTTCGGTTTCGAATGGACCGGCCAGTCCCGCGAGGAAAAGCTCTCCGGCTCCACCGCCTTCATCCTGTTCGGCTTCTCGCTGCTGGCCGTGTTCTTGTGCCTGGCCGCGCTGTACGAGAGCTGGAGCATCCCGCTGGCGGTGCTGCTGGTGGTGCCGCTGGGCGTGCTCGGCGTGGTGCTGGGCGCGAGCTTTCGCGGGCTGGAGAACGACGTCTACTTCAAGGTCGGCATGATCACCATCATCGGCCTGTCGGCCAAGAACGCGGTGCTCATCATCGAGTTCGCGAAGGAGCTGCAGGCCCACGGCAAGAGCGTGTTCGACGCGGTGCTGGAGGCGGCCCACCTGCGCTTTCGCCCCATCCTGATGACCTCGTTGGCCTTCATGCTCGGCGTGCTGCCGCTGGTGCTCGCCAGCGGCGCCGGCTCGGCCAGCCAGCGCGCTATCGGCACCGGCGTGATGGGCGGCATGATCTCGGCGACCCTGCTGGCCGTGCTCTTCGTGCCGGTGTTCTTCGTCGTCGTGCGCCGCTTCTTCCCCGGCAGCGAAAGGCAGCGCCGGCGCGACGCCCACGAGGCCGAGGAGACCACGGAGGGCCAGGCATGAAGACCGCGCTGACCCTGCTCACTACCGCCCTGCTGCTGGCCGCCTGCGCCGGGCCTGAGCCTAGGCGCCCGGTCGCGTCCGAGGCCGCCACGGCGGCCGTGCCGGCGGCCTTTCCGCAAGCGGGCGGCCCGGGCGCCACCCCAGCCGTCGACCTGCCCTGGGCCCAGGCCTTCCAGGGCCCGCGGCTGCAGCGGCTGATCCCGCTGGCGCTGGCCAACAACCGCGACCTGCGCGTCGCGGTGCTCAACATCGAAACGGCCCGCGCCAGCGCGGCGAGCCGCGACGCCGACCTCTGGCCGACGGTCAACGCCAGCCTGACCGGCTCGCGCACACCCACCGCGGCCGGCGGCATCAACAGCCTCTACACCGCCGGGCTGCAGGTCTCGGCCTACGAGCTCGACCTGTTTGGCCGCCTGCGCGGCCTGAGCGCCGCCGCGGCCGCCCAGCTGCTGGCGGCGCAGGCCAACCAGCAGGCGGTGCGCACCGCGCTGGTCGCGAGCGTGGCCACCGCCGAGATCGCGTTGCAGGCCGATGCCGCGCTGCTGAAGCTGACGCGCGACACGGTCGCCACGCGGGAGGAGTCGCTGGCCCTGACCCGCCAGCGCTTCGACGGCGGCGTGGCCGGCGAGCTGGACCTGCGCAGTGCCGAGTCGGCCCTGCAGGCAGCCCGCGCGGCGCTGGCCCAGGCTCAACGCCAGCAGGCGCTGGACGAGAACGCGCTGGCGCTGCTGGTGGGAGGCCCGCTGCCCGCCGACCTGCCGGCCGCCACCGGCGCGCTGGCCGACTTCGAGCCGCTGGCCGAGCTGCCCGCGGGCCTGCCGGCCGAGATGCTGACGCGCCGGCCGGATATCCGCCAGGCCGAGTTCCAGCTCGGTGCCGCCGACGCCAACATCGACGCCGCCCGCGCCGCCTTCTGGCCCCGCATCACGCTGACCGGCCAGCTCGGCAGCGCCAGCGGCGCGCTGCAGGACCTGTTCAAGCGCTCGGCCTGGAGCTTTGCGCCCCAGCTGGTGCAGCCGATCTTCGACGCCGGCCGCAACCGCGCCGCGCTGGCCAGCGCCCGCGCCAGCCGAGACATCGCGCTGGCCCAGTACGAGAAGGCGGTCCAGACCGCCTTCCGCGAGGTGGCCGACGGGCTGGCCGGCCGCGCCACGCTGTCCGAGCAGCGCGCCGCGCTCGCAGCCCAGGTCGAGGCCGAAACGCGCCGGCTTGCCGCGGCCGAGCAGCGCTATGCCGCCGGCGTCGCCAGCGCGCTGGACCGGCTCGACGCGCAGCGCTCGCTGTTCGCCGCCCAGCAGGCCCTGGTGCAGGTGCAGAGCCAGCGGGCGCAAAATCTCGTCAGCCTCTACCGCGCCCTTGGCGGCGGCGGCTGAGCCCCCGTCCCCCTCACCCCTTCCACCATGCGCTCACTCCTCGCCTCTCTGCTGCTCGGCACCAGCCTGCTCGCCCACGCCGGCCCGCCCGCCATCTACGACGAAGCCGCCGACGCCAAGGCCGCCATCCGCGCCTCGCTGGCCGAGGCCGCGCCGGCCAAGCTGCCGGTGCTCGTCGTCTTCGGCGCCAACTGGTGCGGCGACTGCCGCATGCTGGACGCGACCTTCAAGACCGGCCCCAGCGCGCCGCTGATCGCCAAGCACTTCAAGGTGGTCAAGGTGGACGTGGGCCGCTTCGACCGCAATGTCGACATCGCCGAGGCCTACCGCGTGCCGCTGAAGAAGGGCATCCCGGCCGTGGCCGTGCTGTCGCCCGAGGGCAAGCTGCTCTACGCCACCGAAGGCGGTGAACTGGCCGACGCCCGCAAGATGGGCGACCAGGGCGTCTACGACTTCTTCACACGCATCGTCGCCACCGCGAAGTGATCGCCGTCGCGACGGCGTCGCGCGCGCTGCGCGCGCAGTTCTTCGTGCTCGGCCTGCTGTTCGCGACCTGGGGCGTGCACGTGCCCACGGTCAAGGGCCACTACGGCCTGGGGGAGCAGACCCTGGCCTTCGCGATGCTGGCCAGCGGCGTCGGCGCCTTGCTGGCGCTGGCCCAGGCCGGCCGCGTGGTCGGCCGCTGGGGGCCGCGCAGCGTGTCGGCCGCGATGGGCGTGCTTTGCTGCGCCGCCATCGCCGGGCTGCTGGCGGGCAACGCGTATGCGGTGCTGCTGGCCGTGATGCTGGTCTTCGGCGTCACCGGCAGCCTGCTGGACGTGGCCATCAACACCGAGGCCACCGAGATCGAACGCCGGGCGGGCCGGCCGCTGATGAGCGGCTTCCACGGCATGTTCAGCCTCGGTGGCATGGCCGGTGCCGGCTTGGGCAGCGCCGCGCCGGGGCTGGGGCTATCGGCGCAGGCCCATCTGCTGCTCGCGGCCGGCCTGGGCGCTGCAGTCGTGCTGGCCGCCAGCCGGGCCATGCTGCCCGTGCCGGCGCAGGCCGCCGAGGAGACGCACCCGCTGAGCCTGCCGCGCGGGCCGCTGTTCCTGCTCGGCGTGCTGGCCGCGATGGGCCTGATCGCAGAAGGCGCGATGTACGACTGGAGCGTGCTGTTCATGACCCAGGAGCGGGCCAGCCCCGCCAGCACCGCGGCCCTGGCCTACGCGAGCTTCAGCGGCGCGATGGCCGCGGGCCGCTTCGGCGGCGACTGGGTGCGCGCCCGCGTGGCGCCGCGCCGGCTGATGCGCGCCAGCGGCGCACTCGCCGCCGCCGGCATGGCGCTCGCACTGGCCTGGCCGTCACCCGCGGTGGCGCTGGTCGGCTTCGCGCTGGTGGGCCTGGGGCTGTCCAATGTCGTGCCGGTGCTGTTCAGCGCCGCGTCGCAGGTGCCGGGCGTGTCGTCGGCCCATGGCATAGCGGCCGTGTCGGGGGTGGGCTACCTCGGCATGATGGCCGGCCCGCCGCTGATCGGCCTGGTCGCCGAGCGCGCGTCGCTCGGCGCCGGCCTGGTGGTGGTGGTGGTGTTCGCGCTGTTCATGGCGCTGTCGGCCAAGCGGGCGATGCGCGACGCGGGTGCGTCGAACTGAGCTGCACCAATGAAAACGGCTCCCTGAAGGAGCCGTTCCGGAACTGGTGGCCAAGGGCGGAATCGAACCACCGACACGCGGATTTTCAATCCGCTGCTCTACCAACTGAGCTACTTGGCCTTGGGTTTCGATGAGCAACCAGGCGGCCGCTCAGCGAAGTCCGCGACTGTAGCACAAGCTGCGGGGCTTCGTCAGCCCCCGGCGCCGCGCTTGTTGCGGCTGAGGTCCACGCCGAGCTGCTTGAGCTTGCGGTAGAGATGCGTGCGCTCCAGGCCGGTCTTCTCGGCCACACGGGTCATGGAGCCGTTTTCCTTGGCGAGGTGGAACTCGAAATAGCTCTTCTCGAACGCATCGCGCGCCTCACGCAGCGGGCGGTCGAGTTCGAAACTCTGCTCGGACGCCAACGCGTGGCTGTTGCCTGCGATGTGGCTGACCACCGCGGCAGCGTGGCTGGGCAGCGGCGGCAACTGGCCCGGCTCGGGGCGGCTGTACATGGCCAGGCTCACCGCGGCGGGCGCCGGGCGCGGCGGCGCGGCCTTGACCAGGGCCTGCTCGACGGCGCGCAGCAGCTTCTGCAGCGTGATCGGCTTTTCGAGGAAGGCGATGGCACCGAACTTGGTGGCCTCCACCGCGGTGTCGATGGTGCCGTGGCCGCTCATCATGATGACGGGCATCGTGAGCAGGCCGGCGCCGCCCCACTCCTTGAGCAGGGTGACGCCATCGACGTCGGGCATCCAGATGTCGAGCAGCACGAGATCGGGCCGCATGCGCTCGCGCACCGCCCGGGCCTGTGTGGCGTTCTCGGCCAGCTCGATGGTGTGCCCCTCGTCGCTGAGGATTTCTGACAAGAGGGCGCGGATACCCAGCTCGTCGTCGACAACAAGAATGGTGGCCATGAATCCTTAGGTCTTGGCGCTCGAAGCCCCGGGCTCGGCGGCTGGCGCCAGATTGGAAAATGATAGCGAAACTTGTGCACCGATCACGGCCGCCTCGCGCCCGTCGTCCGGGGGAGAACCCGCATCGGCCGTGGGATGCAGATTGCGCAGCGAGACGCGGGCCGCATGTTCGTCGGCAATCTTCTTGACGACCGCGAGGCCCAGGCCGGTGCCCTTGGACTTGGTCGTCACATAGGGCTCGAAGGCGCGCTTGAGCACCTTCTCGGCAAAACCGTGGCCGTTGTCGAGGATGTGCAGCCGCACCGCGCGCGGCTTGCCGGCGTCGGTCAGCGACAGCGAGGAGCGCACGACGACGCGGCCATCGGCGCGGTCCTGCACCGCGTCGAGCGCGTTCTGCACGAGGTTGTGGATGACCTGGCGCAGCTGGCTGGCGTCGCCCTTGATGCAGGGCAGGTTGGGCGCCAGGTCGGCAACCAGACGCCCGTTCTCCTGCGGCTCGGCATAGAGGCTCAGGACCTCCTGGATCAGCGCATTGAGATCCAGCGGCTTGAGCTGGGCCGACGGCAGGCGGGCGTAGTCGCGGAACTCGTTGACCAGCTGCTTCATCGCCTGCACCTGGTTGACGATGGTGGCCACCGAGCGCACCAGCATGGCCTGGTCGGTGCCTTCGAGCTTGGCCTCCAGCTTGTGCTGCAGACGCTCGGCCGACAGCTGGATGGGTGTCAGCGGGTTCTTGATCTCGTGGGCCAGCCGGCGGGCGACCTCGCTCCAGGCCGCCGAGCGCTGGGCCGAGACGACCTCGGAGATGTCATCGAACACGACCAGGCGCGCGCGCTGGGGCAGGGGCGCCCCGCGCACCAGCAGGCTCAGCGGCTCCTGCTGGGGGTCGAGCTGAAGCTCGAAGGACTCCTGCCAGAGCTCGCGGTCCATGTCGCGCTCGGCCGGGTCGGGGCCGAGGTGCTGCTCGAAGCGGGCATCGAGGGCGGCCGCGAACTCGGCCAGCCCGGGCACCTCGGTCAGCGGCCGGCCGACATAGGCCGACAGCGGCAGGCGCAGGATGCGCGTGGCGCCAGGGTTCACGGTCTCGAGCGCCCCGGCCGCGTCGAACACGAGCACGCCGGCCGTGAGGTTGTCGAGGATGGTTTGCAGATGGGTGCGGGCGCTCTCCAGCTCGGCCACGCTGCGCTGCACCTGCTCGCGCGCGTCGGCCAGCTGCCCCGTCATGTCGGCAAAGGAGCGCGTCAGCCCGCCCAGTTCGTCGCGCGACGCCAGCACCGGCCGCACCGACAGATCACCCTGGGCCACCTGGCGAACGCCGTCGGCCAGCATCAGCAACGGGCGCGCGAGCTGATTGCCCAGCGTGACCGCCAGCAGCAGCGCGGCGAACACGGCCAGGATCAGCACCAGGGTCAGCGTGCCGAGGTACATGCGGCGCAGGCCGACCCGCTCCAGCGCGCGCTGCTGGTACTCGCTGTTGGCCGCCTGCACCGCCAGCGCATTGCCCAAAATGGCTGCCGGCACGCGCTGCACCACCATCAGATAGCGCTCGCCCAGGCCCAGGCGCAGCTCGGTGTTGGGCAGCAGGGCCAGCGCGCGGATCCGTGCGCCGCCCTGCAGGGCCTGGGCTTCATCCTCCAGGCCCTCCAGCTGGGTGACGACGCTGCCGCGGGCCTTGTCGAGCAGGGCGCGGCTGGGTCGGTCGGGGGTCAGCTGGCTGGTGTCGCCGCCGCTCTCCAGCAGGATCTGGCCATTGCCACCCACCAACGCGACGGTGCGCACGCCGAGCTTGTCGCGCAGCCGCTCCAGCGCCAGCAGTTGAGGGGCGCCGGCATCGGCGAACTGTTCGGCGGCGTCGCGGGTGCGGTTGCCGAGATCGGCCACCATCGCGTCCAGGGTGCCGCGCCCGAGGTTGAGGCCGGCCTCCAGCGCACTGGCCAGCTTGACGTCGAACCAGGTCTCGATGCTGCGGTTCACGAACTGGTAGGACACCGCATAGATCATCAGCCCCGGCACCACACCGACGAGGGCAAAGATCCCGGCCAGCTTGAGCAGCAGCCGGCTGCCGAAGCGGCCGCGCCGCACCCGCAGCACCAGGCGCACTGCGGCCACCAGAATGACCAGGGTCAGCACCGCCGCGACCGCGACATTGACCCAGAACAGCCAGTGGTAATGGCGTTCGAAGAAGCCCCGCTCGCTGGTGGTGCCGACCGACAGCAGGAAGGCCAGCACTCCGGCGACGCCCGTCAGGGTCACCAGCGTGATGACCCAGCCCCAGCGCGCGGTCCTGGTCATGCGGCCCGTGTCATGGCTTCAGCGAGAAGTCGGCATTGAAGCCGCGCCTTTGCTCGACGCTCAGCGCAAACCCCGGCTGCAGGCCGATCTGCATCGGCCGCGGCAACTGGCTGACGTCCAGCCGGTAGCTGAATTCGAGGTAGTAGTTGCCACTGTCCTCAATATCCTTGGGCTCGGCGATGCGCCAAGCACTCAGTCCACGCAGAAACCCAAGCGCATCGTCGAGCGTCGAAAAGCTCTGGTACAGACCATCGGTCGACACGCGGTACTGGCGCGAAAGCGCCTGCCACTGCAAACGCCAGGTGCGCTCTGCGCGAGCAACACGCGCGTCACGCCAATACCACCGGCTGCGAAAGATGCTGGCCTCGGTCACGAAGTACAGCGACACCCCCTTGTTCAGAGCCTCTTCCGCGGCGCGGCTGAGCTCGAAGCGGGTGTTGAAGCTCAACTCCAGGCCGTCTTCGACCCTTTGGGTCGACAGCAGTGCCAGCTCCACGCCCTCGGCACGCGACACGCCCGGGGTCAGGGCGATCAGCGCGGCAAGCCAGGCAACGATGACGGCGCGTACGAGGGTCAACTCAGGTCTTGTGGATCAGGGCGTAGAAAAAGCCGTCCAGCAAAGACGGCCCACTGACGGCATTGTCAGCCAGGGGCAGCAGATGGCCCGTGAACCCAGGCACGGCAGTGGGCAACGCGTCGGGTTGGCGTTGCAAAAATGCGTCGAGCTGCGTCTGACCCTCGGCCTTGAACACCGAACAGGTCGCGTAGACCAGGCGGCCACCCGGTGCCAGCAGCGGCCACAGCGCGTCCAGCAGCTCGGCCTGCACCTGCGCCAGCGCGCTGATGTCGTCGGGCCGGCGCAGCCAGCGCACGTCCGGATGGCGGCGCACGATGCCCGAGGCACTGCAGGGCGCGTCGAGCAAAATGGCATCGAAGGCCTGACCGTCCCACCAGGTGGCGGTCTGGCGCGCGTCGGCGGCCTTCAGTGTGGCCTGCTGCTGCAGGCGGTGCAGGTTGTCCTGCACGCGGGTCAGGCGCTGCGCGTCCGCGTCCAGCGCGGTGAGTTGCAGCCCGGGCTGCAATTCGAGCAGATGCGCCGTCTTGCCGCCGGGCGCCGCGCAGGCATCGAGCACGCGCGCGCCGGGCCCGAGCTGTCGATCCGGGCCGAGGCCCACCACCAGCGGCGCAGCCAGCTGGGCGGCGGCGTCCTGCACCGACACCAGGCCCTCGGCAAAGCCCGGCAGGGCCGACACCGGCACCGGCCGGTCGAGCACAACGGCCTGGGCCGCCGGCACCCCCAGTACCCGCGCGCCAATGCCGACGCCTGCCAGCCGCTCGACATACCCGGCTGCCGAAGCGCGCTGGGCATGCACCCGCAGCGTCATCGGCGGCGGGCGGTTGTTGGCCAGCAGCAGGTCCTGCCACTCGGCCGGCCAGTCCCGGCGCAGCTTTTCGACCCACCAGGCCGGATGGTTGTAGGCCCCCAACGGGCTGCGCCCAGCGGCGGCCACCTGGGCCTCGCGCTCGCGCAGGAAACGCCGCAGCACCGCGTTGATGAAGGCCGCGCTGGCCGGTGAGCGCTGCTTCGCGGCCGTGACGGCTTGGTCGACCAGGGTGTGGTCGGTGTAGGCCGGGGGATGGTCGGGGTCGGGCCAGAGCAGGGCCAGCGCGGTCAGCAGCAGCGCATCGACGCGCGCCGGCGGCGCCTTGGGTGCGAGCTGCTGGCGCACCACCTCGGCACTGCCGAGACGGCGCAGCGCCGTGAAGGCCAGGGCCTGGGTGCCGGGGCGCAACTCAGCCGGCACACGCGCCAGCAGCTCGGTCAGGGAGCGGCCCTCGCGCACGCCCTGCACCGCATCGGCGGCCTGGGACAGCAGCCGGTGCAGCGGGGCAGACGCCGGGGTGGCGTGGGGGCTTTGGGACATCGCCGCAGTGTAGAAGTCGTCATTGGCCTGAGAATCCCGGCCCATGAATGCACCCGCCCCCGACGCGCCGGTTTCCGAGCGCATCCGCTACCGCCTCGTGTCGGCCGGCTGCCGCCACCATGCCAACGACAACATCGCCGCCTTCATCGAACCTGGTGAGCTCGATGCGCTGCAGGCCGAGGTGCAGGACAAGATGCAGGCCGTGCTGCAAAGCCTCGTGATCGACACCGACAGCGACCACAACACCCAGGAAACGGCCAAGCGCGTGGCCAAGATGTTCCTGCGCGAGGTGTTCGCCGGCCGCTATGCCAAGCCGCCGTCGGTCACCGAGTTCCCCAATGTCAGCCGGCTCAACGAGCTGATGATCGTCGGCCCGATCACCGTGCGCAGCGCCTGCTCCCACCACCTGTGCCCCATCATGGGCAAGGTCTGGATCGGGCTGCTGCCCAACGAGCACTCCAACCTGATCGGCCTGTCCAAGTACGCGCGGCTGTGCGACTGGATCATGAGCCGCCCGCAGATCCAGGAAGAGGCCGTGACCATGCTGGCCAACGAACTGCAGGAACGCGTGCAGCCCGACGGCCTGGCGCTGGTGATGGAGGCCGACCACTTCTGCATGCACTGGCGCGGCGTCAAGGACAGCGAGTCCAAGATGACCAACAGCGTGATGCGCGGCGCCTTCCTGAAGGACGCCAACCTGCGCCGCGAGTTCCTCTCATTGATTGCCAAGGGCTGAAGCCATGCTCGTTCGCCTGATGTACGCCAGCCGCGCCACCGCGGCCCTGACCGACGGCGACCTTGCCGCCATCCTCAAGACCTCGCGGGAGCACAACCCGGCCGAGGGCATCACCGGCCTGCTGTGCTACTCGGACGGCGTCTTCGTGCAGGTGCTGGAGGGCGGGCGCAACGCCGTGAACGCACGCTACAAGCGCATCGTCGCGGACGACCGCCACCAGGACGTGGTGCTGCTCGGCTATGAAGAGATCACCGAGCGCGGCTTCCCGGGCTGGACCATGGGCCAGGTCAACCTGCACCGCCTCAACCCGGCGCTGCTGCTGAAGTATTCCGAGACCGGGCGCCTGGACCCGTACACGATGAGCGGCACCGCCATGGCCGCGCTGTTCCGCGAGATGTGCGCCTCGGGCGCGATCGCGGTGAGCTGACCCGGCCCTGCGGTGCTGGGGCTCTAGACCGACCGCGCCGCGATGAAGCCGTACAAATTGGCCAGCACTCGCGTCGGGAACTGCTGCAGGGCCTCGTTGTACTGACCGACCGCCTGGTTGAACACCTGGCGGGTGAAGGCGCGCTGGCGCTCGATCAGCTTGAGCTCGCTGACCAGAGCGTCCACCTCGGGCTCGCTGCGCAGTTCGGCCTGATGGTCCAGCAGCGACAGCAGGCGCGTCACCGCCGCCGCGTGCAGCGCGCTGGCCACTGCCAGCGTGCCCACCGGGTCGGGCGACCAGGGCTTGGGCCGGGCCGCCTGCGCCGCCGCCTGGGACTCGGCCTGGGCGCTGGCGAGGGCGTCAAACGTGGCCTGCTCGGACGGCAGGCGCGGCGCCACCGCGGCCAGCAGCTTGTCGCAGGCCTCGGCCCGCGCCTTCAGGTGGGCATCGAGCTGCACGAAGGCGTCCCCGATCGCATTGCGCAGCGCCATCAACCGCGTGTAGGCCCCCACGCCCCAGAAGAACAGCAGCGCGGCGAGACCCACGCCGGCCCACTGCCACGCGGTCATGCCGCCGCCCGGTAACCGGCAAAGCCCTTGGCACGCAGGTCGCAAGCAGGGCAGTGTCCGCAGCCATGCCCCCAGGCGTGCAGCGCGCCGCGTTCGCCGAGGTAGCAGGTGTGGGTGTGCTCGACGATCAGGTCCACCAGCACCGCACCGCCCAGGCGCTCGGCCAGGTGCCAGGTGGCGGCCTTGTCAATGAACATCAGCGGCGTTTCCAGCGTCATCGGTGTGTCCAGGCCCAGGCTGAGCGCCACCTGCATGGCCTTCATCGTGTTGTCCCGGCAGTCCGGGTAGCCGGAAAAGTCGGTCTCGCACATGCCGCCGACCAGCACGCTCGCGCCACGCCGGTAGGCCAGCGTCGCCGCGAAGGTCAGGAACAGCAGGTTGCGGCCGGGCACGAAGGTGTTGGGCAGGCCGTTGGCCTGCAGCTCAATGGCGCGCTCGCGGGTCAGCGCGGTATCGCTGACCTGGCCGAGCACGGCCAGGTCCAGCAGGTGGTCGGCGCCCAATTTGCCGGCCCAGGCCGGGAACTGGCGCGCGATCTCGGCCCGCACCGTGTTGCGGCAGTCCAGCTCGACGCGGTGGCGCTGGCCATAGTCGAAGGCCAGGGTCTCGACCTCGGCATAGCGTTCCAGCGCCCAGGCCAGGCAGGTGGTGGAGTCCTGGCCGCCGGAAAAAAGCACCAAGGCTTTGCGGGTGTCTTGCATGCTCGGGATGCTACCTGCGCGGGTTCGCGGCCGCATGCGGCGCCCGGGTGGCGGCTAAGCTCTGGCCCCATGACCCGCCACCAGCCTGACGCCCCGCCCGACGCCCTGGCCGCCGCCCGCGCGCAATGGCGCTGGCGCGGCGACGAGCGCCCGCCGTTTGCCGAGCCACCGGCGCCGGGCCAGATCTCGGTCTGGGATTTCCCGCGGCCGCCCGCGCTGGTGCGCGAGCCCCGCGAGATCGTCGTGCGCTGGGGCACGCTGGAGGTGGCACGCACCTGCGGGGCCTGGGCGGTGTGCGAGACCGCGCATCCGCCCACCTATTACCTGCCGCTGGCCGATGTGAGGCCCGGGCTGCTGCAGCCCGCCGGCGGCGGCTCGTTCTGTGAGTGGAAAGGACCGGCGACGTACTGGCAGCTGGTCGACGGCACGCGCCGGCTGGAGCGCGTGGCCTGGAGCTATCCACAACCGCTGCTGGGCGCCGAGCCGTTGGCCGGCTGCGTGGCGTTCTATGCGCACGCGCTGAGCTGCGAGGTCGGCGGCCAGCCGGTGCGGCCGCAGCCGGGCGGCTTTTATGGCGGCTGGATCACGCCCGACCTGGCCGGCCCGTTCAAGGGCGATCCCGGCAGCGGCGGCTGGTAGCCGCCGCGAGGTTCGCGCCGCGTCAGCGCTGCGCCGCGGCCGGTGCGAGCCGGGTGGACCACTGCGGCTGCGCGGCCAGTTCCGCGGCCGTGCGCTCGTCGGCCGTGACGGCGTACTCATTGCTGCTGCGCTCGACGAAATAGGCCGAGCGGTAGCGTTGCAGCAGCGCACCCAGCGCGCGTCGCGCCTGGCTCGGAGGGCCGTTGAAAATCAGGGTTAGCGTGGTCATGGTGGGTTCTCGTGGGAAGACCGACAAACGCGTCATCGGCCCTCCTAGAACGCCAGCGCACGGCCACGGTTGACGGGCCGCTTGCAACCAAGCGTTCGTCCTGCCCGTCGTGGGTGATGTCAGCGCGTCAGCGCGCGGCGCAGCGCATAGCTCGCCGCGTCCACCACCACCACCAGCCCGGTCATCGCGATCAGCACGGTCGCGGTCTTGTGCATCTGGAACAGGCTGAGGTGGAACATCAGCATCTGCCCCAGCCCGCCCGCGCCCACCACGCCCAGCACCGTGGCCGCGCGGATGTTGTTCTCCCAGCGGTACAGCGTGTAGCTCAGCAGTTGCGGCACCACCTGCGGCAGCGTGGCGTAGAGCAGCACGCGCAGCGCGCCGGCGCCCTGGGTGCGCAAGGCCGCGGCCGGGCCCGGCGGCGCGTTCTCCAGCGCCTCGGCAAACAGCCGGCCCAGCACGCCGCTGGTGTGCAGGGCCAGGGCCAGCGTGCCGGCGAACGGCCCCAGCCCCGCGCCGATGATGAGCATGGACGCCCACACCAGCTCCGGTACCGAACGCAGCGCGTTCAGCAGCAGGCGCGCCGGGCCGCGGCCCCAGGCGCGGTCGCCCTCGTGCAGCCGCGCCGCCGGCAGCGCCAGCACCAGCCCGGCCACGGCGGCCAGCAGCGTGCCCAGCGCGGACATCGCCAGCGTCTCGCCCGCCGCCGCGGCCGTCTTGGCCACGAAGTCGCCCGCCAGCTCCGGCGGCGCGAACTCGGCCAGGAAGCGCCCCATGCTGGCCAGTGCGTCGCCCGACAGCAGCGCCGCGAGGTGCAGGTCCAGCGACGCAAAGCTCGCCACCACCAGCCCCACCACGGCCAGCGCCAGCAGGCCGGCACGGCTGCGCGCGTGGAACAGCGGCGGCGGCAGGCGGCGGGCGGTGTCGCGCGGACTCATCCCAGCCCCCGCCGCAGCGCGGCACTGGCGCGGTCGGCCAGCGCCACCAGGCCGACAAAGATGACGAGCATCGTCAGCACCTCGCCGCCGGCAAACATCTTCAGCGAGCCGTCCATCAGCTGCCCCAGCCCACCGGCGCCGACAAAGCCCAGCACCACCGAGCTGCGGATGGCGCACTCCCAGCGGTAGACGGTGTAGCTCGTCAGCTCGGCGGCGTTCTGCGGCAGCAGGCCGTAGGCAAAGGCCTGCAGCCGGCCCGCGCCGTTGCGCAGCAGGGTCTGCGTGACCTGGGCATCGCCGCTCTCCAGGATCTCGGCATAGACCTTGCCCAGCATGCCGGCATAGGTCAGCGCAATGGCCAGCACGCCCGCCGCCGGCCCCAGGCCCACCACGCGCACGAACACCAGCGCCCACACCAGCTCGGGCACGCTGCGCAGCACGATGAGCAGCAGCCGCACCAACTGCCGCACCGCAAACGGCAGCGCGGCCATGCGCCCCCGCAGCGCCGACACCGACAGCGCCCGCGTGCCCAACAGCGTCAACGGCACGGCCAGCAGCAGCGCCAGCGTGACGCCGGCGGTGGCCATGGCCACCGTGGCCCAGGTCTCGCGCGCCACCTGTCCGAGGAAGGCCGCGCCATGCGCCGGCGGCACAAAGCTGCGCAGAAAGCCGCCCATCACCCGCAGCGCACCCGGCTCGAACAGCAGCCCCGGCTTGAACTCGGTGGCCCACAGCAGCGGCTTCAGCAGCACCACCGCCACCAGCGCGATGCCGAGGCGCCCCTGCCAGGCCGGGTCGTGCCGCGCGGGGTTCAGCGGCATTGCATGGCCACCGGCAGCGGCGCGGCGGGCGGCTCGTCCAGCGGCGCGGCGCCGTGCAGCTCGTCCTCGTGCTGGGCATACAGCCGCGCCAGCCGCTCGGGCGTGACCTCCGCAGCCGGCAGGTCGAACACAAGCCGCCCGTCCCGCAGGCCGACGATGCGCGGGAAGTGCGCCAGCGCCGCCTCCACCTGGTGCAGCGTGGCCACCAGGGTCACGCCGCGGGCCGCGGCTTCGCGCCGCAGGGCCTCCACGGCGCGGCCGGCGCGAGCCGGGTCCAGCGCCGACAGCGGCTCGTCCACCAGCCACAGCCGCGCCGGCGCCACCAGCGCCCGCGCCAGGCCCACGCGCTGGCGCTCGCCGCCGGAGAGCCGGTCCACGCGCTCGAAGAGCTTGTCCGCCAGGTCGAACACCGTCAGCGCCGCCTCGGCGGCCGGGATGTCCACCGGGTAGACCAGCGAGCGCAGCGCCTTGCCCAGGCCCCAGGCCGGCAGCCGGCCCGCCAGCACGGCCGTGACCACCCGCTGCCGGGGCGGCAGCGGCGGCACCTGGGGAAGCAGAATCAGCCGGCCCCGCAGCCGCCGCAGCGCACGGCCCGGCAGCGCCCAGGGGTCGACGCCGTCCACGCGCAGCGCGCCGGCCGACGGCGGCCGGGCGCAGGCCAGCACCTCCAGCAGCGTGGTCTTGCCGGCGCCCGAGGGGCCGATGACGGCGATCTGCTCGCCCTCGGCGATGTCGAGCTGCAGGTCCGCCAGCGCATCCGCCGCGCCGCGCCTTGCGGTCGCGTGGCGGGCGGACAGGCCTTGCAGGGACAGCTTCACGTCGTGTTTGCCCATGCGGGCCGAGCGCCGGGCTTGCCATAGGCCAGAGGCCCATGGCCTTCCACAGGCACAAGCAGTCCGCAGGGACTGCTTGTGTCCGGCTCCAGTTCCCAAGCCGGCCCGCGCTGGCGATGTGCTGGCGGCTCGAAGCCGCCAGCATCGCCGTCCCCTCGGGGGCTGAGGCCGGACACGGCGTGCCAAGTTGGCACGCCGTGCCTGCCGAAGAGCGGTGGCACAAGCCACCGCGCGGTCTGCAAGACCGACCGGGCACGCCCGCGTTCAGCGGGGCGGGGCTGGGCGAGGGGCTTCACAACAGCCCTGCGCTCTTGGCCGCGGCCTCGATGCCCTTGTAGTTGTCCGGCTGCGTCGGCACGAAGCGCGTCGCGCGCTGCAGCTCCAGGATCTCCTTGCCCTCGGCCGTGTCGCGCGACAGCGCCAGGAAGGCCTGGGCGATCTTGTCGCGCAGCGCGGCCGGCATGTCGGCGTGGACGCTCCAGTTGTAGTCGTAGAAGGTGGGCGTCGTGTAGAACACGCGCACCTTGGCGGTGTCGACCTTGCCGTCGGCCACCAGCTTCTCCCAGACCGAGATGTTCAGCGCGCCGGCCTGCACCTTGCCCGCGGCCACGGCGGCCACGGTGGCGTCGTGCGCGCCGCTGAAGGCCAGGTGCTTGAAGTCCTTCTCCGGGTTCAGGCCCGCCTGCAGCAGAAAGCTGCGCGGCATCAGATGGCCCGAGGTGCTGCTCGGCGAGCCGAAGCTCAGGTCCTTGCCCTTCAGGTCGGCCAGGGCCTTGATGGCGGGGTCGGTGGTGATGAAGACCGAGCGGAAGCGCGTGTCCTCCTCGCGCTGCACCAGCGGGGTGACCTTGCCGCCGGACCGGGTGTTGGCCTGCACGAAGGTGAAGCCGCCAAACCAGGCCAGGTCCACCTTGCGGCTCACCAGGGTCTCCACCGCGGCGGCGTAGTCGGTCACCGGCGTGTACTCGACCTTCACGCCCAGCTTGGTCTCCAGGTACTTCACCAGCGGCGCGGCCTTGCGGGCCAGCTCGGTGGGCGACTCGTCGGGGATGGCCGTGACGCGCAGCACCTGCTGCGCCTGCGCCGCGCCGGCGGCAGCGAGCACCAGGCCGGCGAGCAGGGTGCGACGGAGGGCGGAAAAACGGGTCATGGGCAGGCTCCGGGGTGGGTGGGTTGGCGCAACGGCTCCGCACTCTAGACGAAGCCGATATGCTCGTCCGCCTCCCTGCCTGAAGCCCCGGAACCGCCCGATGACCACCCCCGCCGCCGAACCCCGCCTGACCTCCCTCTCCCACGGTGGCGGCTGCGGCTGCAAGATCGCGCCCGGCGTGCTGTCCGAGATCCTGAAGGGCACCGCGGCGCTGCCGGTCCCGAAGGAACTGCTGGTCGGCATCGAGACCTCGGACGACGCGGCCGTCTACCAGCTCAACGACGAGCAGGCCCTGATCGCGACGACGGACTTCTTCATGCCCATCGTCGACGACCCCTTCGACTTCGGCCGCATCGCCGCCACCAATGCAATCAGCGACGTCTACGCGATGGGCGGCCGGCCCATCCTGGCGCTGGCCCTGGTCGGCATGCCGATCAATGTGCTGTCCACCCAGACCATTGGCCGCGTGCTCGAAGGCGGCGCCGCCGTCTGCCGCGCCGCCGGCATCCCGATCGCGGGCGGCCACACCATCGACTCGGTCGAGGCCATCTACGGCCTGGTGGCGCTGGGCCTCGTGCACCCCAAGCGCGTGAAGCGCAATGCCGACGCCCGGCCGGGCGATGTGCTCGTGCTCGGCAAGCCGCTGGGCGTGGGCGTGATGAGCGCCGCGCTGAAGAAGGAGCAGCTGAGCGCCGACGGCTACGCCCGCATGATCGACACGACGACGAAGCTCAACACCCCCGGCCCCGACCTCGCTGCGCTGGAGGGCGTGCACGCGCTGACCGACGTGACCGGCTTCGGCCTCGCGGGCCACGCGCTGGAGCTGGCGCGCGGCGCGCGCTGCACCGTCGAGCTCGAATGGCCCGCCGTGCCGCTGCTGCCCGGCGTGCGTGAACTGGCCGAGCGGGGCTTTGTCACCGGCGCCTCGGGCCGCAACTGGGCCGGCTACGGCGCCGAGATCGAGCTGCCCGGCGACTTCAGCACGGAGGACCGTGCCCTGCTGACCGACCCGCAGACCAGCGGCGGGCTGCTGGTGTCTTGCGCGCCGGGTGCGGTGGATGCCGTGCTGGCGACGTTTGCGCGCCATGGCTTTGAGGCGGCGGCGGTGGTGGGGCGGGTGGTGGACAAGCGGGAGCGGGCGCTGCGGGTCAGGGGCTGATGGCGCGGGGCCAAGCTAACTTTGGGCGGCAGAGAATTTCGGCATAAATTCACTTGAGAAGCTGAAATTCCTACAGCGGTTTAAGCGCCATCGCGCTCCCGGAGATATTTGAAGAATTCAGTTGGTTTGTAGAAGCCGAGATCAGAAAGCCTGAGGAAGTTTTCATGCTCATCGACAAACCTTTGGTCTCTCGGGACAACAACTGGCTTCATTCCCGGCAGTTTGCGCTCCTCGCGCCAGCGTTTCGCAGGCTTTAATGTCCGCATGAAAGACAGTGAGAGGTTTGTCCTCACGTCTTCTCGGGACCCACCGATCATTTGGCTAGAGCATGCCCCTGCATCAGGGACTTGAAATTTAGTAATTCTAGTTTTCTTCGCGCGACGCTTACCTTTGCCCATTTCGGCAACGCGGAAAATGTCTGCCTTTGGCGTGCAAAAATAGAGGTTCTCAAGCGCGGCAGCCGCTTGAAGCGCATTAATCTGATCAATATCCCTCTTTTCACTGAGCGACAGACGCACTGAGCGCCTATCGTTCAGGGCATAGACAGAGCAATCAAAAAACAAGAGAAGGAATTTTGGAGACAACGGAAAAAATATTTGCAAGCCCTTGCTGACTAGACCTGTCGAACTTCCAAACCTCTCGAACTCCATTAGTTGATTGTAAAATACGACCGGATTATCGCTAGTAACAAACTCGCACCCAGCGGGCGATTCAAGCAATACGTAAGCCAAATCAGCAATGAGATGATAGTGCTTAAGCACAATTGAAACTGCAAGATTTGCAGGATCTGAATTGACAATTCGAACTCTATTCAGATCCGATGCATTAAATCTCGCATCCTTAGAAAGAATCTCTTTCCACATGCCATCAGCAAAGTCATCCATTGCATCTGCCGAATAAGCTGTTCTGGCGTACTGCAATAGAGTAAAGACGCAGAGGCCCTCATGAAGTTCAGAGAACGGCGGCGGAAGCGTGCAAGTGCCAAGAACGATGCGTAGCAGTTCCGCCAACCCCCCTTCAAGTTGACCAAGGTGCGCCTCGGCGACACCATCCTTGCCATAGAAGTAGTCTCGGTAGCACTGGTTTTTAAGGTTCGCTCCTTTAACCAAGAGGTCCTGTCGGAAGTTGTACAGACTCACGCTCCGCCCGTCCTCCGCAAAATTTCGAAGGTAAAAACGCGGAACATAGTGGTGCTTTTTGTTGGCAGGCATGGGATGAAATAACCTACAACTCCTAACTATTGGCGCGATTAGCTTTCCATATTGTCCAACTCTGCCAGTTGCTTTTGAGCCAGTCGACGCAAAACGCAGCAATGCGTTGCCCTGAAATGAGAGTTTGTGCGGCCAGGGGCGTAATGGGTCATCCAAGCGTGCCGAAATAAGCACGAATCGCTACGACTCTGCCAGTGGCAACCCGCTCGGGCAACGGTGGTATTCACGCGGCGTGACTGAACTCGCCACATTGCATCCCCACGCCTACGTTTGGTGGCCCTAACGGGCTCGACGTGGCACCTGGCCCACCTTGTGTACACCAAGTCAAGTCGCGGCCATTCTGCTTTGCCCCGTCACCCCGGCAACGCCCCCACCGCCGCCAGCCGGGCCATCTCCTCGCGGGCACCCTCCCGCACCTCGGCCAGCCGCGCCGTGAGCCACCCCACGGCGAACCATGCCGCGGGGTAGGTGGGCACGAGGGCCTGGTAGCGGGCGCGGGCGACGCTCAGGTCGTTGATCTCGCCCAGCACCTCCTGCGCGGCGGCCAGGGCCTGCAGGTGGCGGGCGGCGGCCTTGGCGGGCAGCAGCGGGGCAAAGCATTCGAAGACATAGCGCTGGCGCTTCACGCGCTTGCGCAGGTCATGCAGGGCCTCGTCGTCGAGTTCGTCGAAGGCGCGGCAGCTGGCGACCAGGCCCTTGTGCCAGCGGCGCAGGCGCTGCCGGGCCAGGCGCTTGAGCGCGGGCGCCCCGCTGCCGGGCTCTCCGCTGTGCTCATACTCGGGCGCCGTGCCGGGCGCGCGGGCCGCCGCAGGCGCGGCCACGGCCTCGGGCAGCGCAAGGCCAGCGCGCCAGGCCAGCCAGGCCAGCAGCAGGCGCTGGGTGTCGCCGCTGCGCGCGAGGGCGGCGGGGTCGGGGGCGTCCGCTTCGGCGGGCAGGGCCAGGGGCGGCGCGCCGGCGCGTGCGAGTTCGGCGGCCACGCCGCTGGCGAGCACGTCGCGGTCCCGCGTGGCGCCGAGCGCGGCGAACAGCGCGCGCAGGCCGTCGACCCACTCAGCCGGCGGCTCGGGCGCCCAGCCGCGGAAGGCCCGCAGCGCGCTGCGCAGCCGGCGGATGGCAACGCGGGCCTGGTGCACATGCTCCACCCGGCGCTCGGGGGCGCCCACCGCGAGGCCGATGAGGTTGCGGCTGAGGTGGGCCAGGCATTCGTCCAGCACCGCGCCAAAGGCGTGCAGCACCCCGGCCTCCTTGGCGTAGGCCGGCGCACGGGCCTTGCGCAGCGGCGGGTGGGGCTCGCCGGCGGCGAGGTGGTGGCCGCGCTCGGCCTTGTTGCGCGGGTCATAGATCAGGGCGTGGCGCTGGCGCCAGCGCTCGACCAAGCCAAGCATGGCAACCGGGGAGCCCGACACGAGCTCGAACTCGACCTCGCGCAGCCGCTGCGGCTCGCCACCGGCCAGCAGCCGGCCCTCGTCGAGCGCGATGTCGACCACCGCGCCGCGGGTGCGCACCCGGCGCGTGAGCCGGCGCACCTGGGTCTGGAAGCGCACGCCGGCCTCCAGGCCCTCGGCCCGCGCCTGGGCCAGCAGCGCGATGAGCTGATCGCCGGGCCCGGTGCCGGCGTGGGCGGCGGGGTCTGGCCGGCCATCGGGCCGCAGCACCTCGTGTTCAAAGCGTTCCAGCCCGCTGCGGCTGGCGCTCTTCAGCGCCTGCACCCATCGCCCGCCTTCACGGCGCAGCCGCCAGGCCAGGCCGGCCTGGGCCAGGCGCAGGTCGGGGGTGTCGAGGTAGGCCGCGGTGAGCCAGACCCGCCGGGGCGGTGTGCCGCGCCCGGCCAGCTCGGTGGCCAGCCGCGCGCGGGCGGCGTCGGGCACGAGGAATTTCAGCTCGATCTCGAGGTTCGCGTTCACCGCCGCAGCTTAACGGCAGCCCACCGGGCACCGGAGCGCGCCGGGCCGGTCAGCCCGCCTTGGCAGCCGCCCGGCGCTCCTGGTCGGCCTTGCGGTCGGCCGTGACCTTCATCGCATGGGGGCGCTCGCCGATCAGCTTGGCATAGGCCTTCCAGTCCACCCCGGCGGCGGCCAGGAAGTCTTCGCCGTAGATGGTCTTGGTGGTCAGGGCCACCAGCGGCAGGCTGACCCAGCCGGCGCAGTCGGCCAGCGTGAACTGGTCGCCCGCGAGGTAGGGGCCGAACTTGGCGAGGCGCTTGAAGGCGGCGATGTTCTCGGGCAGCACGCGGGCCACGCGCTTCTTGGTGCCCTCGCTGACCTGGGCGCCGAAGAAGGCCTCGGCATACAGCTCACGCGCGACCAGCTCCAGGTGCAGCTCGACGAAGGTGATCAGCTCGCGCATCTTGGCGGCCTGCCAGGGGTCGGCCGGCACCAGGCGCGGCGTGTCGGGGTAGGCCGCCTCCAGGTAGTCATTGATGACCTGGCTTTCGCACAGCGCGCCGTGCGGCGTCTTGAGGAAGGGCACCTTGCCCAGCGGCGAGCAGCTCAGCACCGCCTCGTCCTGCGAGTGGGTCTTGACGCCCTCCTCGGTGAAGGGGATGCCTTTCTCCAGCAAGGCCAGCTTGACCTTGTTGTAGTAGTTCGACATCGGGAAGCCGCAGAGTGTGATCATGGGTGGGTCTCCTGGTGGGTGGCGGAAGTCTATGCAGCGCGGCGGCGGCCCCTTGGCACCGGCGCGACATCAGCGGCGGTTCACCAGCACGATGCCCGCCGCCAGCGCGCCCAGGGCCAGCACCAGGCGCGCACTGATGCCTTCGCCCAGCAGCAGCGCCCCGGCCAGCAGGCCGAACAGCGGGGTGCTGAGCGTGAACACCGCCAGCCGGGTAGCGGCGTAGTGGCGCACCAGCCAGAACCAGGCCAGGTAGCTCGCAAACGACACGATCACGGCCTGGAACCCGAACAGCCCAAGCAGCCGCCACGACACGCTTGCGGGCGGCGCCTCACCGGCCCATGCCGCCGCGGCGCACAGCGCCAGCGCCGACACGCCGAGCTGGTAGAGCAGGGTCTTCTCGGCCGGCGCGGCGCCCAGCCGGGTGGCGCGGATGGCCAGCGTCGTGCCGCCCCACAGCACGGCCGCGGCGACGCCCAGCGCATCGCCCCACCACTGGCGTGGGCTGTGCGGCGCCGAAAAGCCCTCGGCGAACGCGAAGGCCACCGCGCCAAAGGCCAGCAGCAGCCCGGCCCACTGCCGGCGCGACAACGCCTCGCCGTGCGCGATCCACGGCATGCCCAGGGCCACGACAAAGGGCGACAGGTAGATGAACACCACCATGCGCGAGGCGCTGGTGAACTGCAGGCCAACGAAGATGCAGGCGAACTCCGCCGCAAACAGCAGGCCGGCCAGCACGCCGCCGCCCAGGCTGCCGTCACGCGTGAGCAGCGGCACGCCGCGCGCCCACGACCAAAGCGCCACCAGCACGCCAGCCACGGCCGAACGCAGCCCCGCCTGCCACAGCGGCGTGATCTCGGTCAGCGCCGCCTTGGCGGCCACCTGGTTGATGCCCCAGAGCAGGCAGCAGCCCAGCAGCAGGGCGATGGCGCGGGGGTCGAGGTGGGACTGTCGGGTGGCAGGGCTCATGGCCCGTATGCTGCCAGCATGCTTGAAGTGACCGTGATCGGTGGCGGCGTGATGGGCGCGGCCACCGCCTGCTTCCTGGCCCGCGACCACGCCGCCCGCGTGACCGTGCTGGAGCGCGACCCGTCCTACGCGCGGGCGTCGAGCTCGCTGTCGCTGAGCTCGATCCGCCAGCAGTTCTCGCAGCCGGTGAACATCGCGCTGTCGCGCTGGAGCCTGGCCTTTCTGCACCGCGCCGCCGACGAGCTTGCGGTGGCCGATGACCGGCCCGCGCTCGGCCTGGTGGAGCCGGGCTACCTCTACCTCGCGACGGATGCCGGCGCGGCCACGCTGCGCCAGCTGCATGCGCTGCAGCGCGCCGAGGGCGTGGACGTGGCGCTGCTGGCGCCGGCCGAGCTGGCCGCGCGCTTTCCGTGGCTGGCGGTGGCTGACCTGGCGTTGGGCTCGCTGGGCCTGAGCGGTGAGGGCTGGTTCGACGGCCCGGCCCTGCACCGCGCCTTCCGCCGCAAGGCCATCGCCTGCGGCGCGCGCTTCGTGGCCGCCGAGGCGACCGGCTTCGAGACTCAGGGCGACCGGGTGCAGGCCGTGCGCTGCGCCGATGGCATGCGCGTGGGCGGCGATGCCTTCGTGCTCGCCGCCGGCGCCTGGAGCGCACCGCTGGGCGAGGCGCTGGGCTGCCCGCTGCCGGTGCGGGCCAAGAAGCGCGATGTGTTCGTGCTGGAGACGCCGGCCGCCCTGCCCGGCTGCCCGCTGGTCATCGACCCGAGCGGCTTCTGGTTCCGCACCGAGGGCGCGCTGCTGCTGGCCGGCGGCCCGCCGCGCGGTGACGATGCCGACGACCTGCCGCTGGACGCCATCGACCACGGCCTGTTCGAAGACCTGCTCTGGCCCACGCTCGCGGCCCGGGTGCCGGCGCTGGAGGCGCTGCGGCTGCGCTCGGCCTGGGCCGGCTATTACGAGATGAACCTGTTCGACCACAACGGCCTGGCGGGCCGGCTGCCCGGCTGGGCCAATGCGTTCACGGCCTGCGGCTTCTCGGGCCATGGCATGCAGCAGGCGCCGGCGGTGGGCCATTCGATGGCCCGGCTGGTGGCGGGGCTGGACGCGCCGCTGATCGACGCGCTCACGCCGCAACGCCTGCTCGACGGCCGGCCGCTGCGCGAGGCGAATGTGATCTGAGCGGCGCTCAGCGGCGCACGTAGCGCGTCGCGGTCAGCGTGTCGGACACGGACGCCGTCTTGTTGTCGACATAGCCCCAGCCGCGCATCGCGATGCGCACCTCGGCGTCGGACGGATAGGCCGCCGGGCCCTTGGCATGCACCACCCAGACGGTCTTGCAGATCATCGTGGCGTGGAAGTCGGCCATGCGCTGCAGCTCGGCCGGCTTGCTGATGACGGCCACCAGCATCCGCGCGGCCTTGACGTTGCCGGTGAGGCCGTGCGAGAGCGCCTCGGCCAGCGCCGGGTCCAGCGTGCCGACCGTCGGGCCGATCAGCAGGGCCGGGTTCTCGGCGCTGACGCCGAGCTTGGCGGCCAGCGTGGGCGGCGGCGCCTGCAGCTTGGCCAGCCATTTGCCGGCCTCCTTGTCGCCCAGCGCGAGCGCAACGGCCTCGCCCTCGGCATCGAAACACAGCGCCTCGCCGTCCACGCGCAGCTTCTGCAGCGCGGCAATCGCCCATTTGCGCTTGATCGCGCCGCGCAGCACCACGGTGGTCGATTCGAGCAGGGCCGTCACCTCGGCGGATTCGGCGCCCACGCGGGCGGGGCAGCTGGCTTCACGTCCCATGCGGGCTCCTTGGCGAACGTTCAAAGCCGCGCATTGTCAGCCGCCAGGCCAGCACACCGGCCACCGCGCCGCTGAGGTGGGCAAAGGGCGCGACGGGGAAGTCGAAGCCCGGCACCTGGCGCAGCACTGGCCCCAGCGGCGCTTCCAACGCCAGCTTGAGGCCCAGCCCGACCGCGATGCCCAGGCCGATCCAGCGCTCGCGGCCCGTGCGCGTGGCCAGCAGCAGCGCAGCGATCGCAACGCCCGCATGCAGCACCCCCGACAGGCCGGCATAGCGGCTCAGCTCCGGCCGCAGCAACAGTCCGACCTGGGTCAAAGGCCAGGCCAGCAGCCAGGCCCAGGCCGCAGTCGCCGGCAGGGCGGCACGCCAGCCCAGCAGCGCCAGCACCGCGCAGCCCGACAGATTGGCCGCCAGGTGCAGCAGGCTCAGATGCACCAGCGCCGCGGTGAGCATGCGCCAGGGCTCGGCGGCGATGCGCCCGACCTGCCAGTCCAGCGCCGCGGCGGGTGCGATCAGCCAGACGAGCAGAGACAGCTTGGCCAGCAGCGCGCAGACCAGCAGCCAGGCCTTGCCCGGCTCAGCCAAAGACGCTCCGCCACAGCGCCTGCACCGCAGCGCGGTGCGCCGCCAGCGCGGCCGCCGCGTCGGCATCCAGCGCGGTGGACTGCTCATCCAGCCGCGCCTTGTGCTGCACGCGGCGCAGCTCGCGGTAGGCATTGGCCGCGCCGATGCCGACGCCGGCCGGCAGCAGGCCGACGGCCTCGCAGCGCTGCAGCAGCGCGATATTGCCGAGGTTGTCGAGCAGCTCGGGATGGGCCGCCGCATGGGCCAGCACCAGGAATTGCAGCGCGAACTCGGCATCCATCATGCCGCCGCTGCTGTGCTTCACGTCGAACAGGCCGGCGCGCACCGGCCGCGCCGCACTCACCTTGTCGCGCATGGCCTGCACCTCGCGCCGCAGGGCCTCGGCATCGCGCGGCGCGGTCAGCACCTGGCGGCGCACCGCCTCGCAGCGGCCGGCCAGCCCGGCATCGCCGGCGCAAAAGCGCGCCCGCGTGATGGCCTGGTGTTCCCAGGTCCAGGCGGTGTTGCTGCCGCGGCCGGTCTGGTAGGCCTCGAAGTGGGCCAGCGATGTGACCAGCAGGCCCGAGTTGCCGTTGGGCCGCAGCGCGGTGTCGATGTCGAACAGTTCCCCGGCCGCGGTGCGCAGCGTCAGCCAGGTGATGAGGCGGCGCACGAAGCCGGCGTAGATCTCGGCCGCGTTCTCGTCGTCGTCGTCGAACACGAACACCACGTCCAGGTCGCCGCCATAGCCCAGCTCCTTGCCGCCGAGCTTGCCGTAGGCGATGACGGCCAGCCGCGGGTCGGGCCGGTGGGCCTTGCCGAAGCGCGCCCAGGCCCAGCCGATGGCCACCTGCAGCACCGCGTCGGCCAGCAGGCTGAGGTCGTCGGCCACCTGCTCGACCGTGATCTGGCCCTCCACGTCGCGCACCAGGGTGCGGAAGACCTCGGCATGGTGGGCGCGGCGCAGGGTGTCGAGCAGGGCCTCCTCGTCGGCCTGGCCGCTGCGCTGCCAGCCCTGCTCGCGCTCGCGCAAGTCGGCGATGAAGGCCTCGCGGTCGAAGCGGGCGCTCAGCAGCAGCGGGTCGGCCAGCTCGTCGATGACGCCCGGGTGCTGCATCAGATAGCGCATCGGCCAGCGCGCCAGCCCCAGCAGGCGCAGCAGGCGCTGCTGCACCGCGGGCCGCTCGACCAGCAGGGCCAGATAGCTCTCGCGGCGCAGCAGCGGGCCGACCCAGTCGACGAAGCGCAGCGCGGCGTCCAGCGAGCACTCGTCGGCCGCGACGGCCTGGGCGGCGCGCTGGAACAGCCGCGCGAGGCGCTGGCGCGAGTCCTCGCGCAAGCCCTGCACGCGCGGGCTGTCGGCCAGGCTGCGCACCGCGGCGGCCAGCGGCGGCGGCAGCCCGGCGAGGAAGTCCTCGCCGTCCACCGCCGGTTTCGGGCCGCCGCACTGGCCGCCCTTGCAGCTGCCCGGCGGCTTGCCGCCCTCGTGCAGCAGCGCATCGAATTCGTTGGCGACCAGTTCGCGCACCTCGCCGAGCTGCTCGAACAATTCGCAGGTCTCGCGGCTGCAGGCCAAGCCCATCGACGCGGCGATCCAGGCCAGGTCGGCGTCGGCCTGCGGCAGGCAGTGGGTCTGCTGGTCGTCCAGGAACTGGATTCGGTGCTCCACCCGGCGCAGGAAGATGTAGGCGTCGGACAGGCGCTGCGCGGTCTCGGGCTTCATCAGCCCGCCCGCGGCGAGCTGGGCCAGGGCCTTGACCGTGGAGCGGGTGCGGATCTCGGGGAACTGGCCGCCGCGCACCACCTGCAGCAGCTGCACGATGAACTCGATCTCGCGGATGCCGCCGCGCGACAGCTTGACGTCGTTGGCCCGCTCCGGCCGGCCGGCGGCGCGCGCCTTGGCCTCGCTGCGGATCTTGCCGTGCAGCTGGCGCAGGCCCTCGAACACGCCGTAGTCCAGATAGCGGCGGTAGACGAAGGGCGCCACCAGATCGCGCAGCTGCAGCGTGCGCGGGTCGCCCGGCGCGCCGGGCCCGGACAGCGGCGCCACCACGCGGCTCTTCAGCCACGCAAAACGCTCCCACTCGCGGCCCTGCACGAGGAAATACTCCTCCAACATCGCCAGGCTGACGACCGGCGGGCCGCTCTTGCCATTGGGCCGCAGCGCCAGATCGACGCGGAACACCTGGCCGTCATCGGTGACGTCGCCGATCAACGCATACAGCCGCTTGGCCAGGTTCGCGAAGTACTCGTGCGCGGTGACGGGCCGCGGGCCGTGGGTGGCGCCGTCGTCCTCGTAGACATAGATCAGGTCGATGTCGGACGACACGTTCAGCTCGCGCGCGCCGAGCTTGCCCATGCCCAGCACCCAGAAGGCGATGTCCTGGCCCTCGGCGGTGCGCGGCGCGCCATGGACCTCGTCCAGTTCGGCGCGCGCGGCCTTGAGTGCCAGGTCCAGCGTCACCTCGGCCAGGTGGGTCATCGCCCGCGTGACCTCATCGACGCTGGCGCCCTGTTCGATGTCCAGCACGGCCAGACGCTCCAGCACCAGGTGGCGGGCCACGCGCAGGGCGCCCGCCAGCGGCCGGCTGGCGCCCAGGGTCTCGATGAGCGCCGCGATCACCGCCCGGTCGGGCAGGCCCGGCGGCAGCAGAACCAGCTCGGCGCCATAGCGGCGCCGCACCCGCTGCACATAGCGGCTGTGCTCAGCAACGATGGGAAACTGTGCGCTCATGACCCTGTGCTAGATTGCCTGCCGGCCGGTTCTCCACGTGCCCCAAGACAACGTGTCTGCATTCTTCTCGGCCGCCCTCCACCATTGCATTCGTGCCGCCGGCTGGCCCTTGCGCCTGTGCTGGCTGAGCTTGCGCTGGCTGCTGATCGTGCTGGCCCTGCTGGGGGCGCTGGGGGTGGCGGCGTGGGGCGTATTGCACTGGGCCATTCTCCCGCACGCCGATGAATGGCGGCCCTGGCTCGAAAAGGAAGCCTCAAAGGCCCTGGGGGTGGAGCTGCGCATCGGCCGCATCACGGTGCAGACCGGCGGCTGGATGCCGCGCATGGAGCTCGGCGAGGTGCGGGTGCTGGACGCCGCCGGCCGCGCGGCCCTGCAGCTGCCGCGGGTCACGGCGGTGCTGTCGGCGCAGTCGCTGCTCGCGCTGGAGCCGCGTTTCTCGCAGCTGCTGATCGACGCGCCCGAGCTGACCATCCGCCGCGACACCCAGGGCCGCATCTTCATCGGCGGCATCGGCCTGGACGCGGCCGAGCATGCCGATGCCGGCACCACCGAGGCCGGGCTGGACTGGCTGTTCAGCCAGCCCGAGCTGGCCATCGTCAGCGGCCGCGTGCGCTGGGTGGACGAGCGCCGCACCGAAGCCCGGCCGCTGGAGCTGGGCGGGCTGAACTTCATCATGCGCAACGGCCTGCGCAGCCACGCGCTGCGGCTGGACGCGACGCCGCCGGCCGACTGGGGCCAGCGCTTCACACTGCGCGGCCGTTTCACGCAAAGCCTGCTCAAACGCCCGGGCGACTTCCAGCACTGGAGCGGCCAGCTCTACGCCGAGCTGCCGCGTGCCGACCTGAGCCAGTTGCGCCGCCATGTCGAGCTGCCCTTCCAGCTCAGCGAGGGCGACGGCGCGGTGCGCGCCTGGGCCGAGCTGAAGGACGGCCAGCCGGTGGCCGCGACGCTGGACCTGGCGCTGCGCGCCGTGCGGCTGCGGCTGCTGGCATCCGCCCCCGAGCTGGACCTGGACCACATCGAGGGCCGGCTGGACCTGGCCCGCAGCAAGGACAAGCTCAGCCTGCAGGCCCGGCAGCTCGGCTTCGTCAGCGCGGACCCCAATGGCAGCGGCATCGCCTGGCCGCGCTCGGACTGGGGCGTGAGCCTGCAGCTCGGCAAGGACGATGCGGTGCTGGGCGGCGAGGTCAATGCCCAGCGCCTGGACTTCGCGCTGATGGCCCAGATCGCGCAGCGCCTGCCCCTGGGCGAGCGCAGCCACCAGCTGCTCGCCGAGCTGGAACCGCAGGGCGTGCTGACGGCCCTCAGCGGCCAGTGGAAGGGACCGCTGGACGCGCCGCTGAGTTACCGCGTCACGGCCCAGCTCGATGGCCTGGCGCTGGCCTCCAAGCCCGCCGAGCCGCCCGGCCGGCTGGGCCGGCCCGGCCTGCGCGGCGCCAGCCTCGCGCTGGACGCCAACGAGCGCGGCGGCAGCGCCCGGCTGGCCGTGCGGGACGGCCAGGTCGAGCTGCCCGGGCTGTTCGAGGATCCGGTGCTGCCCATCACCCGGCTTGCCACCCAGATGAGCTGGAAGCTGCCAGCCCCGGGCGGCAAGACCGCCGGCGAGGTCGAGCTGAGGCTGCAAGACCTGAGCCTGCAAACCCCCGACCTGAGCGGCGATTTCGACCTGGTCTGGAAGCGCGCTGCCGGCTCCACCAGCCCCGGTCATCTGGACCTGAGCGGCCACGCCCGCCAGCTGGACGCAACACGCGTGGCGCGCTACATGCCGATCAGCCTGCCAGCCACGCGCAGCTATCTGGCACGCGCCCTGCTCGGCGGCGAGGCCCGCAACATCAGCGTGCGGCTGAAGGGCGAGCTGCATGACTTCCCTTTCGACGCGCCGCACGCGAACGGCATCTTCCGCGTCACGACCCAGGCCCAGGGCGTGCTGCTGGCCTATGTGCCGCCCAGCGAGGCCGGCACCAACTGGCCCGCGATGGAGGGCGTGGACGCCGAGCTTGTGTTCGAGCGCGCCGGCCTGCAGATCCGCAACGGCCGCGCCAAGGTGCTGGGCTATGAGCTCAGCGGCGTCAACGGCGGCATCAAGGACCTGCAGCATGGCCGCGTGCTGGCCCTGGACGGCACCGGCCGCGGTGCCGGCGCCGACCTGCTGCGTTTCGTGCGCGGCTCGCCGCTGGACGAATGGCTGGGCCATTCGCTGAGTACCGCGACGGCCCAGGGCCCGGTGGCCCTCAAGCTCGGCCTCAGCATCCCGCTGGACGACAGCAACCAGAGCGTGCTCAAGGGCCAGCTGCAGCTCGGCGGCGTGGACCTGAAGCTGCGGCCCGAGCTGCCGGCACTGTCGGCCGCGCGCGGGCGCATCGAGTTCGACCGCAAGGGCCTGCAGCTCGCCGGCATGACGGCACGCCTGCTCGGCGGCGACGCCACCATCGAGGGCGGCAGCCAGCGCGATGGCAGCCTGCGCTTTGCGGTGCAGGGCCAGGCCACGGCCGATGGCCTGCGCCGCGCGCCCGAGCTGGGCGCCGTCACCCGGCTGGCCCAGGCCGCCAGCGGTCAGGCGGCCTACCGCTTCCAGCTTGCCATCGGCAAGGACGGCCAGACCGAGCTCAGCGTGGCCAGCAGCCTGCAGGGCCTGGCCCTGGACCTGCCTGCGCCGGCCCGCAAGGAGGCCGACGCGGCGCTGCCGCTGCGCCTGCTGCTGACCCCGACGACGGCCGGCCGCGACGAACTGCGCCTGGAGGTCGGCGGCGGCGCGACACCGCTGCTGCAGGCCCAGCTGCAGCGCGACATCTCGGGAGCCAGCTCCCATGTGCTGCGCGGCGCGCTGGCCCTGCAGGACCGGCTGCCGGCACTGCCGGCCAGCGGCGTGCTGCTGCAGGCCACTGTCGGTGCGCTGGACCTGGATGCCTGGCAGCAGCGCCTGGGCGCGCTGGCCGGCGGCAACGGTGGCGACGACGGCGAGGCCAGCCTGCTGCCCAGCCAGATCGCGCTGCGCACCCAGGCGCTGAAGCTGGGCGGCCGCCAGCTCGGCCGCGTCACGGCGCAGATCGCCCGCGACGGCGGCACCTGGCGCCTGAACCTCGACGCCGAGCAACTGGCCGGCCGCATCGAGCTGCGCGGCGTGCACGGCGGCGGCGTCGACAGCGTGCAGGCCCGGCTCACGCGGCTGTCGCTGCCGCGCCAGGAGGCCGACACGGTCAGCGAGCTGATCGACCCGGGCAAGCCGGCCGCCAGCGGCCCGCTGCCGTCGCTGGACATCGAGGTGGACGATTTCGAGCTGCGCGGCCGGCGCCTGGGCCGGCTGGAGGTGCGCGCCCAGGCACCGGCCGCCGCGCGCGACTGGAAGCTGGAGCGCCTGCTGATGAAGGGGCCGCACGCGACGCTGAGCGCCAGTGGCCGCTGGGGCGGCGACGCACGCCGCCGCACCGAGCTGGACTGGAAGCTCGACGTGGCCGACGCCGGCCGGCTGCTGGAGCAACTGGGCCAGGGCCAGGTGCTGCGCGGCGGCAAGGGCGTGCTGACCGGCCAGATCGGCTGGGACGGCTCGCCGCTCGCCCCCCACTACCCCAGCATGGCCGGCGCACTGAACATCCAGCTCGACACTGGCACCTTCCTGAAGGCCGAGCCCGGCGTCGGCCGGCTGCTGGGCGTGCTGAGCCTGCAGTCGCTGCCGCGCCGGCTGCTGCTGGACTTCCGCGATGTGTTCGCCGAGGGCTTCACCTTCGACGGTGTGAGCGGTGACGTCAAGATCGCCGCCGGCGTGGCCCGCAGCGACAACATCCGCATCCGCGGCCTGCAGGCGGCCGTGCTGGTGGACGGCAGCGCCGACCTGGCGGCGGAAACGCAGAACCTGCGCGTCGTCATCGTGCCCGAGGTGTCGGCCGGCGGCGCCTCGCTGGCCTATGCGGCGATCAACCCGGCCGTGGCGCTGGGCGCCTTCCTGGCCCAGCTGATCCTGAGCCGCCCGGTGGCTGCGGCCAACACCCGCGAGTTCCACATCAGCGGCAGCTGGGACGACCCCAAGGTCGAGAAGGTCGAGGCCCCCGCCGCGACGCCCCGGCCGGCCAGCGCGCCCTGACCGGGAGCCGACGGATCAGCCGCGGTTCGGGCAGTCGGTCTTGATGCAGCTGGCGTACAAGGCCAGCGAATGTTCCTGCAGCTGGAAGCCCCGCTCGCGCGCGATCGCGTGCTGGCGCTCCTCGATGCCGGCGTCGTAGAACTCCTCGACCTTGCCGCAGGTCAGGCAGACCAGGTGGTCGTGGTGGTGGCCCTCGTTGAGCTCGTACACCGCCTTGCCGGTCTCGAAATGGTTGCGGCTGAGCAGGCCGGCCTGCTCGAACTGCTGCAGCACGCGGTAGACCGTGGCCAGGCCGATGTCGGCGCCCTCGCCGAGCAGGGCCTTGTAGACATCCTCGGCCGTCATGTGGCGCTGCTGGGCGCGCTGGAAGATCTCGAGGATCTTGATGCGCGGCAGCGTCGCCTTGAGGCCGCTGTTCTTGATGTCGCTGGTCTGGATCTTGGTGGAAGAGGGCATGTCGAGGCGCGCCGGGGGGCCGAAAGGGCCCCGCTAGAATCCGCGCGATCATAGCCAGCCACGTCCCCGGCCGGTGTTTCCTCTCCCCTTGCGTCAGCCGCCCCATGCGTCCCCTGCTTGCCTCTCTTTCGCTGCTCGCGCTGCTTGGCGGCTGTTCCAGCCTGCCGTCCCTGGACCAGCTCCCCTCGGTGGCCGGCGAGAAGGTGCTCGGTCTGGTCACGCCCTACCGCCTGGAGGTGGTGCAGGGCAATGTGCTGACCAAGGAACTGGTCGCCCGGGTCAAGCCCGGCATGCCCAAGGCCCAGGTCCGCGACCTGCTCGGTTCGCCGCTGCTGACCGACGTGTTCCATGAAGCGCGCTGGGACTATGTCTTCACGATCCGCCGCCAGGGCGCCGCGCCGCAGCAGCGCCTCGTTGTCGCGCTGTTCGACGGCGAGCGGCTGAAATCCCTGGACGTGCCCGACGACCTGCCGACCGAGAAGGAATTCGTCGCGTCGGTCAACACCTTCAAGCCTGGCAGCAAGGAACCCAAGCTGGAACTGAGCCAGGCCGAGCGCGACGCGCTGCCGCCGCCCAAGCGAAGTACCGAGCCCACCCCGACCGCAGCGGCCGAGGGCCCGGCGCCGGGCCGGGTCTACCCGCCGCTGGATGCGGCCCCCGCCAAGGCCGGCTCTTGATGCCGCAGCCCGCCGTGGCCGGCGCCGCGCCGTTGAAGATCGCCGTGACCGGCGCCTCCGGGCGCATGGGCCGGATGCTGATCGAAGCCGTGCAGGGCGCCGCCGATTGCAGCCTGCATGCGGCGCTCAACCGGGGCGACGATGTAGGCGCGGGCCTCGCCGGCGCCGATGTGCTGATCGACTTCACCCGCCCCGACGCGACGCTGGCTCATCTGGCCGTCTGCGCCGAGCTGGGCGTCAAGGCCGTCGTCGGCACGACCGGCTTCGAGCCCGAGCAGAAGGCCGAGATCGCCCGGCTGGCCGAGCGCACCGCCATCGTCTTCGCGCCCAATATGAGTGTCGGCGTCAACGTCGTGCTCAAGCTGCTCGACCTCGCGGCACGGGCGATGCACGAAGGCTTCGACATCGAGATCGTCGAGGCCCACCACCGCCACAAAGTCGATGCGCCCAGCGGCACGGCGCTGCAGATGGGCCAGGTCGTCGCCGATGCGCTGGGCCGTGATCTGAAGGCCTGCGCCGTCTACGGCCGCGAGGGCGTCACCGGCGCGCGCGACCCGTCGACCATCGGCTTCGCCACCGTGCGCGGCGGCGACATCATCGGCGACCACACCGTGCTGTTCGCCGGCACCGGCGAGCGCATCGAGATCAGCCACAAGGCCAGCAGCCGCGGCATCTATGCCCAGGGCAGCCTGCGCGCGGCGCGCTTCCTGGCCCGCCAGACCACCGGCCTGTTCGGCATGGACGACGTGCTGGGCCTCAAGCACTGACATGACCGGCTTCGACGACTTCTGGGCGCAAAGCGATGTCGTCGGCCGTGCGGTGGCGCTGCTGCTGCTGGCGATGTCGGTCAGCGCCTGGGCGCTGATCCTGTGGAAGGCCTGGCTGCTGCGCCGCGCACGCCGGGGCCTGCTGCGCGCGGTACCGGCCTTCTGGTCGGCCGCCGGCGTGAGCGAAGGCCGCCATGCGCTGCAAGCGTTTGACAGCGAACAGCTGCTGCTCCCCTTGCTCGACGCCGCCACGGCCGACACCCGCGCCGCCACGCTGGATGCCGCCGGCAAGCGCGAGTCCCGCCTGACCCGCCGGCTGCGCGACGCTTTGCACACGGTGCTGGCCCGCCTGCAGTTTGGCCAGGTGCTGCTGGCCTCGGTCGGCGCCACCGCCCCCTTCGTCGGCCTGTTCGGCACCGTCTGGGGCATCTACCACGCGCTGGTCGGCATCTCGGCGGCCGGCAACCTCACCATCGAGAAGATCTCTGGCCCGGTCGGCGAGGCGCTGATCATGACGGCCGCGGGCCTGGCGGTGGCCATCCCGGCGGTGCTGGCCTACAACATCTTCGGCAAGCTGGTGGCGGCCTGCGAGGCCGACCTCGAAGGCTTCGCGCACGACCTGCGCGAACTGCTCAACCAGAACTGAGCATGAGCTTCGGGCGCCTCGAAAGACCCGACGCGTCGCGGCCGATGAGCGACATCAACATGACGCCGCTGATCGACGTGATGCTGGTGTTGCTGGTGATCTTCATGATCACCGCGCCGCTGATGACCGCCTCGCTGCGGCTGGACCTGCCCAAGAGCGAGGCCGCCACGCCCAGCGACGCGCCCAGCTTCATCGCGGTGGCGATCACGCCGGACGGCAAGCTGCACCTGGGCGAGGACGAGCTCGACGCCAAGAGCTTCCAGCAGCGCATCGCCGAACTGGGCCGCGCCAACCCGCAGATCGAGGTGCAGCTGCGCGCCGACCAGGCCGTGCCCTATGGCCGCGTGGCCGAGCTGATCGGCTGGGTGCAGGCCGCCGGGCTGAACCGCATCGCCTTCGTCGCGCAGGCGGCCGCTTCGGCACCCTGAACGAAAGGTGGTGCTGGAGGCGCCACCTAGAATTCGGGCCATGAACGCCCCCATCGAAGCGCCCAGCTACAAGCCCAACGAGATCGAAGCCGCCGCCCGTGCCTACTGGGCCGAGCGCGATGCCTACCGCGTCACCGAGGACGCGTCCAAGCCGCCCAAGGAGCGTTTTTACGCCTGCTCCATGCTGCCCTATCCCTCGGGCAAGCTGCACATGGGCCATGTGCGCAACTACACGATCAACGACATGCTGGCCCGCCAGCTGCGCATGAAGGGCTACAACGTCCTGATGCCCATGGGCTGGGACGCCTTCGGCCTGCCGGCCGAGAACGCCGCGATGAAGGGCAAGCTGCCGCCTGCGCAGTGGACCTACGCCAACATCGCCCACATGAAGGGCCAGATGCAGGCCATGGGCCTGGCCATCGACTGGAGCCGCGAGGTTGCGACCTGCCAACCCAGCTACTACAAGTGGAACCAGTGGCTGTTCCTGAAGATGCTGGAGGCTGGCATCGCCGAGCGCCGCACCCAGGTCGTCAACTGGGACCCGGTGGACCAGACCGTGCTGGCCAACGAGCAGGTCATCGACGGGCGCGGCTGGCGCTCGGGCGCGCTGGTCGAGAAGCGCGAGATCCCGGGCTACTACCTGAAGATCACGCAGTACGCCGAGGAACTGCTGTCGGCCGTGACCAACCCCGAGGACCCGAACTACCTCTCCGGCTGGCCCGAGCGCGTGCGGCTGATGCAGGAGAACTGGATCGGCAAGAGCCAGGGCGTGCGCTTTGCGTTCCCGCACAGCATCGAAGGCGGCGGCGACAAGCTCTGGGTGTTCACCACCCGTGCCGACACCATCATGGGCGTGACCTTCTGCGCCGTCGCGCCGGAGCATCCGCTGGCCACCATCGCCGCCAAGAGCAAGCCCGAAGTCGCTGCCTTCATCGAGGAATGCAAGGCCGGCGGCACCACCGAGGCCGAGCTGGCCACGCAGGACAAGAAGGGCGTGCCCACGGGCCTGTTCGTCACGCACCCCATCACCGGCGCCCAGGTGCCGGTGTGGGTCGGCAACTATGTGCTGATGAGCTATGGCGACGGCGCCGTGATGGGTGTGCCGGCACATGACGAGCGCGACTTCGCGTTCGCGAAGAAGTACGGCATCGAGATCAAGCAGGTCGTCGCCGTCGAGGGCGAGAGCTTCACGACCGATGCCTGGGCCGAGTGGTACGGCGACAAGACGCGCGGCGTGTGCGTCCACTCCGGCGAGCTGGACGGCCTGGGCCACAAGGCCGCGGTCGACAAGGTCGCCGAACTGCTGGCCGCCCAGGGCCTGGGCGAGAAGAAGACCACCTGGCGCCTGCGCGACTGGGGCATCAGCCGCCAGCGCTACTGGGGCACGCCGATCCCCATCATCCACTGCGATGACTGCGGCGTCGTGCCCGTGCCCGAGAAGGATCTGCCCGTCACGCTGCCCGAGGACCTGATCCCCGACGGCAGCGGCAACCCGCTGAACAAGCATGCCGGCTTCCTGAACGTGGGCTGCCCGAAGTGCGGCAAGCCGGCCAAGCGCGAGACGGACACGATGGACACCTTCGTGGATTCGTCCTGGTACTTCATGCGCTACTGCGACCCGACGAACGACCAGGCGATGGTGGGCGCCGGCACGAAGTACTGGATGGGGGCCGACAAGGCCACCGCCAGCCGGGGTGGCATGAACCAGTACATCGGCGGCATCGAGCACGCCATCCTGCACCTGCTGTACGCGCGCTTCTGGACCAAGGTGATGCGCGACCTGAAGCTGGT